>JACRAN010000193.1 GCA_016234735.1 Bacteroidota bacterium | reverse complement strand
GTCACCGGCGCAAACATCACCATCGGGCAACCCATCGGGCACCGCATTGACCACATGCTGTCCGGCACGAGGGCGAACATCGCCATCAAGCTGTTCGGGACGGATTTGAACAAAATGTTCTCGCTTTCCAACGAAATCAAAGCCGTCATCGAGGGCATTGACGGGTTGGTGGACTTGTCGGTGGAGCCGCAAATCGAAATCCCGCAACTGCAAATCAAAGGCAACCGGGAAATGCTTGCCCGCTACGGCATCCGCACGGAGGAATTTACCGAGTTCGTGGACGTGGCAATGGCAGGCGAAAAAGTCGGCGAGGTGTTCGAGGGCGAAAAGCGCTTCGACCTCGTGCTGCGCTACAACAACGAAAACCGCAGCACCATCGAACAAATCAAAAGCACGATGCTCGACGCCGGAAACGGTCAAAAAGTATCGCTGGCAACCGTGGCGGACATCTCCTCCACGTCAGGACCCAACACCATCAACCGGGAGAACGTGCAGCGCAAAGTGGTCATCTCCGCCAACGTCGCCGGGCGGGATTTGCGGGGCGTGGTGAACGACATTCAAAAAGCCATCGGGCAGGACATCCGGTTGCCGGAAGGCTACCACATCGAGTACGGCGGGCAGTTCGAGAGCGAAGCCGCCGCCTCCAAATCGCTGCTGTTCACCTCCATCATTTCGCTGCTTGTGATTTTGCTGCTGCTCTACGCCGAGTTCAAAGACTTCACGCTGGCAGGCATCATTTTGCTCAACCTGCCGCTCGCCCTGATTGGCGGCGTGTTCGGCGTGTGGCTGACTTCGGGCATTTTGAGCATCCCCGCCATCATCGGCTTCATCACGCTGTTCGGCGTGGCGACCCGAAACGGCATCCTGCTCGTGAGCAGTTACGATTCGCTGCGCAAGGAAGGAATGGGCTTGTACGACACCGTCATCCGAGGCTCGCTCGACCGGCTGACGCCGATTTTAATGACGGCGCTCACGGCTGCGCTGGCACTCATCCCGCTCGCACTGGCAGGCGACCAGCCGGGCAACGAAATCCAAAGCCCGATGGCGAAAGTGATTTTAGGCGGGCTTTTGAGTTCGACGCTGCTCAACATTTTCATCATTCCCGCCGTGTATTTCATCATTCAATCGAAGAGAAGAAAATGAATGGGGGAATGGGGGAATGAGTTTCCTAATCGCCATAATGCCCTTTCAGGCTGGCGACGAAAATCGTATCCTTTTCAAACTTGTAAATCAGGCGATGTTCAGAAGTAATACGGCGAGACCACCATCCTTTCCAGGCGTGTTTGAGCGGTTCGGGCTTACCCAGGCCCTTGAAGGGTGTCCGGCTGATGTCACGGAGGAGTTTGTCAATCCGGTTAAAAATATCCGTGTCTTGCTCAGCCCATCCGACGAACTGTTCGTAGGCTTCACCTTCAAAGAGGATGGGTTTCATTGTTGGGAAAGTTTCTGCACGAGGGCTTCATATTCTTCCGGAGAAAATGCCACGACGTTTTTGTTTCGTTCGATATTTTCAATGGAACGGTCAATGCGCCGTTTTGCTTCTTCGGGAGTTTCTTTGGGTTTGACTGAAATGAGGATTTCGAAATTCTTGCCCGGAAAGAGGCTTTTTATTTTCTCCAACAAGTCAGCGGTCAAATCTTCCGCCGATATTTTGAAAGTTGCCTGAACCATAAACGATTTATTTTTTACAAAATAAGAGAAAAATGAACAAAAAAATCAGAATACTTTTCATGGTACTGCTTCCCTGTTTTGCCCATGCGCAAAGCAACCTCGACCAGGTGCTTGCCTCCGTGCAAGCCAACAACAAAACCCTGCTCGCAGAACAGCGCCGCATCGAAGCGGGCAAAGCTTTTTTCCAAACGGGTCTCGCACTTTACGACCCGGAAATCAGCCTCGACTGGATGCAGGGCTTCCCGTCCTCGGCGGGTAGCCAGACCGACCTGACCGCCGCCCAAGCCTTCGATTTTCCGACGGCTTACAAATACCGAAGGCAGGTGGCGAATTTGAGAACCGGGCAAACCGCTTTCGAAAGCGAACTGGTGCGGAAGGAAATCTTGCTTGAAGCCAAACTGGTTGCCCTTCGCCTGATTTACCTGAACAAGCGCAAGGCGGAACTGTCGAAGCGGCGGGCAAACACGGAGCGGTTTCATGCCAATTATCAGAAAAAATTAGAGCAGCAGGACGCCACGATTTTGGACGTGAACAAAGCCCGCCTGCAATTGCTCAACATCCAAACTGACCTGCAACTTTTGGAAACGGAAACCGCCGAAAACCTACAACGGCTGACCGAGCTAAACGGCGGAAACCCGGTCGTTTTCACCGACACGATTTACCCGATTGCGACCGCCCTGCCAGATTTTGAAACGCTGGAGCAAACCATCGAGGAAAGCGACCCGGCGCTGAAATACCTGCAAACCCAGCAGCAAATCGGACAGGCGGAAGCCAGGCTGACCAAAGCTTTGCTGCTGCCGAAATTCGAGGCGGGCTACCGCTATCAGGGCTTGCTGGGGCAGCAATTTCACGGCGCTCATGCGGGAGTGAGCGTACCGCTTTGGGAAAATAAAAAAAGGTTGAACTATTCAGCCTTGCACGTGCAAGTGTATGATGCTCGCATCGAGGAACACCGAACCGAACATTACCATGAAATCAAGAGACTTTACGAGCAGTACCAGGCACTCCGGCAAAGTTTCGACGAGTACGGAAGCAACCTGCAAGCGGCTTCGAGCGGCTCTTTGCTCGACCAGGCTTTGCAGGCGGGGCAAATCACGGTGCTGGAATATTTTCTGGAAACGACGCTGTATTTTGAGAGCGTGGACAGGTGGCTGGAATTGGAGGAGGCGTGGCAGCGGGCGGGGGCAGAATTGTTGAAATACAATCTTTAAAGAAAAAAACAGGGTCAACCACTTTCTTAGAACAAAGCTGCCTGGGTGAAATGCAATTCTTTCCCAGGCAGCTTTTCCCAACCCTTTCCGTTACTTTTGCCGCATGAAATGGTTTTGTCACATGTTTTGTCTGTATCTGTTCGCCCTGTCCTGCCTCCCTTGCAGTGATGGCGAGCATGGGCATGAGAGCTTCGGCAAAACCATTGCTTTGCTAAAATCAGGCAACGCCCACTCCGGCCACCAGCATTGCAATGACCTGTGTTCCCCGCTTTGCCAATGCACCTGCTGCGGCTGTGTGGTTTTCTCTTTGAAAGTATCGCCGCTGCTAATGACACCCCCCGCCGCCATCCCCCGCCAAACTTCTTTCACCTGCCAAGCACCTTTTTCCACCGAGTATCTTTCGGCGGTCTTCCGTCCTCCGATAGCTTTTTTGGGTTAGGATTTTTTCCCTTGCCACCCCGCAGGGCAACCGGCATTTGGCGTAAGCCAACTGACCGGGCACTGACATTTTTTTCATTTCATCAACCCAAATCCTATGCTGGACAGAATTATCCATTTTTCCATTCACAATAAATTAGTCGTCGGGCTGTTCACGCTCGCCCTGGCCATCTGGGGCATCGTGTCGTTCCTCCGCCTGCCGCTCGATGCCGTGCCCGACATCACCAACAACCAGGTGCAGGTCATCACGCAAGCGCCCACGCTGGGAGCGCAGGAAGTCGAAGCCTTCATCACCGCCCCCATCGAGCGGGCGCTGGCGAACATTCCCGACGTGACTGAGCGCCGCAGCATCAGCCGCTCCGGGCTGTCGGTCATCACCATCGTTTTTCACGACGACAAGGATGTTTATTGGGCGAGGCAGCAGGTCGGCGAGCGGCTGAAAGAAGCCGAAGGCGAAATCCCCAAAGGCTTGGCGGAGCCGTTCCTGGCGCCCATCACCACCGGCTTGGGCGAAATTTACCACTACACGCTGCACACGAAGCCCGGTTTCGAGGATAAATTCTCCGCCACCGACCTGCGCACCTTGCAGGACTGGATTGTGAAACGCCAGCTTGAAGGAACGCCCGGCGTGGCGGAGGTGAGCGGCTGGGGCGGTTTTGTGAAACAGTACGAAGTCGCCGTTGACCCCGACAAGCTCAACGCCCTCAACCTGACAATGAACGACGTGTTCGAGGCGCTGGAACACAACAACGAGAACACCGGCGGCTCCTACATCGAAAAAGGAAGCAACCTCTACTACATCCGGGGCATCGGGCTGGTGCAGACCTTGGAGGACATTGAAAAAGTCCTCGTCACTACTCGCAACGGCATCCCCATTCTCATTCGGGACGTGGGAACGGTGCAGTTCGGCAGCGTCAACCGGCTCGGCGCAGTCACCCGCAACGGGGAAGGGGAAGTGGTGGCGGGTATCACGCTGATGCTGAAAGGCGATAACTTCGTCGAAGTCAGCCGCAGGGTGAAAGAGCGCATTGTCCAGGTGCAGAAGTCATTGCCCGAAGGCGTGGTCATCGAGCCGTTCATTGACCGCACCGAACTCGTGGGGCGCACCATCGGCACCGTGGAAAAGAACCTCTTCGAAGGCGGGTTGATTGTCGTGTTCGTGTTGGTGCTGCTGCTCGGCAACTGGCGGGCGGGCTTGGTCGTGGCATCGGTCATTCCGCTCGCCATGCTCTTTGCCTTCGGCATGATGCGGCTGTTTGGCGTGTCGGGCAACCTCATGTCGCTGGGGGCGATTGACTTCGGACTCATCGTGGACGGAGCGGTCATCATCGTGGAAAGCGCAGTGCATCGCATCTTTTACAACCGCCACCGATACGGCGACGCCACGCATTTGACACAAGCCCAAATGGACGGCGAGGTGCAGCACAGCGCCTCCCGCATGATGAACTCCGCCGCTTTCGGGCAGCTCATCATCCTCATCGTTTACCTGCCGATTTTGTCGCTGGTGGGCATCGAAGGCAAGATGTTTCGCCCCATGGCACAGACGGTTTCCTTCGCCATTCTCGGCGCTTTCCTGCTGTCGCTGACCTGGGTGCCCATGGCGTCCGCCTTGTTTTTGAGCAAAAAAACCGAGCACAAACCCAACGTCAGCGACCACCTCATGGCGTTTTTTCACAAACTCTACTCCCCGGCATTGGAAGCCGTTTTGCGCTGGAAAAAGATCACCGCCGCCGTCGCCATCCTCCTGTTTGCGCTGACGATTTGGGGCTTCACCCGATTGGGCGGCGAGTTCATCCCAACGCTCGAAGAAGGCGATTTGACGGTCGAATTTTCCATGATGCAGGGGACATCTTTGACGCAGATGACGGAAAGCACCACGAGGGCGGAGGTGATTTTGATGAAAAATTTTCCCGAAGTCAGGCAGGTCGTCAGCCGCATTGGCAGCGCCGAAATTCCCACCGACCCGATGCCCGTCGAACGGGGCGACGTTATGGTGGCGATGAAGCCAAAGGGCACCTGGCGGGAAGAAGTGGGCGACCGGGAAAAAATGCAGGAGGCGATGGAAGAGGCCTTGTCCGCCCTGCCCGGCGTGAGCATCGAAATGACCCAGCCGATGCAAATGCGATTCAATGAGTTGATGACCGGCATCCGACAGGACGTGGCGATAAAAATCTTCGGCGACGACCTCGACGTGCTGGCGGACGAGGCGGCGAAAGTCGCCAAACTCATCGCCCCCGTGAAAGGCATCACCGAGCCGACGGTCGAAAAAGTACGGGGCTTGCCGCAAATCCAGGTAACATACGACCGGGACCGCCTGGCACAATTCGGGCTGAACGTCGCAGAGGTGAACCGCATCCTCACCACCGCCTACGCCGGCAGCAGGGCGGGCGTGGTGTTCGAGGGTGAAAAGCGCTTCGACCTCGTCGTGCGCCTCGAGCGCAGCCTGCGGCAGGACATTTCAAACCTTGAAAACCTCTACGTCTCCACCCCTGGCGGCGGCAGGGTGCCGCTCAACCAAATCGCCACCATTGAATACAAGGACGCACCGGCGCAGGTGAGCCGGGAGAGTGGGCAGCGCCGCATTTTCGTCGGCTTCAACGTGCGGGGCCGGGACGTGGAAAGCACCGTCGGGGAAATCGAACGCATTTTGAAAGAAAAACTCGACCTCCAGACGGGCTTCTTCTACACCTTCGGCGGGCAGTTTCAAAACCTGCGGGAAGCCAAAGCCCGCCTTTCGATTGCCGTGCCGGTGGCGCTGGCGCTCATTTTTGCGCTGCTGTTTTTCGCCTTCCGCTCGGTCAGCCAGGCGGCGCTGATTTTCACCGCCGTGCCACTCTCTGCCATCGGCGGCGTGGCGGCGCTGGTGCTGCGGGGGATGCCGTTCAGCATCTCGGCGGGCGTCGGTTTCATCGCCCTGTTCGGCGTGGCGGTGCTCAACGGCATCGTGCTCATCGGGTTTTTCAACCAACTGAAAAAGGACGGAATACATGACGTAATGGAGCGGGTGCAAAAAGGAACCTACTCCCGCTTGCGCCCGGTCATCATGACGGCGGCGGTAGCGTCGCTCGGCTTCCTGCCCATGGCGCTTTCCACCGGCGACGGGGCGGAGGTGCAACGACCGCTGGCGACGGTGGTCATCGGCGGGCTGATTTCGGCGACCTTGCTCACCTTGCTCGTGCTGCCCGTGCTGTACATCTGGTTTGAAAAATGGTTTGGGAAAAAAATCAGTCCGGCGGCAGGCGGGGCGGCTTTGCTCGTGTTGGCGGTTTTGTTTTTGCCAAAAAATGCCGGAGCGCAAACGCCGCTCACGCTCGATGCAGCCATCGCTCAAGCCAAAGCCAACAACCTGCAAATCAAAGCCGGAACCTACCAAATCCAGTCGCAGCGCACCTTGCGGCGGGCGGCTTACGAGGTGCCGAAAACGAGCTTCGACCTCCAGCTTGGGCAGTACAACTCGAACAAATTCGACCACAGCATCGGCATCCGGCAGGAAATCCCCAATCCCCGCAACAAAAAAGCGGGACTTGCCTTCGCCGACGCCAACATCCGCAGCGCCGAACTTTCACTGGCGGTGACGGAAAACGAACTCGTGTTCGAGGTGCGCTTGGCATGGTACGGACTGGCATTTTTGCTGGAAAAACAGCGCTTGCTCGAAAGCCAGGACAGCCTGCTGACGGACTTCGTGCGGGCAGCGGAAGTGCGCCTGCGCACGGGCGAAGCCAGTTCGCTCGAAAAAGCCACCGCCGAAGTCCAATCCGGCGAAGTGCACAACCAACTGGCGCAGGTGCGGGCGGACATCGAAATCGCACAAGTCCAACTGCAAACTTTGCTCAATGCTGCCGAAGCAGTCGCCATTCCTGCTGAAACTCATTTGGAAAAAAGGCCGCTGCTCCTCACAAACGACGTTTCCGGCAATCCGGCACTGGCGTATTTTCAACAGCAAATCGTCCTCAGCCAGGCGGCAACGGCGGTCGAAAAAGCTCGCCGTGCGCCCGATTTCAGCATCGGCTACCTCAACCAGTCGCTCATCACCCCGGAAGAAAATGCCGACCCAAGCTACTCCTCCGCCGACCGCTTCCACGTCGTGCAGGCGGGCGTGGCAGTTCCGATTTTCGGGAAGGCGCAAAAAGCCCGCATCGAGGCTTCGCAAATCGAAAGGCAGGTCGCAGAAACCCATGCCGAATACCAAACCCGCCAATTAGAAGGGCAATACCGGCAGACTTTGCAGGAGTATGAAAAACAGCGGACAGCGCTCGATTACTTCGAGCAAACCGCCCTGCCTACTGCCGCTTTGCTTTTGAACAATGCGCAGAAAGCGTTCCGGGCGGGCGACGTGGGCTACCTCGAATACGTGCAAGCCCTCACCCGTGCGAACGACATCCGGCTCGGCTACCTCGAAACCCTTGACGGCTACAACGAGGCGGTCATCGCCATCGAATGGCTGACTGGGAAGTGATTTTTTATTTTCAAACCAATCCTAATTTTAAAAAATACGACAATGAAATTTTTGCAAAATATCCTCCTCGCTGCGACGGTCGGCAGCCTCATTTTCCTGACCGCTTGCGGGAACGCCCCCGCCAATCCCGAAAGCAATCGGGACGAAAAAGGCGAAGCCGCCGATGCCCATCCCGATAGTCATCGGGACTCCGAAGGCGAAGCCCAGGAAGTGGCACTCTCCGCTGACCAGTACAAAATCGCAGGCATCGAGACGGGCAAGGTGGAGACCCGTCCCCTCACCGGCACGGTGAAAGTGAACGGCGTGCTCGATTTGCCGCCGCAAAACCTGTTCAGCGTCAGCGCCCCGGCAGCCGGGTTTTTAAAAAAATCGGATTTGCTGCAAGGCAGCCGGGTGCGCAAGGGGCAGGTCATCGCCGTGCTGTACAATCCGGAATTCATCACCGAGCAGCGGGAATACCTCGAAGCCCGGCAGGAACTTGCCGCCGCCCGCAGCCAACTCGAATACGCCGAGGCGGAGTTCAACCGCCAGCAGGAATTGGCCAAGGAAAACGTGAACGCCGGGAAAACCCTGCAAGCCGCCAAAGCCGAATTCAGCACCTTGAAAGCCAAAACCGCAGGTTTGGAAGCCAAAACCGGCGGGCAGCGGGCACGTTTCAAACTGCTCGGCATCAACCCGGACCGCCTTTCCGCCGATAATTTTCAAAGCGAAATCAACCTCTACTCGCCAGCCAACGGCTACGTCACGGAGGTCAACGTGAACGCCGGAAAGTACGCCGGCAACACAGAAGTGCTGTTTGAAATCGCCGACACCGAGCACATGCACGCCGAACTGACGGTGTTTGAAAAAGACATTCCCAAGTTGAAAGTCGGGCAGACGGTGCGCTTCACGTTGGCGAACGAGACGAAAGAGCGCCTCGCCAAAGTTTATCTTTTCGGACGGGAAATCAGCGCCGACCGCAGCATCCGGGTGCATTGCCACCTCGTCCGGGAGGACACGGACCTGCTGCTGGGGATGTACTTCAAAGCGGTGGTCGAGACGGGCGCAGTGCCGGTGCCCGCTCTGCCCGAAGCCGCCATCGTGAGCAACGCAGGCAAGGATTTTATTTTCGTGGAAGAGGCGGAGGGCGGAGCCAAG
>JACRAN010000190.1 GCA_016234735.1 Bacteroidota bacterium | reverse complement strand
CAAAAAAAATCCGTTCTAATCCGCCCAAGCCTTTTCATCCGTGTTCCAATCACTCCATGACGTGACACGGATTGTACGGAGGGGACACGTATGAGGCAAACAAAAAAATCCGTGTCCCATCCGTTCAATCCGTGTCCAATCCTCCTCGCGAGCCGTCCCGCAAATCCACGTCGAACAGGTCACGGGACTTCCACCAGACCCACCCGACGATGGCCAGCGACAAGACCCCGCCTGCCACCACCGAGCGCACCGTGCCCAGCCAACTGGCGGCCATGCCCGACTCGAAAGCGCCCAGTTCGTTGCTGGCGCTGAGGAAAATCCCGTTGACGGCACCGACCCGGCCCCGCATTTCGTCGGGCACCACCAGTTGGAGGATGGTGTGCCGGATGACCACGCTCACCGCATCGAAAGCGCCCGTGAAAAACAGCGCCACGATGGACAGCCACAGGTTTTTTGACAGGGCGAAAACGATGGTGGCCACGCCGAAACCTGCCACGGCGAGCAGCATTTTTTTCCAGGCGTGGTCCATCACGGAGGTGAATGTGAGCAACAGCAGCATGAGCATGGCACCCACCGACGGGGCCGCCCGCAGCACGCCCAACCACTGCGGCCCGACCTTGAGGATGTCCTCGGCGAACACGGCCAGGATGGCCACCACCCCGCCGAACAGCACGGCAAACAGGTCGAGGCTGATGGAGTAGAGCAACATCCGGGTGCGCCCGACGAAGGCGATGCCCTCCTTCACTTTTTGAAAAATATTGCCCGCTTCGGGGTTCTCGACCTTGCGGTCGCCGATGAGCAAAATGAAGCCGACCACCAGCACCTGGAGGAAAATGACCGCCAAAATCGTGTTGCTGAAACCTCCCCAGGCGTAGATGAACCCGCTCAACGCAGGCCCCACGATGGTGCCCGCCTGCCAACCGGCGCTGCCCCAGGTGGCTGCGTTTTCGTAAGCGTGGCGGGGCACGAGCAGCGGCTTCAGCGAGGAGGCCGTCGGGGAATAAAAAGCGTAAAACCCGCCCGTCAGGGCCACCACTGCGTAAATCACGTACTGCAACGACCGGGCAGCGGCAGCATCCGTCATTGATTTTGACACAAAAAAAAGCGTGAGCGAACAGGCGGCAATACCCGCCAGGCTGCCGAGCAGTATTTTTTTCTTGCTCCATTTGTCGGCGAAGTGCCCGCCGAGCAGCGACAGGGCCATGAACGGCAGCGCATACGACAGCCCGATGAAGGCGATGGCCTTGGGGTCTTTCGTGAGTTTGTACAGTTCGTAGCCGATGATGACCTCCTGGATGAGGAAGGCGCAGGTGAACAGGAAATTGGCAGCCACGTAGTAGCGGAATTCGGGGAAACGGAAGGCAAGCAGCGGGTCGTGTTCGGATTTGGCCATAAAAAACGGTGCAGGTTTGCGGGCCGAATTTCACCAAAACGACCGAAAAGCGGCGTTTTTATTTTTTGAACTTAGCTTTGCAGCCCGTTTTGGCCGCCATTGGACGAAACCGGTTTTTGTTCGCCCTGTGGGCAACGCCGTCTGCCATGCCGTCGTTTTTCAGAAAGAAAAGAAAAACCGGCTACAACGAAACCTCTGGAATCATGCTCATTTTGCTACTGTTTTTTTGCTTTTGAAACTAAATCCAAGACACCGAAAAAATGAAGTTGAAGCACCATTTTTCATCGAAATGCTCCCGATTTGGCGGGTTTTTTTTCAAAAAAACGATCCTCCTGGCGGCGATGGCGGCGGTTTTTTCCGCCTGCGACCGGGAGGAGGAACCCATCCCGGCCTACCTGACGGTGGAGCCGTTCCAGCTTTTGGCCACCAGCCCCGACGTACACGGCAGCGTCTCCGAAAAAATCACCCACGCCCGCATGTTCCTGTTCGACAACGTGGCCAACGTGACGCACCAACTCGGCACCGTGGAGTTGCCTGCCACGATTCCAGTGCTGAACACGGGTGAGTTTGAACTGAACATCGACCCGGTCATCAAGGCGAACGGCAACACGTTTTACCTCCAAACGTACCCGTTTTACAAGCGTTTCACCACCACCGTCAACCTCCAACCGAACGAAGACACGACGGTGGAACCCACTTCGACTTACAGCACGGAGGCGGTTTTTGAGTTCATCGAAGACTTCGAGACCCCCAGTGTTTTGTTCAGCGTTGACCGGGACGACAACACGGCCACCTCCCTCCAAAAATCGGAGGACGACGTGTTCGAGGGCGATTTTTCGGGCAAAGTGACGCTCGACACGGCCAATGCGGTCATCGTGGCGCAAACGGCCAACCTCTACGAAATCGATTACAGCACGGCGGCCAAAATTTTCATGGAACTGAACTACAAAACCGATGTGCCGCTGGAATTTGGTGTAGTGGCCATCGACGACCAGGGCGAGGAGGTCGTCAATTTTGAGTTCGTGGTGCTGGAAAAAGCCGAGTGGAACAAGATTTATTTCGACATGACCGACCTCATTTCCACCGCCAAAGTCAACCGTTTCGCCTTCATTTTCAGGGGCGGCATTCCATTCCAGGACGGTAAATTTACCCTCGACAAAGCTGAAATTTATTTGGACAACATCAAGTTGGTCCATTTTTAAGTTGGCAGTTTTCAGTGTGCAGTTGGCAGTCCTCAAAGTGTCGCTGCCAACTCCTGACTGCAAACTGCCAACTGTGAACTGCCGACTTAAATGCGCGACACCTACCTCTACCGGCTGGCCGATTTCGTTGCAGCACTGCTGGCATGGGCGCTGTTTTTCCTGTACCGGAAATGGCTCGAAGGCGTCCCGCCCGGTTGGGAGGCGCTGAACGACCTCAATTTTTTCTACGGCATTTTCATCATTCCTGTCGGCTGGTTCCTGTTCTACTCGCTCTTCGACAACTACACGGACGTGTACCGGATGTCGAGGTTGGCCACCGTGTCGAGAACATTTTTTTTGACGTTCATCGGCGTGGTTTTTCTGTTTTTCACGCTCATGCTCGACGATTTCGTGCGGGATTACACCACGTACTACACTTCGTTCGGGGTGTTGTTCGGCCTGCATTTCACACTCACCGCCACGTTTCGGACGGTGCTGCTCACCCGTGCGCATCACCGTCTGCAACGGGGCCTCGTCACCTTCCCGACGCTGCTGATTGGCGGCGACCAACGTGCCGTTGAGCTTTTCAAAGAAATTGCCTCCCGGAAAAAACGGCTCGGCTACAACTTCCTGGGCTACGTGGAGGTGGCACCGGGCAGCACCACCTCTGAACTGCCACTGCTTTGCCTCGGCCCGCTCGACGACTTAGCGAAAATCGTCCGGGAACAGCACATCGAAGATGTAGTCATCGCCATCGAAACCACCGAGCACGGGCGGCTGACGGGCATCCTCGACGTGCTGTTCGATTTCGGTGAAAAAATCCACATCAAAATCATCCCCGACCTGTACGACATCATGCTGGGCAACGTGCGGATGAGCGAGGTGTACGGTGCCGTGCTGCTGCATGTGCGGCAGGAACTGATGCCCAAGTGGGAGCGCCTGCTCAAACGCCTGATGGATGCGGCGGTGTCGGCAGCCGTGCTGGTGGGGCTGTCGTGGCTTTATTTTTACGTGATGCTGCGGGTGCGGCTGTCGTCGCCGGGGCCGATATTTTTTCGGCAGGAGCGCGTTGGGCTGAACGGCAAGCCGTTCCACCTCGTTAAGTTCCGTTCGATGCGGGTGGATGCCGAGCAGCACGGCCCGCAGCTTTCGCAGGACGACGACCCCCGTGTGACCGCCTGGGGCGCTACCATGCGAAAGTACCGCCTCGACGAACTGCCCAACTTCTGGAACGTGCTGGTGGGCGACATGTCGCTCGTAGGCCCTCGGCCGGAGCGGCAGTTTTTCATCCACCAAATCGTGGAAAAAGCGCCGCACTACCGCCACCTGCTGAAAGTGCGCCCCGGCATCACGAGTTGGGGCCAGGTGAAATACGGCTACGCCTCCAACCTCAACGAGATGCTGCAACGGCTCCGCTTCGACATCCTCTACATCGAAAACATGTCGCTGGCGCTGGACGTGAAGATTATTTTTTATACGCTGCTGGTGCTGGTGCAGGGGAAGGGGAAGTGATGGATTGTCCGAAAAATATCTTACTTTCGTAGCGTTAAATCCATTTTTATGACTTCCGTTACATTGAAGCAAATCATCCAAAACGGCATCCACGACCTTCCGAAAGACAGCCTTCAGGAAGTGGCCAACTTCGTTTTGTTTGTCCGTGCCCGCCTGAAACAGGGAAAATCGTTCAACGAGCAGGCACTTGCTGCTTTTTTAGCACAGGAACTCCAAGCCTTGAGTGCAACAGAAACTTCCCACCTGGAACAGGAATTCGAGAACTACCAAAATCGCTACCGCCTTGAACAGGTACGTAACTGACACGATGGCACTCGTCCTTTTCATGGAGGGTCGCCGCCTGCCTGCT
>JACRAN010000199.1 GCA_016234735.1 Bacteroidota bacterium | reverse complement strand
CACGATGCACTTCAGGTCATAGACGCGGAAGGGGATGGGCTTTTTCTCCGCCTGGCCAAGGTCGTCGGTGGTGGAGGAGTGGTCCTTTCCGAAGCCAACGATTTTTTGCAGCAGCATTGTATTTTGTTTATTTTTGTTCAAAATTGATAAAAATGAACGAAGCAAAACGCACCGCTCCGCTTTCGAACCTTCAGCTTGAACTGTTGAAAATCTACTCGGCAGGTGTGCCGGACAAGTACCTCGATGATTTGAGGATACTGATTGCCCGTTATCTTTTCGGAATGGCAAGGGCCAAGGCCGACAAGATTTGGGATGAAAAAAAATACACCGACGACCTCCTGAACGAACTCCTCCAAAGACATGCCTAACCAACTCCGGGTGGTCCTCGATACCAATATCCTCATCCGTGCGGTTTCAGGTAGGTCGCTGACTTCGTTCGTCTTCGAATCCCTTTTCAACCAGGCGTTCACCATTTGTGTTTCCACCGATATTTTGCTGGAGTACGAAGAAAAACTCACTGAAATCTATGACGAGGAGATTGCTGAACTGGTCATTTCTACCCTGCTGTTGCTTCCAAATGTTCAGCAAACCACCGTTTACTTCGATATGCGTTTGATTGTGCCGGACGCCGATGACGACAAGTTTGTCAACTGCGCCTTTTCTTCCAATGCGGATTACCTTGTTTCCGACGACCGCCATTTCAGGTCGCTTTCCGCCATCCCTTTCCCTAGAATTGCTTGCTTAACTTATGAACAGTTTAAGCTACGCTTGTTTAAAGATTGGTAACGGTAAAAAGCTGCACCACTGTGGTATCATCCTATTTGTCATGGCGCAGCCATCCGTCCACGTGATGCGGGAAGCCACGTTTGCCCTTGATGCGTGGACGGATGGCTGCGCCATGACAAAATCACGCTTGCGGCTTCGCCGCCGATTTTTCATTTCCTCGCAAAAACCTGCGGCACTGCGTTGTTGTTGACCACCAGCACCGCCGTTTTGCCGCCGATGCGCAGCAGCGCCAAATCCCGCACTTCCTTGGAGGCCCAGAAGCCGGAGGCCGTGTTTTCCACAAAAACAAAATTGCCTTTGCCGTCGCCACGGAGCAGTACGCCATTGCTGGCATCGCAACGGTTCGTCTCCACTTCGAGGCCGTATTTATTTCCTGCCAATAACATGTCGGCGAGGCCGTCGCCGGTAAAATCGTTGACCAGAATGCCCTGCACGGGGGAGGTTTGTGCCTGGTTGGGCAATTTTCGCTGCACGAACTTGCCGCCCTGGTTTTCCCACCAACAGGTTTCCAGCGTGTAGGCCGTCAGGTTCAGTGCGGCGTCGAGTTCTTTTTTTGGGTAAACCATGTCGATGGTTGCGTTGCCGTAAACCTCCCCGTAGATGAATTTTTTCCTCAGTTGCGGGATTTGCTTGTTCAAGACTTCTTTTTGGACCATCGGCCAGGTCTTCCCGCCTTCGGCGTAGGCCATGAGCGGGTCCACCTGGCCGTTGTTGTCAAAATCTTTGGCGTAACAGCGCAGGGGCAAATCGGCGGAGGCGACCAACCGGGTGTTCAGTCCAAAGTTGCCCGTCACGAGGTCGAGGTCGCCATCGCCGTCGAGGTCGGCGGTGGCGACACGGAACCACAGGCCGTTCGATTTGTCGAGGCCGAACTGGGCGGTCACGTTTTCCAGCTTGTTGTTCTTGAACTTGAAAATGGTGACGGGCATCCACTCCCCCACGACGATGAGTTCCGGCTGTTGGTCGCCGTCCATGTTCGCCCAAACGAGGTCTGTTACCATGCCGCACAGTTCGAAGGCGGGCGCTACTTCGGCAGACACGTCCGAGAAGCTGCCGATGTTGTTTTGCAGCACGAGGCCGTGGGGCGTGAGCGGCCATTTGCCCTGGCTGACCCGCCCGCCGATGAACAGGTCGAGGTCGCCGTCGCCGTCGTAGTCGTGCGGGGCAATGCGGAAGCCCACGTCCTTGCTCGGCGGCATCTTGTTCGGCGACTTCGTGAAATTGCCCCTGCCGTCCTCGTTGATGTACAGGCGGTTTTCCCAGGCTGCCGGGTTGTTGGATTCCATGCCACCGCTCACCACGAACAGGTCGAGGTCGCCGTCGCCGTCGGCGTCCAAAAAGAGTGCGCCGTGGTCTTCGTAGCGTTTGTCGTACTCCCAAACCTGCTTGTTGGTTTGTTGGAAGCGCCCGGCGGGCGTTTGCACGAACAGGGCAGCGGGGCTGTTGAAAGCGCCTCCCACAAAAAAATCGTCAAGGCCGTCGCCGTTCACGTCGCCAATGGCGACCAAGGGGCCGAGGTCTGATTCCGACCAGGGGTTGAGCAGCCAGTTTGTAAAATCGTTGAACTCGTTTTCGGCATGTGCCCAATCGAACTTGGCATTTATTTCCTCAAAAAATTGTGGGGAAGGAGGAGGTGGGCCGATGTGGGCGGTGTAGCCGGAGGAGGCATCGGCGTGTTTGAGCGTAAGTCGTTGATTGGCAGCGATGTTGGTCAAATTTTGGGTCTTGCCATCGGGCCAGCGCACGGTGATTTTGTCCACGGACTGCGTTTGCCCCAAGCCAAAATGCAGCAGGTTTTCCACCGAAGAAAATATGCCACGCACCGGGTTCAGTTCCAGGTACTGGACTTTGTTGCTGTCGTAATAAATCGCCGCCGAAGCGCCGACGGCTTGGGGGTTTTGGGCACTGCCCTGGATTTTGAGTTGCAGGTAATTGCCCTTTTTTTGGTCACGGGCGAGGTTCTGATAGACGAAGGCGGGGTCTTCGAAATTGTTGACCACCAGGTCGAGGTCGCCGTCGTTGTCGAAATCGGCCCAGGCCGAGCCGCACGACCAGGAAGCGGGAATGGTCATCCAGTCGCCGCCCTTGTCGGGGAAGGTCCAATCGCCCTTGTTCTGGTAGCAATTATTGGTGGTCTTCAACGACGGGACGTATTTGGCCAACTTGTACAGTTCCTTGTAGGCTTCTTTGGTCAATTTCCCGTTGTACTTTGTTTCGATTTCGGCGGCATGAAAATCGAAGAAGTCGCGGTTGCTGATTTCGCGGCGGTAGCCATTGGTGACGTACAGGTCGCGCAGGCCGTCGTTGTCCATGTCGAACATCAGGCCGCTCCACGACCAGTGGGTCTTGTAAATGCCCGCCAGGCAACCGATGTCGGAAAAACTGCCATTGCCGTTGTTGCGTTGGAGCACGTTGCGGGCTATCTGTTCGGAATAGCCATGCTGGACCGTGGAAATGTAGAGGCTCAGGCTGGGTGTGGTAGCGGAGGTTTTGCGGTGTTTGTTGTCCGCAGGGAGCATGTCCACTGCCAGCAGGTCCACCTGGCCATCGTTGTCGAAATCCGTCAAATCCGCCCCCATGGTGTGCCGGGCCGTATGCTGAAAATAGTCGTCGAGGCGGTCGGTGAAGGAGCCTTTCTGGTTGTTGATGTACAGAATATCGGGCTGTAGGAAGTCAACGCCGACATAAACATCCTGCCAGCCGTCGCGGTTGAAATCCGATACTGAGACACTTAGCCCCCAGTGGTAGGTTTGCACACCGGCTTTTTCGGAAATGTCCTTGAACTTGCCTCCGTCGTTTCGGTAAAAACGGTGCGTGTCCAACGGGCCGCGTGGCTTCACGTTGGGGATACGGGATTTGCCGTCGGCGGCGAGGGTGGATTCAGTATTGTTGGGTACATCGCTCGAAGTGGGGTAGGTGAGCAAGTACAAATCAAGGTCGCCGTCGTTGTCGGAGTCGAAAAAATTGGCACCGGTACTGGGGCTGATGTCGTCAAGTCCGTATTCTTTCGCCCGTTCCGTGAAGGTCAGGTTTCCGTTGTTGACATAGAGTTTGTTGCGCCTCGCTTCGTTGTTTTTGACGCCTGCCCGGCAAACATAAAAATCAATCCAGCCGTCGGCGTTGATGTCCACCGCTGTGACTGCCGTTTCAACACCTTCCCCGGAGCTTACCCCCGCTGTCTCCGCGATGTTTTTAAATTTCAAATTGCCCTCGTTGAGGTAAAGGCCATCCTTGCCGTTCGTGCTGACGAAGTAAATATCCTGCAAACCATCGTTGTTCACATCGGCCACTGCGAGGCCGCCGCCATTGAATTTGTAAAAATTGGTGATGAAATTATCGTCTTCGTCTTCGATGATCGTGTTTTGAAAGTCAACGCCGGTTTGTGTTGGCGTCAACAATTTCAGCAAAGGATTGGCCGCAGTGAGCGTGGGTTCTATCTCCGTGGGGGCATCGGCCCTCGGTGCCGGTGTTTCATTATTCTTGCAGTCCTGGAACAACAGGCAAGTGAAGACTAACGACAAAAACCGGGATTGAACAAGTAAACAGGGAGGTGTTGGTTTCGCCATGTTTGGAAAATTTCATACAATTCGGCACTAAGGTAATCATGGAGGGCTATTATCCAACGCTCAGATTGGACACTTCAACGTTATAAAAATAGAAATTGACTGCTCAGTCCAGCGAAAAACGAAGCTCATCCGTCCTGCCCGCCTCGGTAAGCAAGTAATAGGCGTGCTTTTTTCGACCTTCTTTAATGGTCAATTTTAAGGTGTTAGGGTTCCGCTCACCATTTGTAATTGCGTGTATTCGCAGCAAGTTGTCGCCGCCGGGCTGTAGCTGCACTTCGAAACAGGCAGGCTTTTTCCCCAACTTCAATTCCTCCACCAAAAAGCTTCCATTGAAACTCAAGCTGATCACGTCGCCGTCGGGTCTGCCACCATCCAAGAAGCAAATGGTTGCAGTGGCCGTTTCAATATGGATTATAGCGGGAGGAGCGGGATACCTGGCAGCTTGAATGAGACTGTCATTATTTGCGGCTTCGCTCAAGGTAATGGTTGGCATTGGCGGGCAATCCCCGTTCCATGAGCTAATCATAAAACTACCATTGAAATGAATGTTGCCCCAGGCATCCCCGGTGGCTTCCACAAAATCAGCCGAAGAACCAAGTGGCTCAACAAAGCCCCATTGACCTGCGATTTTAAATCCTTCATAACCAAGTGCAAATTTCATTACAGGCTCGACCGTGGTGAAATTGTAGGTGCCGGTGGCCGTGCGCACACCATCCTCGTAGTCGTGGTATTTTGAAAAATTGACTTCCGAAAGACGGGCGGCAAGTGAAAATTCAAGGACTTTGGTCTTAATACCAATAGCAGGCTGAATGAACTTGCGGTGGTAGTTCCCATCATAACTGCGCACGGTTGGGTCGGGAAAGAAGATTTCGGTATGATCGTCAACAATGTCAGCACCTCCAATACCATAGCCGCCGAAAAACTCCACCCTCAGCAGGTGTGTGCCGCAGTTGTTTTTCCCAAATGCCCCAAACACCCCCGCTCCTGCCTCGACCAAATGATGTTCAAAAGAACTTTCGTTGTCGGAATTCGAATAGCCTATGACCGAGGCGTTTCCCATCAGGGCAAAATGGTTGATGGGTGCATACGCCCCCTGAAATTCAATGTTGGGGGGTGCAATAACCCGTATGCCCAGGTTGGCGGTGTAGTCGTTCTTTTCCTCAAACAACGGCGTGTTCAGGGCATTCGGCACGTAGAGGGTGCGGGTACAACCGGCCCACAGCAACGACGCGATGACCAATAAAAGGAAAGGTTTCATGGGCCACAATTTACTGGTTTTTTATTTCAACGCAAACGCCACGTAACTATCCCCCGACGTTTCCCACCGCACCAGGCGATGACCACGTACTGCTTTCCTTCCACTTCGTAAACGGCAGGCGTGGCAAACGCAGTGTTTGGCAATTTCGTCTCCCAGAGCAGCGTCCCGGTGCGGTGCTTCATCAATGTGCGCCATGACTGCTCCCTGCCCAACTTCAACCTCTACCTCTGGGACTCGCAGGTGCGGGCCAAGGACGACCGCACCGAACGGCTGGTGCTCATCGTGTTTTTCTGCTTAGTTTTTGTGTACCTGCTCCTGCTGGGCATCGCCATCTACCTGACCCGCTTCCGGTACTTCTGGTTCTACTTTCTGTACGTGCTGCTGGTGGGCGGCTTCATCTTCGCCGACATCGGGCTGGTGGTTCCTCACCATGTCGGAAACTTCCGAGGGCTGGTGGACAAACCCGCAGAAGGCAATGCGGTCGTCGTCACGGAAGGGAGCGGTCAGCCCTTCCACATAACTGCGGTGGTCGTCGGCGAGGATGACTTTGATTTTGTCCGGCATGGTCGCAGGTTTTTGCCCGAACCAAAGGGGGGAAATGGTTGGAAGGTTTCAGGTTTGGCTCATGTCGGTTTTAAGTGAAGCCAAGGTATTCACTTTGAGAGGGCGGGTTATTCAACCCGCTGGTACGAATTCAAAACGGGTGGATTCAGAACTGGCGGGTTGAATAACCCGCCCTCTCAAGAGTCCTGTTTTTTTCACCAAAGACCGACATGAGCCTCGGGTTTTACCGTTTCACAAGGCCACAGGGCTGTTCACCGTCCACCGTCTATCGTCTCCCGTTCACCGTCTTTAGTTCATCGAAAAAACCGGGGCATCGGCGTTCACGGCAGAGTAGAAGGTGAGCGTATTGATTTTGTACTGCATGAAGCGGGTCAGTGGCAGTTGCGAAATCAATTCCAGCACGTCCAGTTCGGAGTTGGCATTGACGATTGCCCAGATTTTTGAATTGTCGAGGGACAGGGCGTAGTTGATGAGTTTGCCGTCCCGGAAGAGTTTGTTGACTTTGGCCCGTTGGTGGGGGATTTGGCGTAAAAAATCTTCAGTAAGCATTTTTGGCAGCGAAAAATCTACCATAAATTGATATTCGTGTTGCATCAAAATGACAGTTAGGAGGTCAGAAAATGTAGTGTTCCCGAATCGTGTTTGGTATTTCGTCTAACTCCAAAAAGACTGTTCTTTTTTTCGAGGACGCAAAGATATTAGAAATTTTTATTCAGAAAAATATTGGCAGGATTAAGTTTTCAATAAGGCCGAAAGTGCTGTTCCGGTTGGCTTTCAGCTTTGTTTCATCACCAGGTTGTCGATGAGCCGTACCTCCCCGACCCGCACTGCGGTACACGCCACCACCATTTCATGGTCTTCAAAAACCCCGACCGGGCGAAGGGTGCGGCCATCCACCATTTCAAAATACTCTGGCACTATGCCCGGCACTGAAAGCGCCAACATCGCCTCTTTTTTTATCTGCTCCGCAAACAAGGTGGTCATGTTGGCTTTGGCATTTCCGAGGGTCTGGAAAATGAGCGGGGCCAAGGCACGCTGCTCCGGGGTGAGGCGCATGTTGCGGCTGCTCATGGCGAGGCCGTCGGCTTCCCGTATGGTCGGGCACATGGTCAGTTTTATCGGGGAGCGGAGCTGCTCCAGCATGTGCCGCACGATGGCAAACTGCTGAAAATCCTTCTGCCCCATGAACAATTCGGCTGGCTGCACAATGTCCAGCAGCCGCCTGACCACCTGCGCCATACCTTCAAAATGGCCGGGCCGGTGCGTCCCCTCCATTGGCTGTGCGAGGTAGCCGAAGTCAATGTCCAGGGGCGTTTTTTGGCCGTCGGGGTACACCTCGTCCACTTCCGGCATGAACAGCACGTGGCACCCGGCGCCCATCAGCAGGAGGATGTCTTTTTCGGGGGTGCGGGGGTATTTTTCGAGGTCTTTGGCTTCGTTGAACTGGGTCGGGTTGACGAAAATACTGCAAACCGTGCAACGCGTTGTGGCCACCGATTGCCGGATAAGCGAGACGTGGCCATCGTGGAGGGCACCCATCGTGGGCACGAAACCCACCGATGTGCCTTCTGCCCGGCAGGCGGAGAGGTAGCGTTGCAGGTCAGTGGTTTTTTTAAATAAAAGCATGTTTATCAGTTGGTTATAAAAAAAACTGAAAAATGGTCGGCGGCCTTGACCTGACCGCGATGCCAAAGATTCGAATCCTCCCCCCTCTCCAAAAGTCGTTCGTGCGACTATTTGCCGCAAGGCAAAACTTCGGGCAAAAGTAGGCGTTTTTGTGAATGCTCCCGATTGCCGGGAATGGCAAAAAAAAGAACGGTTTCAAGTAGCGGGGAAAGGGGGTTGCGATAATTTCCAAAAACTTTATGTGGCCGGAACGTGCAAGAATCCGCATTTTTTTATAGTATCTTTGCGCTTCGTTCATTGAGAAGAATTTCTTTCAAATAAATCGTGAATAAAATGGTAGAAAAGAAGAAACTATTGTTTGTGACGCAGGAGATGGAACCATACACAATGCTGTCGGAGGTTTCAAATGTGGTGAAAAGGCTGCCGGAATACATGCAGTCAAATGGGATGGAGATACGGGTTCTGATGCCCCGTTACGGAACAATTAACGAACGCAGGCACCGGCTTCATGAGGTAGTCAGGCTATCCGGTATGAACATCATTGTGGACGACGACGACTATCCATTGATAATCAAAGTAGCATCGCTGCCGGGCGCAAGATTGCAGGTTTACTTCCTGGACAACGACGATTTCTTCAAGCGCAAATCTGTATTTGCAGATGAGGAAGGAACGCCCTACGAAGACAACCCCGACCGCATGATTTTCTTTTGCAAAGGCGTGATTGAAACCGTGCGCAAATTCGGCTGGCCGCCCGACATCATCCATTGCCACGGCTGGATGACGAGCCTCATTCCGCTTTACATCCGCGAGGCTTACAAAACGGAGCCGCTGTTTCAAAACTCGAAAATCGTCTATTCGGTGTACGATACCCTGATGGACAGCCACTTCTCCGAGGCGTTCATCGAGAAGGCATCCATCAACAATCTTGTCAGGAAGGACCTCAATGCTTACCTCAACGGCAATCAGGTTTACCTGCACAAAGGTGCCATCGAATATGCCGATGCCCTCATTCAGGGCAGCGAGCAACTTCCTGAAGACGTTGAGCAACTAATCATTGCCTCCGGCAAACCCTCGCTCGGTTTTCAGAACGAGGATGAACAATTAGCAGCTTACATGGATTTCTACAATACCATGTTGGTGGAAGAGGAAGCGGTTTGACGATTTACGATTTACGAGTGACGATTTACGATTTTTCAGCGCTTGAATCAATCGTAAATCGTCAGTCGTAAATCGTAAATGGCAACTGCCATACAGTTGCCTCCAAACCAACCAAATATCCCATCTGTTAACTCTATTCTTTCGACAAATTTTTTCTCCGAAACAAATCACCTGTTTTTTACGAATGAAACAACTCCCTCAAGCAGCCTTTTTAGCGCTGACCATCAGCCTTGCTGCCCTGTTTTCCTGCAACGATCCTACCGTCATCGGCTCTGACCTGCTCTCTGGTGACCAACTTGACATCGACTTCACCGACACCATCACGCTCAAGGCGAGGACTGTCCTGGACGACTCCATCAGAATCTGGGACCCCAGCCCCACCAGCATCGAATTCGTCAGCTTCCCGTTCGGCGATTTTATCGACCCGGTTTTTGGCCGTTCCACCACCAGCATCTACGCCCAGTTGAACCTCAACACCAGTGCCCCTGATTTTATGGACGGGGAACTGGACTCCATCGTGCTCATTTTGCCGTATGATTCCAGCCTGTGCTATGGGAAATTTGATGAAGTGTTCGCGATGGGGGTGTACCGGTTGGACGAGCCACTCATCGACAGCATTTCTTACTACAATACGGACAGCTTTTCGGTGAAACCTTCGCCGATTGCCGTAAAGTTTTTCACCCCGAACGTGGAGGATTCCGTAACGGTCATCGTGCCGGAGGGCGACCCCGACACCACCATCACCGAAAGGCTGGTGCCGCACCTGCGCATCCGCCTCGACGATGCTTTTGCCGAGGAGTTTTTTGAAACGGATACCTCGATTTTTAACCACAACGACGAGTTCCTGGAATTTTTTAAAGGCATCTGGCTGAAACCTGCTTCGCAAAATGCGGGAATGTTGAGTTTCAACATGCGCAACAGCCTGGCGGGCCTTCGGGTGTACTACCACGAAGACACCATTCACCGGCAGTACAACCTGCGCATTTACTCCGGCAACCCCGTCACGTCCCATCAGCGCCATTATTACGGAGGTTCGTTTGCCGAAGCCTACATCAGCCCGGCCAACAGCGACAGCAACGACAGCCTGCTTTTCCTGCAAGGACTCACCGGCTTGGACCTGGAGTTTGAAATCCCGTACGCGGAGTCAATGAAAGGCGTCATCATCAACAAAGCCGAAATCGTGCTGCCCATTCTCAGCCTCCTGGAAGACGACCCGGCCTACGACCCCGTCGAGCAGATTTTCGTGACGGAAGTGCTGACCGATTCGACTTCCCGCTCGATTGACGACCTCACCTTCTCGATTGACCGGGGAGGGACAAAGTTCGGGGACTACTTTGGTGGACAAGTCACCACCGAGAACAATTACAAAATCAACATCTCCGCTCATTTTCAGGACATGATAGCGGGGTTGGTTGGTAAAAAACTGCAACTGACCGTTTACCTGAAACCGGAGCGACCGAACCGGGTGGTGTTGGCAGGGCCGACCCATTTTTCCTCACCGCCGAAGTTGAAAGTCAGTTTTACGAGATATTGATAAACAATTTTGCACCTGAACGCTTATTTCCTTGTTTTGGAATCGTAATTTTCACCGACATTTACGGTGCGATTGGATGTTTTTTAGACTTAACCCATTGGTTTTCAAACTTTTAAGCCTAAAAAATTTCCAGGTAGCGAATTGGTCAAACTAACACCCAATCTGAAAACATGTGCGGAATTATCGCTTACATCGGCAAGAAAGAAGCTTACCCCATCCTCATCAAAGGTCTCCAACGGCTCGAATACCGTGGCTACGACAGCGCCGGTGTCGCCCTGATGAACGGCAGCCTCAACATTTACAAGAAAAAAGGAAAAGTGCAGGACCTCGTTGATTTTGCCCTTGACAAGAACCTGTCCGGCACCTCCGGCATGGGCCACACCCGCTGGGCCACCCACGGGAAACCCGATGACGTGAACGCCCACCCGCACACCTCCGGCAACGGTCGGCTCATGTTGGTACACAACGGCATCATCGAAAATTATGCTTCGTTGAAACGGGCGCTGGAGAAGCAAGGCCATGTTTTTCACACCCAAACGGATACCGAAGTGCTCGTCCACCTCATCGAAGAGGTACAAAAACGGGGCGACCTCCCCATCGAGGAAGCCGTGCGCGAAGCACTGACCAATGTGGTGGGAGCCTACGCCATTGTGGTCATGGATAACCAGGACCCCGACAAACTGGTGGCCGCCCGAAAAGGCAGCCCGTTGGTGATTGGCATTGGGAAGGACGAATTTTTCTTCGCTTCCGACGGGACGCCCATCGTAGAGTACACCAAAAAAGTGGTGTACCTCGACGATGAACAAATCGCCACGGCGACCCGCCACGGCGGGTACGAAATCCGCACCATCGACAATGAAATCCACATGCCGTTCGTGCAGGAATTGAACATGGAAATCGAACGAATAGAAAAAGGCGGATACGATTATTTCATGCTCAAGGAAATCAACGAGCAGCCGACAACCATCCAGGATGCCATGCGGGGCCGCCTCAATGCCCAGGAAGGTTGGGTGCGCCTCGGCGGCATGGACGACCATGTGGAGCGGGTGAAAAATGCAGAGCGGTTCGTCATCCTCGGCTGCGGTACCTCCTGGCACGCCGGATTGATTGCGGAGTACCTGTTTGAAGACCTCGCCCGCATCCCGGTGGAGGTGGAGTATGCCTCGGAATTTCGCTACCGTCATCCCGTCATCACGGAGCGGGACGTGGTCATCGCCATTTCACAGTCGGGTGAAACGGCGGACACGTATGCCGCACTGGAGTTGGCCAAAAAGAACGGGGCCTTCCTGTACGGCATCGTCAACGTGGTCGGTTCGTCGATAGCCCGCCTGGCCCATGCCGGCTCGTACATCCACGCCGGGCCGGAAATCGGGGTGGCCTCCACGAAGGCATTTACCGCACAGGTGACGCTGCTCACGCTCATGGCCTTGCAAATCGGCAGGGCACGGGGCACCATTTCAGACGAGTATTTCAACAAGTTGCTTCACGAATTGGAAGCCATCCCCTCGAAGGTGCAGAGAATGCTCGACAGCAACGAGAAAATCAAATACATCGCCGGGGAAATCAAGGATGCCACAAACTCGCTCTACCTTGGCCGGGGTTATAATTTCCCGGTGGCGCTGGAAGGGGCTTTGAAGTTGAAAGAAATTTCCTACATCCACGCCGAAGGCTACCCGGCAGCGGAAATGAAGCATGGCCCCATCGCCCTCATCGACGAAAACATGCCGGTGGTCATCATTGCGACGAACAAGAGTTTGAACGATAAAATCATTTCCAACATACAGGAGGTGAAAGCCCGAAGAGGTATGGTACTTGCCATTGTCACCGAAGGCGACCAGGAAATCAGCCGCATAGCCGATTACACCATTGAAATACCGGAGACGGAAGAGCCGTTCACGCCGTTGCTTTCGGTCATCCCGCTCCAACTGTTGTCCTACCACATCGCCGTCATGCGTGGCTGCAATGTGGACCAACCCCGCAACCTTGCTAAATCAGTAACCGTTGAATAGGGATGAGGAATGAGGAATCAGGAATGACAAATGTTTCACTCTGATACCTCATCCCTCATCCCTCATCCCTTTAAAAATGGAGTACAATTCAAAAAAAGAAGAACTCATCATCCCCGAATACGGCAGGAACATTCAGGGAATGATACGCTACGCCAGGGAAATCCCTGACCGGGCAACCCGCCAGAAATTCATCGAACAAATTGTGATGCTGATGATGCAGATGCACCCGCAAAACCGCAACCTCGAAGATTATCGGGACAAAATGTGGAAGCACGTGTTCCGCATTGCAGAGTACAACCTCGACGTGGTGCCGCCCAACGGCGAAATTCCCAAACCAGAAGACAGCCGGAAAAAACCGGAGCGGGTACCGTACCCGTCGAAGGAATCAAAATTCCGGCACTACGGCCACAACGTGCAGAAACTGATTGCCCGGGCACTCGAAATGGAGGAAGGCCGCAAAAAAGATGGTTTCGTGCAGGTCATCGGCTCGTACATGAAGCTGGCCTACCGAACCTGGAACCGGGATATCTACGTCAGCGACGACATCATCATCGAAGACCTTGAACACCTGTCGGGCGGCAAGTTGAAGCCGATGGAAGATGCTTCCCTCGACAACCTCACCCGCTCGAACATGCGCCGCATGGGCCCCGACAACCGGGGCGGTGGTGGCGACCGTGACCGCCGACAGCAGCGGGGCGGCGGCCAAATGGGTGGCCGCTCCGGCAGAAATACAGGTGGAAAAGACCCCCGTCAGGGCATGGGCGGTGGCGGCGGACGACAGCAACAACCTGTAAGGAGAAGGAAAAAATAAACCTGCTTTTTTTCAAAACCCAACGGGGAGACGGCACATGCGGTCTCCCCGTTTTTTTTCTCCGTAAAATTTTATTCATCCCGTGAGGGAATGTCAGGGAAGTTCATTTTATTT
>JACRAN010000194.1 GCA_016234735.1 Bacteroidota bacterium | reverse complement strand
CGATGCCAACGGACAGATAGTGTTCAAGCGCCAGGAGGCGTACCTCCCCGGCCTGTTTTACCTGCTGCTGCCCGACCAGCGCAACTTTCAATTGCTGGTGGATTTGGACCAGACGTTTACGATGAAAACCTCCAACGCCAATCTTCTCCCGGACATGCAGGTGGAGGGCAGCGTGGATAACCAGTTGCTGTACGAATCGATAAAATTTGAAGACGGTCAACGCCCGCTTTTCCAGGCCAATGCCAACAAAATGGCAGCCCTGAAACCCGGCCAACCTGGTTATCTGGAAATGAAAGCCGAGCAGGACAAGCTCCTCGATGCCCGCCAAGCCTACCTCGATAAAGTTTTCAAGGAGCACCCGACCTCCCTGTTCACCTCCTTCAAACGGGCCGGCCAGAACCCCGACCTGCGGGATTGCTATCGACCGGACGGCTCGCTCGACACCGCACGGTATGCCTACTCCTACCGGGTGCGTTTCTGGGACGGCACCGACTTCAACGACGAGCGCCTGCTCTACACGCCCGTGGTTCCGAAAATGCTGAACCGCTACATCACGGAACTGACCCCACAGCAGCCCGATTCTATCGTGAAATACTCGATTTCGCTGGTGGACCGGACGGTGGGCAAGCCGGAGTTTTATAAATATTTTGCCAACTGGATTGTGCTGAAATTCGACCCGAAGGAATCGACCCTGATGGACCCGCAGGCCGTGTTTGTGAACATGATCGAGCGCTACTTTACATACGAGCGGGCCACTTGGTCGGACTCGGCAGAGGTGTTTGGACTGCAACAGCGCGCCTACGAGATGTCGGCCAGCCTCGTCGGCAAAAAAGCGCCCGACGTGTCGGCCCCCGGCCCCGACGGCAAAATGTATTCGATTTACGAGAAAAAAGCACCGTACATCGTCGTGTTCATGTGGAACCCCGACTGCGATCATTGCGCAGAGCAAACGCCTAAACTCATAAAGATTTACAACGAGTGGAAGGACAAGGGCCTCGACGTGTACGGAATCGCCGTGAACACGGAAGACGCCAAGTGGCGGGCGGCGCTGAAAAAACACGGGGCACCCTGGACGAGCGTTTTCGACCCGACGAACAAATCTATTTACGGAAAATACTACGTGGACAACACGCCGGAGGTGTATTTGCTGAACCCCGAACGGAAAATCATCGCCAAGAACCTGCACGTTGACCAAATCCTGGAGATGGTGGAGCGGGACAAGGCGAAGCGGGGGTAGTGGATTTACGATTTACGACTGACGATTTACGATTGCGGCTCACGGGAATCGTAAATCGTCACTCGTAAATCGTAGATTTCTTCACAGGCATTCCCGGTTGATTCCCAACACATATTTCTGCACGATGCTGATTTCCATGGCGGTCTCGGCGCCCTTGAAGCCGCTGATCATGTCGTCGGTGAGGCGGTGGGCGGCGAGGTCAGTCAGTTGCTTCGCAATCGGGATGTACGACCAGTGCCATTTTTCCTCGTTGTAGCCGGTGGGACGGTGGTCGCCTTTGGGCGAGTAGGGCTGGCAGAAACCGTACTCCGAGGCGTGTTTTTGCAGCCAGTCATAAACTTTTTTGCCAGGGCCTTGCTCGAAGGTGTAGTTGTCGAGGTCGTTCAGGTCGATATCGGTGCCCCAGTGATGGCGGCTGGAGCCGGGCATGGAACTGTACTCCAGAATCTTGAGCGCACGGGTTTTCGGCTTCGGATATTGCTTGGCGGCGTTGGTGCCGTTTTCAATCAGGCGGGTGCCCGTCCACTTGCCCTCCCAGATGGCCTTCTGGCGGCTGAAATTGCGGGTAGCGGAAACGATGGTCAGTGAAATGCCGTCTGTCTGGGCGGCTTCCCACATTTTCTGAAAGATCTCGTAAGTCTCTTTCCGCAGGAAGTAGCCCTCCTCGTCTGCGTATTTTTTATCCACCAACACGAAGTCGGGATGCTGCGCCGGGTCGAATTTGCCCATGAGGTATTCGACGGAAAACTCCGGGCGAGGTGCCGGTTCGGGCGGTGCTTCGGCGACTGGCAGCGTGGTGGTATCGGCCACAGCCACGGCTGCTGCGGGCAACGGGGCTGGAGTTTCGGGCGGCGCTGCGGCTTGCTCCGGCTGTGCCGTGCCAGATCGGGTGCAGGCGAGCGGGGCGAGGAGGAGGATTAGAAATGCGAGGTATTTCATGTAGTTTTTAAGGGCAAAGTTAGGGAATGCGTGAGAGTTCGCCTCACCCCCTCCCAAAACCCCAACAACCCAAAGCGCCGAGTTTGACATTGCTCCCCCAAAAAAGGTTCAGAGTTTGCAAACTGACAGACGAAACGCCCTGCCGGATTTTTTTGTAGGCCGGGGCCAATCATTGGAATTTGGATTTTTGTCTAACTTGGCCTGTCTTTGTCAGAACACCTGAAATACTTCACCGCTCAAGGCAAACCGGAAACACCGGGCGGGGGACAAAGCCAAGTTTCTCCGGGTTAAAAACGATGATATGAAATCCACCACTGCTACTTTTTTGAAACGTCCGTTCTTCCAGCAAATGCTGCCTTTTTTGGTGGCCAGCGTATTCGCTACGGCTGCCGCCGGGCAAGTTACCTGCACCTACACCATCAACATGTACGACGGCTTCGGCGATGGCTGGCAAGGCGGCGAGCTCACGGTGGTGTCCAACGGTGTCACCAGTACGCATACCTTGGCATCGGGCAGCCAGGGTACTTCTACCTTCCAAGTGACGGACGGTGGGCCAATTACCATCACCTTCAACTCGAACTTTTCTTTCACGCTGTCGAGCTTTGAACTGCTCAACACGGACGGCACTATCATTGATTCAGGGGGCGACCCTGCCAATTTCGACCCCATTCCGGACGGCGTGGTGTACCAAGGCATTGGCTACTGCCCCATTTGCCCCGCACCCAATCCAAGCCAGGTGAACACCCTTTCGATTACTGACGTCTCGGCCTTCATCAACTGGTCCAATGTGGGTGCCGCCGAATATTTCATCGTCGAATACGGGCCACAGGGTTTCCCGCTCGGCAGCGGCCTGACGGTCAACACCACCGCCAGCCAGATCGGCCTCTTCGGCCTGAACCCCTGCGTGGACTATGACGTGTACATCGCTTCCTTCTGCGGCATGGACAGCGTGAGTTCCTACGTGGGGCCGTTTTCGTTCCAAACAACCTACACGCCGTCGAA
This sequence comes from Bacteroidota bacterium, assembly GCA_016234735.1. Taxonomy (GTDB): domain Bacteria; phylum Bacteroidota; class Bacteroidia; order Chitinophagales; family Saprospiraceae; genus UBA6168. Next base: position 4,468 of record JACRAN010000194.1, on the reverse strand, counting down.
CCCCGGCGCTACCTGCACCTACACCTTCCAGTTGTACGACTCGTTCGGCGATGGGTGGAACGGCTGCTCCCTCAACGTGACCCACAACGGTGTCACCACCAACTACACTTTTTTCTCCGGCACACAGGCGACGTTCACATTTGTGGCAACGAGCAACCTGCCCATTGAATTCACCTTCATCCCGGGCGCTTTTTTAGATGAAGTTTCTTACGAAATCATTGACCCCAACGGCAACATCATCTTCTCCGACGGGCCGTTCCCTCAGCTCGGCGAGGTGTTCACCACCATCGCCTGCCCGACCTGCCCCGGCCCCCTCGATGCCTGGATGAGCGACGTGAACGCCACCAACGCCCGCATTGCCTGGCAACCGGCGTCAGGTGCCTTCGGCAACTACATCATCGAGTACGGCCCAATGGCCTTCACCCTCGGCACCGGCACGGCAGACACGGTGCCAGTTGGCCAACTTTCCTACCTGACATTGCCCAACCTTACCGAAAACACCTGGTACAACGCCTACATCAAGCTCGACTGCGACACGGAATTCAGCAAGCCCATCGGCCCGCTCATGTTCAAAACACTGTGGCTCCAGGACCTCGGCGTGTCGGGCATCACCACCCCCGACCCCGCCGTGCAGTGCGACCTGACCGACAACGAAATCATCACAGTTCAACTGACCAACTACGGGCAGGCTCCGCAGACGTTGTTCGAGTTTTATTTTGCGGTAAACGGGCAGGTAGCACCGATTCCCGTGCCGCAGGATGGCCTCTTCACCGGCGTCATCGGCAACGACAGCACGCAAACCATTTCTTTTGAAACCACCTGGGACTTCTCTGCTCCCGGTGTGTACATCGTGGAGGCGTGGACGGTGCTGCCGGGCGACAGCCAAACCGCCAACGACACTTTCCGCACGGAAATCATCACGGCCTACCCCAAACCGATGAAGGAAGATTTTGAGGACAGCGCCGTGAACCCGGCATGGACTTACGAGGGGTTCATTTACCCGCCGTTTTCCCACACCAACCCGACCTACGTGCTCGCCGAAAACCTCTACGCCGGGAACCAGAGTTTCCAGTTGACGACCAACCGGGTCGGCCCGGTCGAAGTGGGCGATACGCTGAGGTTCGACTACCGCTACGTCAACTGGTCGGCAGGCACCACTGCCACCGTGCTGGGGCCGAACGACAAACTCGAATTGCAGGTTTCCGACAATTGCCAGAACTCCTGGCAAACCGTGCTGACCATCAACAGCGCCAACCACATCACTTCCACCAACATGGCCACCAAGTTCGTGCTGCTGGATGCCTACGACGGCGAGGCCATCAACGTCCGCCTGCGGGCCACCTGGGGCACCGGCGACTACTGGCTCGACATCGACAACATCAACATCACAGGCTGCCCACCGGCACTCACGCTGCTCGGCAACGTGCATGGTTCCCTCGAAGGCGACTCCACCGGCAGCATCGACCTGACCGTATTCCTCGCCGAAGGGCCGTTCACTTTCCTCTGGACCAACAGCGCTGGAGATACCGTTTCCACAGAGCAAGACCCGTCCGGCCTACCGGTAGGCATGTACAGTGTGCAGGTGACGGATGCCAACGGCTGCACTGGTTTCAAGACTTTCGACCTCGGCACCTTCGTCGATGTGGACGATGTGGACGGCGTGGAGCAACTGCTGCTCTACCCCAATCCGACGAGTGGCACGGCCTTCCTCGATTTGAAGTTGGTGAAAAACATGGACGTGCAGTTGCGCCTGCTCAACCTCAACGGCTCGGTGCTGTTCGAGTCGGAGCAGTCGTTCATCTCCAACCTCAATCAGGAACTCGACCTGACCAACCAGGCACCGGGCATGTACATCCTGCAAGTGGTGGCCGACGGCAAGCCGCACTACGCCAAGTTGATGGTGGCGAGGTGATTTTTGTTGGCAGTTCGACAGTTGGCAGTTTGCAGTCCAGGACAGCTTCCACGGCACCAACTGCACACTGCCAAGTGTCGAACTGCCAACAAAAAAGGGATGCCCGATTTTTTTTCGGGCATCCCTTTTTTTGTCTCAACCATTGGCGACGGAAAGTGTATTTAACTCAAGTTGCGGATAATGTTCCGTTAGATTCGAGCCTTAATTGAGAATAATCGTCCCATCGGGACGGCATCCTTGTAGAAATAGCCCAACCGATATTTCTCCGTTCCATCGGAACGGCATCTTAAAACAATAAGATAGCGTTCCTACGGAACGAAAACATGGTGGTTAAACGATTGCTACAAGGATGCCGTCCCGATGGGACGAGAAATATTCCTTTTCAAAGCTCGGATGTATAGGAACAAAATCTTTGTAGAAATTGGCCAAAAGCACGAATTTCCGTTCCATCGGAATGGCACCTTCAGAGCAAAATACCGTTCCGATGGAACGGAAACCTGCTTCAATCATTAGTCCTACAAAGATTTCGTCCCGCTGGGACGTTATCCGCAACTTGGGTTATTTAGATAAAAAATTTCAGAAAACGAACCCAGTACACCCACATGAATATCGGAATCGTCTGCTACCCAACCTTCGGCGGCAGTGGCGTGGTGGCCACTGAACTCGGCATGGGACTGGCCAAACGCGGCCACAACGTCCACTTCATCACCTACCGCCGCCCGGCCCGGCTTTCCACATTTCACGAAAACGTTTTTTACCACGAGGTCACGGGCGAAGACTATCCGCTCTTCGAGTTCCCGCCCTACGACACCGCGCTGGCCAGCAAGCTGGTGGAGGTGGTGAAGTTCGAGAAACTCGACCTGCTGCACGTCCACTACGCCATCCCCCATGCGGCGGTGGCCTACATGGCCAAAAAAATCCTGCTGCGCGACGGGCGCTACGTCCCCGTCATCACCACGCTGCACGGCACCGACATCACGCTGGTGGGCACCAACCCTGCCTTCCAGCCGGTGGTGGAATTTTCCATCAGCAAATCGGACGGCGTGACGGCGGTGTCGAACTTCCTGCGGGACGAAACGCTGCGGCATTTCAACATCGACAACGACATCAAGGTAATCTACAACTTCGTGGACTTCGAGCGCTTCCGCAAAATCGACAAGGACCATTTCAAAAAAGCCATCGCCCCCAACGGCGAGCGCATCCTGGCGCACACCTCCAACTTCCGCAAGGTGAAGCGGGTGGAGGACGTGGTGCGGGTTTTCCAAAAGGTGTACGAAAAAATCCCCAGCAAACTGCTGCTCATCGGCGACGGCCCCGAGCGCCGCCACATCGAGGACCTCTGCCGCCAAATCGGGCTGTGCGACGAGGTGCGTTTCCTCGGCAAGCAGGATGCCGTGGAGGAGTTGCTGGCCATTTCCGACCTGTTTTTTATCCCTTCGGAAAGCGAGAGTTTCGGCCTCGCCGCCCTCGAAGCGATGGCCTGCGAGGTGCCCGTCATCTCCTCCAACTCCGGTGGCTTGCCGGAGGTGAACATCCACGGCAAGACCGGTTTCATGAGTGATGTGGGCGACGTGGCAGCCATGGCCAGCCACGCCATCACCATCCTGAGCGACGAAGAGGTGCTGCAAACTTTCCGAAAAAATGCACTGGAACAGGCCGAACGGTTCGATATCCGCCACATTTTGCCGCAGTACGAGGCGTACTATGAGGAGGTGGTGGAGCGGGCAGCAGTTGGATTTACGAATGACGATTTACGATTTACGATTGCCAGGAATCGTAAATCGTAAATCGTAAATCACTTGATTTCGCACATCAGCAGTTGCTCCTGCCGACCATCCACCGTGGTGACGAAGCCTTCGAGCAGATCGCCGATTTGCACGGGGCCGACCCCGGCTGGGGTGCCGGTGAAAATCAAGTCGCCTTGCAGGAGCCTGAAATATCTGGACACATACACGATGATGTCCCGAAAGGAAAAAATCACGTCCCTCGTGTGGCCGTGCTGCACGGTCTCGCCGTTTTTTTTGAGTTGAAACTCGATGTTGCCGTCCTGGTTTACCCGTTCCAGCGGCACGAATTTGCCGAGCACCGCCGAGTTGTCGAAGCCCTTCGCAATTTCCCAGGGGTGGCCTTTTTTCTTGAGTTCCTCCTGCACGTCACGGGCCGTGAAGTCGATGCCGAGGCCCACTTCCTCAAAGTAGCTGTCGGCAAATTCCGGCTGCACGGCCTTTCCGTTTTTGCAAATTTTCAGCACCACTTCGCACTCGTAGTGCAGGTCTTTTGTGAAATCAGGATAGTAAAACGGCTTCTCGTTGACCAGTAGCGCCGAGGGTGGTTTCATAAAAACCACCGGTTTGCCAACAGGCACTGGGTTGTTGAGTTCCCTGGCGTGGTCGGCGTAGTTGCGGCCAATGCAGATGATTTTCATGGTTGCATGGTTTCATTGCTTCACGGTTTCATGGTTTTACGGTTTCATTGCTTGGTGGGGCAATGCAGCCATGAAACCATGAAACCATGAAGCAATCAAAATTTCACATTCAGCAGCCCCGCCAGTTCCTT
>JACRAN010000191.1 GCA_016234735.1 Bacteroidota bacterium | reverse complement strand
GGGCTTGAGGGCTTGGGGGCTTGAGGGCTTGGGGGCTTGAGGGCTTGGGGGTTTGAGGGCTTGGGGGTTTGAGGGCTTGAGGGCTTGGGGGCTTGGGGGTTTGAGGGCTTGGGAAATGTATCTTCCTGCTTTTTGGCACAAAACAATTCAGTTGATCGATTTGTCCTACATTGCGACATGTTGAATTCTCAATTTTCCATTTTCAATTTTCCATTGATATGCTCGGCTGGCGATTTTCAGAATACACTCCCGACGAGGGGGATTCCATTTTTGAACGGCTGTTGAAACTGTTCCGGGAACTACTGCTGCATACCTCCGGCAATGTGCAGGAAGCGCTCTCGTGGCTCACCGAACTCGACCGCAAGTACAAGCTGACCACGGAGGACTACGGCATGGCCGACTTCATCCAGGACCTGATGGACATGGGCTACATCACCGACGGCCAGGCGACCGGGATGCCGGGTTACGTGCCCACCTCGAAGATGGAAATCGCCCTGCGGCGCTCGGCGCTGGAGGAGATTTTCGGGCAGTTGAAAAAAACGAAGCCCGGCAACCACTCCACCAAATTCGACGGCAAGGGCGACGAACTGGCTGCCGAACTCCGGCCCTACGAATTCGGCGACGACCTCGACGCCATCGCCGTGTCGGAGAGCTTGCGCAATGCCCACATCAACCACGGCATCGATGAATTCCGCCTGACCCCCGAAGACCTGGAGGTGCAGGAAACTTTTTACCAAAGCCAGACCAGCACCGTGCTGATGATCGACATCTCGCACTCCATGATCCTGTACGGCGAAGACCGCATCACCCCCGCCAAAAAAGTGGCCCTGGCCCTCTCCGAACTCATCACCACCCGCTACCCGAAGGACACGCTCGACATTCTCGTGTTCGGCAACGATGCCTGGCCCATCGAAATCAAAGACCTGCCCTACCTGCAAGTCGGCCCGTACCACACCAACACCGTCGCCGGGCTGGAACTGGCCATCGAAATGCTGAAAAAACGCCGCAACCCCAACAAGCAGATTTTTATGATTACCGACGGCAAGCCCACCTGCATCAAAAAAGGCAAAAAATACTACCAGAACAGCTTCGGCCTCGACCGCACCATCGTCGCCCGCACCCTCAACCTGGCGATGAAGTGCCGCAAAATGAACATCCCCATCACCACCTTCATGATTGCCCGCGACCCCTACCTCGTGCAGTTCGTTGACCAGTTCACCAAGGCCAACAACGGCAAGGCGTTTTACAGCAACCTCCAGGGCCTCGGCGAATTCATTTTCCTCGACTACAAGAACAACAAGCGGAAACGGAGGTGATGCATTGCTTCATTGCTTCATTGCTGCATTGCTGCATTGCTTCACAGACGCAGGAACCGCTTCGTTTTTTCTTGAACTGAAGCCGCCTCGCCATGTAGCCATGAAGCAATGCAACAATGAAGCAATGCAACAATGAAGCAATGCAACAATGAAGCAATATTTTACCTTTGCGCCCTGACAAATAAAATCAAACATGTTTCAGTACGAATACAAAAAGCGGGTACGCTACGGGGAAACGGACAAGATGGGTTACCTGTATCATGGCCGGTACGCCGATTTATATGAAATCGGGCGGACGGAAATGTTGCGCTCGCTGGGCACGACCTATTTGGAAATGGAAGAAGTGGACAAGGTAATGCTGCCGGTGGCATCCATCCAGATGCGGTTCATTCGGCCCGCCCGTTACGACGAAATGCTCATCATCCGCACCACACTGCACCACATGCCAGACAAAGACATGTCTTTCCGGGTCGAAATATTCAACGAAGCAAATAAATTGGTGAACGGTGGCTCCGTCCGGCTCGTGTTCGTGGACATGGTGACGATGAAAACCATCCCCGCCCCCGATTTCTTCAAAGCACGGCTCCTGCCTTATTTTCCCGAAGGCTAAACTTTCGTTAATTCTGTTTTTGGTGAAAACAAAACCAGTGTACCTTCGGGTTTTGTCTGGGTGGCGATGGGGAAATACTCCCCTGCCCCGGTTAATTTTATGGAATATCCTTCACAAAAGACTGAAAAACAGGAGGTTGAAAGCAAGCGTCCCCGAAAGCGGAGGTTGTTTCCCCTGATGCTCAGGCGGTTGGTTCAAATCGTGCTGACGGCTGTTTTTTTGCCGGTGCTGGTTTTCCAGGTTCCCTGGGTGCAAAACAAAGCGGCACAGGAACTGACAGCCTTCCTCTCGAAGGAATGGGGTACGGCAGTGTCCGTGAGTAAGGTTCAGCTCGGCATTTTCAACCAGGTCAAATTGGAGAAATTTTACCTCGAAGACCTGTGGGGCGACACGCTGCTCTACGCCGGGAACCTCGAAATCCATCATTCCGGCGTGTTTAATTTGCTCTTCCGAAGGTTCCGGGTCGAGTCCCTCCGGCTCGAAAATGCCAACATCCAAATCAAACGGCTGGCCGGACACCCGGAGCAGAATTTCCAGTTCATCGTTGACTATTTTTCAAGAAGCGATAAAAAACGGGCCGAACCTCCCGTCAAACCCTTCCAACTCGACCTCCGTCATTTGTACTTTGACAACGTGCACCTCGTGAAGCCCGACGAGGTGAAGGGCGAGGTGTTCGATGTGTTCGTTCAACACGCCGAGGGGCATTTCAGCCGGTTTGATCTGGCAGGGAAGCGGCTTGACCTGTCTTCGTTCAACCTCAACTCGCCCGACGTGCACATCACGCTCTCGCCTGGCAACCCGCTGCCAAAGCCCTACCCCCCTGTAAAACTGGCGGTGGAAAGAATTCCCGACACCTCCAAATTTGTCATCAGTATCGAGGATTTTGACCTCGGCGAGGGGCGTTTTTCGCTCCGCAACTTCCGCACCCAACCGGAACGCACCACCCCGCCCAACATCCTGAATTACAACTACTTGGACGTGCTGGACCTCGAAATCCACCTGAATAACTTCCGGTATTCCGAGCTGGAATTTGACGGAGAGGTGGAGAAAATTTCCCTTCGGGACACCACCGGATTTGTGCTGGAAAACCTGTCGGCGAAGCAAGCCTCGCTCTCCTGTCGGGGCATGGAACTCTACGGTCTCAACTTAAAAACGCCGTACACGGAATTGGGCGATACGCTGGTTTTACGCTACGGCGGCTCGTACACGGCCTGGAACGATTTCGTGAACGAGGTGAAAATGGATGTCCATCTGCACAATTCGCACATTGCCCTGCGGGATGTCATGAAATTTGCCCCGGCGCTGGAAAAAAATGCGTTTTTCAGCGAAAACAAAGACCAGGTGGTGGAAATCGAGGGGCTGGTGAAAGGCCCGGTGAACCGCCTCGACGGGAAAAAACTGAAAATCAGCATGGCCAGGGGGCTACAAATCGAGGGCAGTTTCAGCACGGTGAACCTCACCGTGCCCGACGAGCAGTTCCTCCACCTGAACCTCGAACGCCTCCATACCGATGCCTGGACCTTGCAGAAGCTGCTGCCGGGTTTCAGGCCGCCCGACAACTATTTCCGGCTGGGCCAACTGGATTTCAGTGGCAAATTCGACGGCTTTTTTGTCGATTTCGTGGCCGACGGCAAGTTGAAAACGGACATCGGCAGGGCCGAAATGTTCATGAACCTCAAGCTGCGGGAGGGCAAGGAAAAAGCGAGGTACTCCGGCGACCTGTACCTCGACGATTTCGACCTGGGTGCCTGGACGGGCAACCGGGATTGGGGGAAAATCACGCTCGATTCCCACGTGAAGCAGGGCCTTGGCCTGACGCTGAAGAGTGTTTCGGCCAAGTTGGACGGCACGGTGGACAGCCTCGTTTTCAAGGGCTACAAGTACCGGAACGCCAAAATCAACGGCGACCTGAAGCGCAACCTGTTCAACGGCGATTTTCAAATCCAGGACGGCAACATCGACCTGACGTTTGGTGGTGAAATCAATTTCAGCGACACCCTGCCGGCCTTCAACTTCGTGGCCAACGTTAAAAAACTCGACTTGCGCCCACTGAACCTGACTTCGAAAGACCTGCAGTTTTCCGGAAAAGTGGATATGAGCCTCCAGGGCAAGCGCCTTTCGGACATCACTGGAACCGCCAAAGCCATTGATTTACAGATAGTTAAGAATCGGAAGGACACTTTGGCGGTCGATACGGCCCTGCTGTCATCGGTGTGGCTGGCCTCGGAGCGAAAAAAAGTGTTCAACCTGCAATCCACCCTGGGCAACGTGGGGGTGGAGGGGAATTTCAACATCGAAAAAATACCGGCGCAACTCACGCAGTTCGTAGCCCGTAACTACCCGAAATTTGCCGAGCGGCTGAAAATAAAACCAGCGGAAACGCTGCCGGACACGGCCAGGTTTACCTTCAAAGCCGAGGTTTTTCAACTCCAAAACTTAGTCAACTTTTTCGAGGAGAGCCTGGGCGGTTTTGACCAATCGACCGTGCAGGGCAGCTTCGACGGGTTCAAAAACCAACTGTACCTCGAAGTGGAGGTGCCCTCGTGGAACTACCAGGACATCGCTTTCAAGGACGTGTATTTGCGCAGCAAATTCAACGGCCCGGAGGGCAGCTTGCAGGTCGGGGTCATCGAAACGGCGTTCAGCGAAACGCAAAAACTCTCGCCGGTGTCGCTCATCGGCTCGGTGTACACGGACACGCTGGAGTTCCTCATCATTTCCTCCAACTTTTACAAAATCCTTGACAACATCAACATCAACGGCGTGCTGTCGCTACAGGGCGAAGATGCCTGGCGGGTCAGTTTCCGGCCCTCCGACCTCGTGGTGCTGAACGAAACCTGGGAAATCAACACGGACAACTACCTCGCCATTGGGAAGGGGAAGGTCGAGACGGACAATTTCATCCTCACCTCCGGCGAGCGGCGCATCCGGTTGAACAGTGTGCGGAACGAGGGGCTGGAGCTTCAATTGGAGAACTATCCGATTGATTCCCTGGATTTTATAAAAAATATGGCCCGGCAAAAATTGGCGGGCGTGGCCGACCTGAAGGTCAAAGTGAAGGATGTTTTCAGGTTCGAGGGCCTCTCCGCTTTGCTGCGCATCGACAGCCTGAAAGTCAACGGCGACAACTACGGGGTGTTGCGGCTCGACGCATCGGCACCAAGCATCAAAGAAACCGTGGAAGCCTATCTTTCGATAGCCAACGACACTTCTTCCCTGTCGGCCAGCGGCTACTTCAACCCGCCGGGCTACCAGGCGGGACCGAACAGGAAGTGGGTGAAAAACGAGCCGATGTATTTTGATTTCGACGTGGATATTGAAAAATACCCGACCCGGATTGTGCAGTACTTCGTGGCCGATATAAAAAACGTGAAGGGCAGCGTGAGTGCCGCAGCCGTTCGCCTGTACGGCCTGCCTTCCAAGCCCGAAATCGAGGGAAAAGCGACGGTGAACCACGCCTCGTTCACCATCAACGCCCTGCAAACGACCTACCGGGTACCCCAAGGGAACGTGACCATCTCCAACCGGATTTTCGATGCAACGGATACTTGGGTTTATGACCGTGATAACCACAAGGCAAGGCTCGACGGCGGCATCACGCACAACCACCTGAAAAATTTCGGGTTGGACCTGCGCATTTCCACGGAACTGAACAGGCCGTTCCTGGGCCTCGAAACCACCGAGAAAAACAACCCGATTTTTTATGGAACGGCCATCGGCACCGGCTACGTGCGCTTCACGGGCAGCTTTGCGCAGCCGGAACTTTACGTGAACGCCCGCACCACCGCAGGCACGCACATGTTCATGCCCATGACCAGCAGAACCTCCACCAAGGAGGTCAATTTCATCACGTTCACTGCCCCCACGCTCGAAACCGAGGTAGGAGGCAGCACTGGCCCACAGGTCAAAGTGCTTCGGGGACTCAACATGGAGTACGACATCGAAATCACGCCGGATGCGAAAATGGAGGTGATTTTTGACAAAGCCTGGGGCGACCTGCTGCAAGGCACCGGAAGCGGGAGGTTGAAGGTGATCATGACACGGGAAGGCCAGTTCGACATCTACGGCGACTACACGGTGGCCACCGGAAACTACCTGGTCACCCTGATGAACATCGGCCTGAACAAGCCGTTCATCGTGGAGCCAGGCGGCACCATCTCGTGGAGCGGCGACCCGTACAGCGCCATCATCGACATCAATGCGACGTACTACGGCCTGAGCACATCGGTGTACAGTTTCATCCAGGAGTACCTCGCCGCCGCCAGTTCAGAGGCGCAGGATCTGGCCCGCAACAGTACGCCGGTGAACCTCACCATGAAGATGACCGGAAAACTCCTCCAACCCGACATCGCTTTCGACATCACCTTCCCCTCGCTCGATTCGGAGCTTCGCAATTATGCCGAAAACAAAATGCGCACCGTCCGCCTCGACCCCAACGAACTGAACAGGCAGGTGTTCGGGTTGCTCGTGCTCGGGCAGTTTTTGCCGTCAGGCTACACCATCCAGGCTGGCGAACTGGGCATCAACACTGTCAGCGAAATGCTCTCCAACCAACTGTCGATTTATCTCACGGATTTCGTGTCGGAGTTTTTTACCGGCAGCAATCTCATCCAGGGCATCGACTTCGACATCTCGTACAACCGCTACTCCACCGGCACTTTCGACCCCACTGACCCGGCAGCGGCATACACCAGCAGCGAGTTGCGGGGACGCTTGAAGGTCATCGTCAACGACCGGATTTCCATCCAGGGGGGGGTCAGCGGGGTCGTGGGGAGCAGCAACCAGGTGTACACCGGGAACAACGGCCAGTTATCGGGCGATTTCCAAATCGAGTACGTCATTTCAAAAGACAGGCGCTTGACAATCAAGGCTTACAACAGCACGGAAGCCGACCTGGCGGGCGGGCGGCGCATCAAGCGTGGTGCCGGTTTGAGTTACCGAAAAGAATTCGACTCGTTCCAGGAGTTGGTCAATTCCAGGAAAAAGCAAGCGAAACGGGCGGAGAGGAAATTGGGAATTGGGAATTAGGGATTGGGAATTAGGTATTGGGAATTGCCGCTAAGATTTCCCCCAATCCCCAATCCCCAATCCCCAATCCCCAATTCCCAATACCTAATTCCCAATACCTAATTCCTAATTCCCAATCTCCACAAACACCGGCAGGTGGTCGCTGTACCCTCCGAAATAATGGTCGCCGCCGTAGGTCCGGCTCGGCGCTTTTCCGTATTTTTCATCCGTGTACATCATCCAGTCCTGTTGGAAAATCGCAGCTTCCGAAAAATGCAACCGCTTGCTGGTCAGTAAGCTGCCAGAGAGGATGATGTGGTCGAGCATGTTCCAGTCGCCCCGGAAATTGTAGGTTCCCTTGCCTTCGGCATCCAATTTTGACATGCAATCGTACAGCCCCGTCGCCGCAGGCGAATCGGTCAACGACTGGGCCGCCAACGTTTCCGCCACGCTGGGGTCGGTCGGCTCGTCGTTCAAATCGCCCATGACCACCACATTGGCGTTGGGGTTTTTTCGCAAAATTTCATCGACTTTTTTCCTCACCTGCTTCGCAACGAACAGGCGCTTGGGTTCGCTCTCCTTCTGGCCGCCGGTGCGGGAGGGGAAGTGCGCCACCAGCACGTTCAGCGTGTCTTTTTTCTGAAAAACACCCCGCACCACCAGCACATCACGGGTCACGTAGTTGGGTTGGTCGCCCTTCACCTCCGCCGGGAAGTCGATGCGGATGGTTTCGGCAGCCAACACTTTGAAGTCCTGCCTCCGGTACAACAGCGCCACATCGATGCCCCGCACATCGGGCGACTCGAAATGTGCAAAACAGTAGCCATGCGCAGCGAGGCTGGTTTTTTTGCAAAAATCCTTCAACACGGTGGCGTTTTCCACCTCGGCCAGGCCCAGCAAAGCCGGAAATCCCATGCCCTCCACCACCCTCGCCAAGTGGTCGAGTTTGGTCTGGTAGCGCGCCGGTGTCCACTTTTTTTTGCTGCCAGGCATGAACTCTTCGTCTTGTTTGGCGGGGTCGTCCACCGTATCGAACAGGTTTTCCACGTTGTAGAATGCGATGCGGAAACCGCCCGACTGCCCCATCTTTTGGGAACGGGAGGCGGAACATTGGCATAAAATCAAGAGGGCCAGCAGGACTGTGAATGTTTTTGACATGGCTGGTAATTGGCAATGAACGCGAGGAGGATTGGACAACGGATTGAACGGATGCAACAGATTTGAACGGATTTTTTTTTGGAGGGGCGTAGGCAAACGATAAGCAACAGCGGCAAGATTGCTCTTAGCAATCTTGCCGCTGTCAACAATTTTGACTCATCGTCCTTTTTTTAAAGAAAAATAAAAAACCGTTCAAATCTGTTGCATCCGTTCAATCCGTTGTCCAATCCTCCTCGCGCTCACTCAGCAAGTTTTTTAATGAAAAGGATTTTGGAAAGCCGGGTTGTTCACGAACGTCGTGTCCGTGAGCGTGTTCAGGAAAGCCAGCAGCGCCTGCTTGTCGTAGGCACTCAAGTTGAGGTTGGTGATGGAGCCGGTGATGACGTTGTCGGCGTAGTGCCCGCCTGAACTGTAATGCTCGATGACCTGTTCCAGCGTCTGGAAGCGCCCGTCGTGCATGTAGGGTGCGCTCAGGGCGATGTTGCGCAGCGACGGGGCTTTGAATTTGCCGTTGTCCGTCAGTTTGCCGGTGAGTGCGCCCAGGCCCTTGTCAGGAAAATCGGCCAGCGAGGCTACCTCCGTGATGGCGTTGTTTTCGTAGCGCTCGGAGGTGAGCAATGGCCCGCCGTCGTGGCAGTGGGCGCAGTGGCCGACGGGAGCGCCCGGCGCCCCAAACTGGTCGTCAAAATAAATCTTCAATCCATCGGTTTCGAGGTCGGAGAACAGGAACGGATCGGGGTCGAGTTGGTATTTTTTTCGGTCGTATTTTGAATTGGCGCTGATGAGTGTCCGCTCGAACTGGGCGATGGCCCTGGTAGCCAAATCCCTCGTGATTTCGTTGGAATTTTCGATGCCGAAAGCCTTGCGGAAACGAGTTCGGTAGTCGGCATGGTTGCGCAGCTTCACCTCCACATCGTCCCACTTTTCCGCCATTTCCACCGGGTTTTCCACCGGGCCCAGCGCCTGGGCTTCGAGGTGTGGTGCGCGCCCGTCCCAAAACATACCTTTCGAAAGGAATCCACTGTTGATGATGGCCATGCTGCTGCGGGTGCCCAGCAACCCGCCCACGCCGGGGCTTAGTGCCTTGTTGTCGGTGAAATTGCCCGCAGGGCCATGGCAACTTCCGCAGGAAACGGTGCTGTCTTTGGAGAGGATGGGGTCGTAAAACAGCCGCCTGCCGAGGTCGATGCCCTGCTCCGTGAGCGGGTTGTCGGCCGGGATGTTCATCGAAGGGAAGCCTGGCGGAATGACAAGCTCATGCGGCGTAGGGTTGTAGGCGATGTTGGTCAAATCAACCCCGTCAGAAGGTTTTGGGTTGTCGTCATCCTTGCAGGCAAACATCCCGACAAGTGCCAGCAATGCTAAAAATGTCAGTTTTTTCATGCGCTGTGGTTTTCAAAGTTTATCATTCGACACTCAGTGCCTGCTCCCAGTTGCCCATCAGGTAGAGCATCAGCGGCAAGTCGGAGGCTTGCTGCACGTTTGAGTTCTCCGGGTCGGAGAGGTCGAGTGCGTCGCCATTTTTCACGTAAATTTTCAGCAAGTCGGCCACGAGGTTCAGGTCGAAAGTACCGCCTTCCGCCAGCGTGATGGGCATCAGTTTTGTCACCTGGGTCAGCGCCTCGTCCTTGCCGGGGTGGTGCTCGAAGCCCTGGTCGGAGCCGTTGAATTCGCCGTTGCCATCGAGGTCGTAGATGCCCTCGCTTTTCACAAAAATAAAACTTTTCCAGTCGCTCCAGAAATGCGTGGTGAAATGCTGGCGGAGCGGGTGGTCGGCATCGAGGTTCCCGGCATCGGCGTTGTTCAGGCTGGCGGGTACCCCAATGTTGAGTTGGATGCCCCGGTAAGTGCCCGTCGGCACCTCCTCGAAATGCCACGCCTGCGGCGTTTCTGCCTCGGCGAGGGTGGTGTTGTTGGAGAAATCGGCAAATTCCACCTCGGAAAGTTCGGCATCCGGCGTGTCGCCCTCGCCCAGCAGCGTGATGTTGGAGATGAAAAAATTGAACGTTTGAAAGCGCACCAAACTCCCGTCCGGGTAGGTGTACGCCTGGTACATCACGAGCGGCTGGCCGTCGTACACTGCCCGCATGTTGAGGTGGACGGATGCGACCGGGGTTTTCATATCATCGTCTCCACACGAAGCCACGGTGATGCCCACCAACAAAAACAGCAATAATTTTTTCATGGCAAAAATTGATTTTTAAAAATACGACCTGAAAAGTTAGCCTCGTTCAATGCAGGAGGTGAGTCAAAGTTAGCATTATTCCGACTTGATTTCCGCCACAGAAAACGCTTTGGACAGGTTGCCGTCAATCTTGGCCTGCATCACCGCCGGGGAGTCGTTTTTGAAATCCACACCGTCGAACCAGGCCATGTAGTTCATCCGCAGCGTCACTTTGATATTGAAACCACGCTCGATGGCCACTGGTTGTGGCAGGTCGAGTGATATTTGTTTCCCTTCGGTAAAACGAAAAGTCAGCGGTGTGGTGTCGGCCAGCGTGTCCGGCCACAAAACCAGCAGGTTGGGGATGTAACCAAAGCTCGAATCATACATCAGCGTGTCGTTCGTGACCATGAGCGGATGCCCCGACGGCAGGCTGTCGGGGTCGGTTTGCAGGGCCAGCGCTGACAGCCCCAGCGTGAAGCTGACTTGGGTGAACATGCCGTCCGTCCTGATTTCGCCGATGGCCGAGGGTTGAAAAATGTCCCGGTCGGCCTTCGCAAAATTGTCCTCCACCCACACCGAGTCATCCGACACCAGCGGTAGCCAGATGGAATCCTGCACCCCGATGGCCGTGCCATCCGACCGCACCAATTTCAAATCGGAAATGAAGAACCGGCTGCGCCCCACCTCAAAAAAATGGTTCGTGTCGAACGGCGAGGGGTAGTGCGTGGAATATTTGAACGAATAAAAAGTGTCGAGTTGCGTCGGCAACACCACCTGGTGCTGCACCGCCAACGTCAGGGTCGGGTACTTGCAACATTCCCCGCAAGGGTCATCGGCAGACACCTCGTAGTTGGTCGCTTCGATGTCGAGGCAACCTTCCTGCGGCTCGTAGCAGCCAGCCGCCAGCATCAAAATCAAAGGTAAAAATCGCCAGTTCACGTTTGGGAGTTGTGAGTTTTGAGTGATGAGTTACTGGTTAGTGGCCAAAACTCACTAACTCATAACCCATAACTCCAACTCTGCTCATGCTCTCATTTTCGACCGTTTCACCAGCCAGGCTTGCAGGATGGGCCGGAAACCCTCGTTGATGTCGGCCTCCACGAAATCCACTTTGTACTGCATGCACCGGAGGCGGAGTTGCTCCTTGAAAGCGGCCACTTGTTTCACGTACTGAGCCTTCACCTGGTTGGGTTGGAGGCGGAGTTGCTCGCCGGTTTCCATGTCGATGAAGAGGTAGGGCCGGTTTTCAAACTCAAAATCCATCTCCAGCGACTTGTCCACCGTGTGAAAAAGAATCACCTCGTGCTTGGCATGTTTCAGGTGTTGGAGTGCCGAAAACAACGCCTCCGAATTCTCCGATTGCTCGAACATGTCGCTGAAAATCACCACCAGCGAACGCTTGTGGATGCTGTCCGCAATCTGGTGAAGCGCCTGTGCCGCCGAAGTCGTGCGGTTGTGTTCGGAGTTTTCGAGCAGTTGCTGGAGGTAGGTGAGCAGCAGCCGGTAGTGCATGGTGCTGGACTTGCAGCGGGTGTGCATTTTCACGTCATCGGCGAAAATCGTCAGGCCGAACGCATCCCGCTGTTTCATCAGCAGGTTCATCAGCGAAGCAGCGGCGAGGGCAGAGAAGCGCAGTTTGTTCGTGTAATTTTCGCTCTCCTTCGCCACCTCCGGGAAGTACATCGAAGAGGAGGCATCCACCACGATCTGGCAGCGCAGGTTGGTTTCTTCCTCAAATTTTTTGGTGTACATCCGGTCGGTGCGGGCATAAACTTTCCAGTCGATGTCCTTCGTGCTTTCCCCGGGGTTGTGGAGCCGGTGCTCCGCAAATTCGACCGAAAAACCGTGAAACGGCGATTTGTGCAGCCCGATGATGAAGCCCTCCACCACCTGTTTGGCGAGCAGTTCGAGGTTGCCGATGTTGCGTACCTGGTAGTTGTCGAGTAAAACCATTATTTGATTTCGGATTTCGGATTTCGGATTTCGGATTGGAGAGCCTACCTGAAATCCAACAGAAAACGTTGCCCTGCGGAAAGTGTTGCAGCCTGCTCAGGCTTTCAACGCCGCCAGGTAGAGTTTTTCGTAAAACGGCTGGCAGCGCCCGGCCAGTTCTTCCAGCGCTGGCGGCAGTTCCACTGTTTTTTCTTCAAAAGGCTGAAAACCGCTGGAACGATGCACGTTGGCGTACCAATATTTTGCCCAAACACCGTCCTCCGGTCGGGGGCCTGGCTGCCAGTGCAGCATTTTTTCATCGAAAACAAGGCCGAGCTTTTCGCAAAGTTGTGCCAGAATTGACGGCGGGTTCAGCAGCAGTTCCCGTGCATCCACCACTGCCGCCAGGCGGTTGTTTTTTTTTAGAAAATGGAAAAGTTCGTGCTGTTTCTCCACGCCCACGTCCTGCATGGCAGGGTTTGGGATGACCCTGGCGTAGGAGGCGATGATTTCACGGGGATGGCGGACGAGCAGCACGTTGTCCGTTTGCAGCATGAACTCCCAACCGATGTGGATGAGGTGGTGTGTCATCTGCTTGAACAGCACGACCGGCGTGGGGTACCCGCCGAAAATCACGTCCCGCACCACCCGTTCTCCGTCGTTTTCCTGCATGGCCAGCACTTCGGCGGTGCCTGGATGCCCGGCCTCGGAATCGGTTTTGCTCAGGTAGTGGGCGTACAGCGGCTCGTCCACCACCGTCGTGTCCGCCCGCTGGGCGAAGGCGTACATGAACGCCGTGCTCACGTTGCGGGGACTCGACCAGACGTTGATTCGTTTCATTTTTGAGAAAAAACCAGTTGCAGTTCACAATTGGCAGAGTGCAGTCCCGATGAAGGTCTGAGTTGTTTTGGGAAAGTGATTTGAATTTAAAACGCTGAAAATCAATCCTCTAAAAATCTCACTCTCTCGCCTCTCGCCCTCTCACTTCACCCGGTTCAGGCCGAGCGCCTTCAGCATCCAGGTGGGCAGCGATTTGTCTGGCGGGCGCTTGCGGAGGTCAAGGTACCAGCCGATTTTTTTCAGCAACGGCAACTTGTGGGTTTCCACGAACTCGACGAGCGTACCGTCAGGGTCTTCCACGTAGCTGAACCGGCCAGCCGCTTCGCCCATGTCGAAGCTGTTGTCGCTATCGACGGTGAAAGGGTAGCCCGCCGCCTGGCATTGCTCCTTCATGGCAGCCATGCCGGTGATGTCGAAGCAGAGGTGGATGTAGCCGAGGTCGCCCCAGTAGCGGTCTTTGAAAATCTTGCGGGGTACCCGGTCCTTCACTTCTACGAGTTCAATTTCGTAGTCGCCCAGGAGCTTGGAAAAAGCACCACGGTTGGGTTTGCTATGTCGGAGCAGCACCCGGCGCACGGGAGACTCGCCGCCGGGCAGGCAGTCGAGGTCGTCGAACGAATCGTTTTCGTCAAAAACGACCGTGTCGCAGCCGAGGATTTTTTTGTAAAAAGGCAGTGATTTTTCGATGTCGGACACGCCGATGGTGCAACCGTACACGCCGCCCATCGTCCGCTTGCCAAGAGAAAACCAACTGTTGCCCTCCACCACCTCGATGAGGTTGCCGAAGGGGTCGTTGAGGAAAAAATGCTGCTGACCGGCAGGGTTCACGGTGATTTCACCCAGAATTTCAGCGTCTTTTTTAACCAAAAACTGGTGCGTGGCGGCCACATCGGAGGATTTTATTTTCAAAATAAAAATCCCAAGGTCGCCCACAAGCGGCTGAAAATCAGCGGCTTGTGGCGTACGGCAAGTGTACTGCCAGATTTCGAGGCCACCACCGCCCCGCATGTTGAGGGCCAGGATGGCGTGGCGGCTGCGGGGCTTCCCGCCGGTGTACGGCAGCATGAGTTTGGCCTCCGCTGCTTCCTCAAAAACGGGCACGTCGAAGCCCAAATGCTCCCTGTACCACCGCCAGGTGGTGTGGGCGCAAAGATTGCCAATTCCTATTTGCTGGATACCGGCGATGAGTGGTTTGCCGATTGTCATTTTAATTTCGGATAGTACACAATGATGCCACTATTTTTAAAAGGGTGCAAATGTGATAAAAGTTTTACTTTATTAACGCAGAGTTCCCTGATTTGGCAGGTTTCCTGCGAAATTTGCTTTTGTAAAAATCCAATCGAATGAAAATTGCAGTCGGAACAGACCTGAACGAACCCTTGGCCCGCACGGTCGTGGAGGAGTTGAAAAAAATGGGGCACGAGGTCACCGTCTTCGGCGCACTCGTCGCCACGCCCGCTCCCTGGCCGAAGGTAGCCGTCGAAGTGGCACAACGGGTGGCTGCCGGAGCGTTTGAGCAGGGGGTGCTTTTTTGCTGGACGGGCACAGGCATCAGCCTCGCCGCCAACAAGGTCAAGGGCATCCGGGCAGCGCTCTGCTCAGATGCCGAAACCGCCGCCGGTGCCAGAAAATGGAACGATGCCAACGTCCTCGCCATGAGCCTGCGCAGCACTTCCGGGCAAGTGGCGAAGGAAATCCTGGCAGCGTGGTTCGCTACCGAACCGAGCGACGACCCGGAGGATGTGGTTTGCTTAGAGTACCTGGAACGGGTGGAGGAGGAAAAATTCAGGTGAGTGAACGGGAGATGGTGGACGGAAGACGGTGGACGGTGGACGGTTGGCAAAAAAATGAATCAAAAAAAAATCAGGTCGATGAAGAAAATTTTTGTGCTGCTTTTATTTTCTATCTTGCTGGAAACCAGCCTGTTAGCAGAAGAAACAGACCAGGTTTTTCGGCAGGCGAACGAGGCTTTCCAGCAAAAGGAATTTGAAAAAGCAGTCAAGTTGTACGACCAGATTTTGGAGGCCGGGTACCGCTCCCCGGAGTTGGAATACAACCTCGGCAATGCCTGGTACCGCCTCAACCGGCCCGGCAAGGCCATCCTGCACTACGAGCGGGCGCTGCTGCTGGCTCCCAATGACCCGGAAGTGCTGCAAAACCTCACCCTCGTTCGCTCAAAACTGCCCGACGAAATCGAGCCACTGCCTGATTTTTTTTTGAAAAAATGGTGGGGGGATGCGAGAATGGCACTCTCGGCTGGCACGATGGGCAGCATGGCGCTGGTGCTGTGGTGGTTGAGTTTTGCCTGCCTCGTTTTTTGGCAAACGGGCAAAACGAGGCGGCAAAAAAAACGGGGCCTGCTGGCAGGCGTGGCCTTGCTGCTGCTGAGTTTGCTGCCATTTTCGCTGGCCCTGAGCCGCACTGCCTTTGAAAAAAATACCCGCCAGGCCATCGTCCTCGAAAAAACGGCCTCCCTCCGCAGCGCCCCCGACGAGGCCGGGGCCGAAGTCCTGCTGCTGCACGAAGGAACGAAGGTCGAGCAGCAGGAACTGCTGTCTGGCTGGTGGCG
>JACRAN010000192.1 GCA_016234735.1 Bacteroidota bacterium | reverse complement strand
TTTTCGCCCGCACGTACCAGATTTCCCGCACGTCGCCGATGGGCATGGTGTAAGGCTGGTAGTAGCTGTTGTCGGACTGCAATTCGAGGCAGCGCTGGCCCCTGATTTTGTTGAACACCCGCTTCACCACCACATCGCCCCGCGTCACCACCACGTAAACGTAGTTGTCTTTGAGGGAAGTTTCCCAGTAGCTCGGCTCCACGAAGCTGCACACCACCTTGTCGCCCTCGAACAGCGTGGGTTCCATGCTGTCGCCCGACACGTCGAAGGAGCGGTGGGTGCCGGTTTTGTACTTGTAGTCGGGCAGGGTGTAGGTTGGCAGTTCCTCAAAAAAAACGGGGTCGAGTTCCTGCCCGGCGTATCCGGCCTGCGCAGGCACCGGCACATGCACGATGCGCTCGTCGTTTTGCTTGTCCGTGACGATGGTGAGCATCCGAAAACCCTTGTTTTCCTCGCCGGTGAGGAACATGGCGCCCTCGCCGGTGAAGAGGTAGATGGGGTTGAAATTATACTCCTCGGTGGCTTTGCGGAGCAGTTCGATGGTCACGTCCCGGCGGCCCTTGAGGATTTCGCTGAGGCTCTGCGGCAGGTAGTCGAGGGCCAGTGCAAACTGGCGGCTGGAGCGGACTTTGCCGTCCTCCCGCAGTTTGTTGTGGCATTTGACGAAGCGGTCGGTAATGATGCTGTTCATGCGAGGGTTTGAGAATTTGAGGGTTTGAGAGGGTGAGGGTTTGAGGGTTTGAGGTGGTTCCGTGGTTTTTTATCAAACCCTCACCCTCTCAAACACTCAAACCATTCTCCCAGTGGCGAATTTAAGATGATTAGTGATAAACGGGCGAGGAATTGTTGCAAAAAGGTGAAAGGACTTGTGGTCTAACTTTGCAAGACCTTATCCAAGAGGCTAGTAAAATGTATCCAACTCAAGGCTGAATGATTTTTTGTTTGAACCTTGCGACAAAGGTTTCTTTGCCAACGGGCAAAAAGACTTCGAGAGCAGGGCAATGGTCGAGGCGAGGCACGACCACCTTGCCGCCCACCTTGTAGTTTGGCTCCAATGTGGTTTTCCGAAGGGAATAGTTTGCCCAAAAATCGAGCGATGGCGGTAAGACCGGTGCTGGCAGGGGTGGTGTTACGTATGTGCTGACGTAGGTGATGTTGGTAAATGTACTCGCTCTATCATTGTTGGAGTTGTTGCTGCCGTCGCTGGTGGCGGCTATGGCAACCGCAGTTGTCACGGCGGCAACGCCTACTGCGACTGCCAGGTTTTTGGCCGCAGCTTCCTGGCGGTTGAGGTCGATTTTTTCATTCAACAACTCTTGCTCAGGGTCGTAGGCACTGTGGATGTTTTCGCTTTCCGAACATTTCACGTAAATCCTTTCAGGCGCAACCAACACGTCTTCGCTGCCCCAATTGGTCACTTCTACGTCAAAAATGAGGTTGTTTTTGCTGTAAGTATCGAAGTAAAATTGGGCATCGAAGCTGTCCCTTTGCTGCTTGATGAGTTGGCGGCCGTAGCTCCATTTGACTTCCGCTTCGTCTGCTTCCATTTGCACGATGGAACGAGGGGTGAAGCATGATATTAATGCAGTTGTCAGGCAAAAAAGCAGGGAGAGATAGGTCGGTATTCTCATGGTGTTTAAATTTAGGAATGACCCAAATTTAGGGCAGGGTTGGTGCACGTCCCAATCACATTTGATTAATTAAATGTTAAACAGTTTGAGCTACTTCATCTGTTGTCCCAAGTATCCCAGTTTCAAGTTTGCAACCTGATAGCGCAGTCATTTCTCATTGTTTTCTATTTCCTTCACAATCCTTTGAATATCAGCCACCAACGAAGGGATACTCTCCATGGCTGTTTTCCAAACCGTCACCAAATCCACGTCAAAATAATCGTGGATAAGTTTGTCCCTCATGCCGGCGATGGCTCGCCACGGCACGTTTGGGTTGCTCCCTTAAATCTTTGTCCAGCCGTTTGGTGGCTTCGCCCGCTATTTCAATTTTCCGAATGACGGCATCCTGTTTTTCTTCGTCAACCATGAAAGATTCGTAACTGACACCATCCAAATATTCGACAACTTTAGTCAAACTTTGAAGGATATGGTCGAGGTAAATCAGGTCGTCTTTTTTCATCCTAAAATAGTAATCAGGTCGTTGTGGATATATTTCTTCAACCGTGGATTTTTCAAGCTGCCTTCCGTGACCAAATCCACTTTGATGCCCAGCTTGTCTGATAGTTCCTGCTCGATTTGCACTAATTCCAGCAGTCCGATGGCATCCTGAAATTGAATCAGAATGTCGAGGTCGCTGCCGTGCTTGTTTTCACCGCGGGCAAAAGAGCCAAAAACCCCTATCCGCTCAGGCCGGTAAGGTGTCAGGATGGAAATTACCTGTTGTTGCAATTGTTTACTGAGCATTTATTTTCAATTTTCTCCGAACAAAGTTAACGAAAACTCCCGAATCAAATCTTTCTCCTCCTCTCCTTATCTTCGCCCCGCAATCTCTTAACTTCACCCGCATCAAAATTCATCAATCATGAAAAAACTCATCCTTTCCCTCACCTTCCTCCTCGCTGCCCGCCTCGTCTTTGCCGTCGAGGGGATGTGGCTGCCCCTGCTGCTCGGCCTGTTGAACGAAAAAGAAATGCAGGGCATGGGCATGAAAATGACCGCCGAAGACATCTACTCCGTCAACCAGGGTTCGCTGAAAGATGCCATCGTGCAGTTCGGGGGCGGCTGCACGGCGGAGGTCATCAGCGGGCAAGGACTGTTGCTCACCAACCACCACTGCGGCTTCGGGCAAATCCAAAACCATTCCTCGCTGGAACACAACTATTTGGAGGATGGTTTTTGGGCAAAAACGCTGAAAGACGAACTGCCCAACGACGGCCTGACGGCCACGTTCATCTCCCGCATCGAGGACGTGACGGCGGCAGCGCTGGCTGGCGTGACCGACGACATGGACAAGAAAACCCGCCAGTCCACCATCGACAAAAACCTCGATGCCATCAAAAAATCGGCGCAAAAGGAAGCCTGGGAAGACGTGATGGTTCGCCCGTTTTTCAATGGCAATCAATATTTTATGTTCGTCACCGTCACCTACAAAGACGTGCGGCTGGTGGGCGCACCGCCGTCGAGCATCGGCAAGTTCGGAGCGGACACCGACAACTGGGTGTGGCCCCGCCACACGGGTGATTTTTCCATTTTCCGTATCTACGCCGACAAGGACAACCGCCCGGCGGCCTACTCGCCCGACAACGTGCCGCTCAAGCCCAAGCACTTCCTGCCCATCTCGCTCGATGGGGTGAAGGAGGGCGATTTCACGCTGGTCTTCGGCTTCCCCGGCCGCACTAACGAGTACCTGCCGAGCTACGCCGTCCAGCAACTTGTTGATGTGCTCGACCCCGCCCGCATCGCCGTGCGGGACAAGACGCTGGCCATCTGGGACGGGGCCATGCGCTCCGATGCGCAGGTGAAAATCCAGTACGCCAGCAAGCAGGCAGGGCTTGCCAATGCCTGGAAAAAATGGGAGGGCGAAGTGCTCGGCCTGCGCCGCACCAAGGCCGTGAAAAAGAAACAACAGTACGAGGCGGAGTTCATGAAAATAGTGACCGTGAACCCCGCTTTTGCGAAGTACCAAAACCTGCTTGGCGAGTTCGGGCAGTTGTACAAAGACATTGAACCCTACGCCGAAGCCAAAGCCTACTACGATGAAATCCTCGGCAGCAACGTCGAAATCCTGCGCCTCGCCGGGCGCTTTGCCAACCTGTTGAAAGCATACGATAAAAACGGGGAAGCGGGCATGGCGGACGAGGTGAAGGGCCTGAAAACCTGGCTGGAAGGATTTTACAAAGACTACCGACCGGAAATCGACCAGCGGGTGTTTGCGGCGCATATGGAGATGCTTGAGAAACACGCAGGCAAGGATTTCCAAACGGAAACCCTTGCCCAGATGCTGGCGAACGCCGGGGGCAGCTACGAAAAATTAGCGGAGGATTTGTTCAAAAACACCTTCATCCTCGACCCCGCCAACGCCAATGCCGTGCTGGGGAAAACCTACGAGGAAATCTACAAAGCCGTCGCCCTCGACCCCGCCTGCCAACTCGTGGCCAACCTGCGGGACACCTACAACCAGAAAATTGCCGTGAAATACAACGAGTACAACGACCGCACCGAGGCACTCCAGCAGACCTACATGAAGGCGCAGATGGAGGTGTTCCCCAACCGCAAATTTTACCCCGATGCCAACGGCACCATGCGGGTCAGCTACGGCAAAGTGCAAGGCTACCAGCCGCAGGACGGCGTGACTTTCGCTTCGCAAACCTACCTCGATGGCGTGATGGAAAAATACGTGCCCGGCGACTATGAGTTCGACGTGCCTGCCCGCCTGCGGGAACTCTACGAGAAAAAAGACTACGGCCAATACGGCGAAAACGGCAAGCTGCCCGTCTGTTTCATCGGCTCCAACCACACCACCGGCGGCAACTCCGGCAGCCCCGCCATCGATGCCAGCGGCAACCTCATCGGCCTCAACTTCGACCGGGTATGGGAAGGCACCATGAGCGACTACAACTACGACATCAGCCTCTGCCGCAACATCATGGTGGATGCCCGCTACGTGCTGTTCATCATCGACAAATACGCCGGGGCCGGGCATCTCGTGAAGGAAATGAAACTCGTACACCCGAAGAAAAGTGGGGGCGAAGTGAAAAAAACGGAGAAAACCACCAAGCCGCTCCGCAAAGACCAGGGCAAGGCCCTCAAGCCAGTGGTGACGGAGGACCAGTGAGGGGTGCGAAGGTAAGTCAGGAGGCAAGTTCAAGTTGCCTCCTGACTAAAGAACTTGGAACAAGGTAATAAGACAATATGGCCTATTCTTTTTTTGATTCTATTAATTGTAAAATAATTCCCCCTATTTTCATTTTGCTTTGTATTGGCTGTGAAAATCAAAATTGTAAAAACATGGAATATTACCCTAATGGAAAACTAAAGGGTATAATGTGTGAGGTCAATGGATTAGGCTGTTTAGAATTGTACTACATAAATGGACAGGTAAAGTCCGCATTTTGTTTAGAAGTGACAAAGAACGATACTTTAATTCAAGGTCAATATTTGAGCTATTACTCAAACGGAATGATTAAATCTCAGGAAAATTACACGGATGGTTTATTAGATGGTGAACAAAAATACTATTTCGAAAACGGGTCGATTAAAGGAATTGAAAATTTCAAACTTGGAAAAGAAGATGGAGTTTTGAAGGAATTTAACGATGCAGGTAAAATAAAGAACCTACGGTTTAAAAAAAATGGTATGACTCTATACAACAAAGACTACGCTTATCAGGCAGGCATCACCGTACTAAAATACGAATCTTTTGTTCCCGATATTCTAATCCAAGACACAATAAAAGTACCCGATTCATTAGTAGTGATAGTAAACCTTTCTATTCCTGACTCACTTTATGGAAGCCATAATTTATTTTTATGTCACTCAATGGGTTCATTCGATTTTGAAAATACCTTCCCTGCATCTTTCGACAAAGAATTTGACTGCGTCAAGTTTGATAACAAAAAACCTTATACCATTAGAAGGCTGATTCAAAAGCCAGGAAAACATCTGATTACAATTTTGTTGGAGGATAAAAAAATGGGAGTTGAAAAAAGGGAAATTCATAATCCAATTGTAAAAGAATTTATCGCACTATAAAAAAATTGCCGACAGAACAAAACCCAGTTAGCCTGCTAACGGCAGCCTCCATCCGATGCCACCCGTGAACTTGCTCAGAAACGTTTCAACCCCGTTTTCATTCCTAAAAAAAATCCTTTGAAAATCTCATTATTGCGTTCTTTGCCAATGTAAAAAGACATCCTCTAACCGCCATCACTCACCAATTTTTTAACAGTAAACAAAACGAAACATGAAATTGAACAATTTGATTTCACTCTTATCGCTCGCAGTGTCGCTCGTGGCTTGCAGCGGCAATGAACCGGGCAAAGAACAAGCAGCTACACCGGAGGCACCGGTGGTCGGTGCCGACGTGGACGAGCATGGCTGCAAAGGCTCGGCAGGCTATCAGTGGTCGGTCTTGAAGAACGAGTGCATCCGGATTTTTGAGGCAGGCATCCGGCTCGACCCACAGGATGCCAGCTTGGACACAACGCTGTCCGCTTTCATCGTATTCAAGTCCGAGGACGACGACGCAAAGGCAGAAGTGTACATGCCTGGCCAGAAAGGCTCCCTCGTTTTTGAAAAACAGCCACAATCACCTGAAGGCGATCCTGGCACCTGGAAAGGCGGGGAAATGACCATCAACTATTGGAAGGGGATGTACACGTTGGAAGACAAAAACAAAAAAGTATTGTACCAGGGCATGTGGGACAATAAATAAAAACCAGTTGCCGCAAGTCTTCGCAGCATAACTTGCGGCAACTACGGAAACTCCATCCACCCCTCCTCACCCAACAGTGAAACAATTCAACCATGAAGCCATCTAATACCTCCCCAACACTGCATCAAACTGCCACTCCGGCATGTCCCCGGAGCGTTTGAAGACGATGTTTTTGTCCTTGTCCAATAAAAAAATGCGGGGGTACGACTTGACGTTGAACAGCGGCACCATGTTCGAGCGGCGCTGCGGGTCGGCGAGCAGCAGCCAGTCGGCGGGCAGGTGCTGGCTGTCCGTGAACTCCCAACACATCGGCGTGGCCTCGTTCGATTTCCCGCAGACAGCCATCACTTTCAGCCCCTTGTTTTTGTAGCGTTCATAGATTTTGGCGATGAGCGGGATTTCCTGCTGGCAGTGCGAACAGTCCGGCAGCCAGAAGATGACCAGCGTGAGGTTAGCCTCCACGTCGTACAATCGGACGGGCTGGCCCAGCGTGTCAAACAGCGTAATATTCGGGGCGGGCCTGCCCACGAACAACGGCTCCATCTGACTGGCTTCGTTGGCAATGCTGCTCACATCGCCCGGCTTGGCCCAGGCCGCTTTGCCGCCTTCCACGTACTTCCGGGCCACGTACACGAACACCTCGTCGAGGCGGTACTGGCTCATTTTCGCCAGCGAATTGGTGATGTATTTCTGGTAATATTCGTAGCCCTCCGGGTAAGTCTCTAACCGACGGAACACTTCGTCGATGAGCGAAACCGTCGTGTCGGGGTGGGGTGGCGGCAGCCGGAACAGGTAAAAATCAGTGCGCTCCATCCATTGCGGATAGCGCAAAAACGCCTCCGTGCCGATGTCCGTTTTGTCGAAATAATGCGCCCGCTGCCAGCGCCAGCGCTCGTCGGCCTCCTGTTGCCAGGTGGTTGGTTTTTGCATCGGCGGCGGCAGTGGGAGCGAGGTTTCTGCCACCAATTTGGCGGTCAACGTGCCGGGGCAGCTTTTCACAAAGTTATCCTGCATTTGGCGCATGTCCACTTCGGTTTTTGTCCGGTTGCGCCAGGTTTCCTCCGTTTGCAAATAGCGCCAGCGGTCGATGGCATCGTCGAGCCGTTTGTCCATCGCCGCCCACTGTCGGAGGTAGCGGTACAGCGCCTCGTTCTCCGCCGAACCAACGATGACGGGGTTTTCGTAGGGTTGGGTGATGTGCGTGGTCAGGCTGAACTTTCGCTGCCCCTCGGCCAGCCAGCACTGGAAAAACTGCGGGTTGGCGTTCGGGCTGCGCTTGTGGATGATGGCGTACATGCCCGGCGGCATGGGGCTTTCGGTTTTCAGGAGGTAGGAGCCGTCCTGCTGTTTCAACCCGAAAAACTCCGGCACCGCCCGCTTGCCGAGCGAGTGGCCGAACCACAGCGTGTCGTAGGTGTAGCCTTGCAGCACCACCTGGATTTCACAGCCGTTTTGAGCGGGCAGCAGGCCGTTGAGGAAGAAAAATGAGAGCAGGAGGGACGTGATGGATTTCATGTTCAAACAATTTAACCGGAAAGCCCGGCAAAGCTAAGGCCGAAAGCCGTTTTTACGGAAGCCGGGTTTGTTAACCTTTGTCAAACAACTTCCCGCCGACCATTGCTTTGAATCGAAAAAACAAGGCTTGCCAAAGCGCCCGCCAACCGTTACCTTTGGAAATCATAGAGGTGAGAGGTGAGAGGTGAGATTCAAAAATTTAGAATCATAAATTTTCACTCTCTCACCTCTCACCCTCTCACATCTAAAATTCCGGGCCGATGAAGCTGTTTTTTTACTTCCCGTTTTTTTTCGGCAGTTTTTTGGGGTGGGAAAACTTCGACACCGCCCTGGCTGCCTACCCCGTCGAGATTTGCGACAACGCCCTCGACGACGATGCCGACGGCCTCATCGACCTCAACGACACCGTGGACTGCAACTGCCCGGTGGCCCTGCCACAGTCCCTCATCCCCAACCCATCCTTCGAGGAAATGAACTGCTGCCCGCAAGACCGCTCGGAACTCCACTGCTGCAAAGACTGGATTCAGGCTTCGGAAGCCACCACCGACTACCTGCACACCTGCGGCTGGATGGGCTGGCCCGACCTGCCACCACCGCTGCCGTTCCCCGATGGCGAAGGCTGCGTGGGCTTCCGCAACGGCAGGGTCGGCGGGCCAATCGGCGGCGGCGACCCCCAGGCAAACTGGAAGGAATACGCCGGGGCCTGCCTCCTCGGCCCGCTCAAAGCAGGCACGGCGTACCGGTTCGAGTTCTGGGTCGGTTTCACCAATGCCTTTCATTCGCCGCCCACCAACATCGTTTTCTACGGCACAGCGGACTGCATGTACCTGCCCTTCGGCGTGGGCAACGAGCAGCATGGTTGCCCCCTCAACGGGCCGGGCTGGATGGAGCTTGGCGCACTGCCCATCAGCGGCGGCAATCAGTGGAAACTCATGGAAATCAGCGTCACGCCGCTGGTGGACATTCGGGCCATTGCCATCGGGCCGGACTGTGACGAGTCGCCGCCCATCACCAGTTACTACTACTTTCTCGACAACCTCGTGCTGGCCGACGTGCAGCAGTTCAACTTCAAAATCACCGCCTCCGGCAACCCCTGCGGCGAGGGCCTGACGCTCGACATCCCCGACCGGGACACGTTGCAGTACCAGTGGTACAAAGACGGCGTGGCGCTCATTGGGCAGACCGGCCACCGGTTGCTGGGCGTGGTGGAGGAAGGCGAGTACCAGGTGCGGGTGCTGGGGCCGTACAGTTGCCGGATTACCCCGGCCTACAAGCACAAAATCCCGGTGTTCACGACCTCCATCGACTCGACCATCTGCCGGGACGAGGCTGTTTTTTTCAACCAAACCAGCATTGCCAAGACCGGCCAGTACATTGATACCTTGCAAACCCCTGGCGGTTGCGACAGCATTGTGACCCTCAATCTGGGCATTGCGGCAGAAGATACCGACACGGTTTTTGTCAAAATCCTTGAGTCGGAAACCTACCGGCTCGGCAACCGGAGCTTCACCCGACCGGGCGGGTACGATGTCGTTTTGACGGCGGCAAACGGCTGCGACAGCCTCGTTTTCCTCGTGCTGGATTTTTACGACGTGTTCATTCCCAACGCCTTCTCACCGAACGGCGACGGGTTCAACGACGGGTTCACGCTCTTCGCCGGGGACGGCTTGCAGGAAATTGTGAAACTGGAAATCTACGACCGATGGGGCGGCCTCGTGTACCGCACCGGCGACCTCGAACCGGGCAGTTTTCAGGCCGGATGGGATGGTTCCCGACAAGGCAAACCCAGCCCGCCGGGGGTGTACGTGTGGCAGGTCACGCTCGTTTTCGACGATGGGAAGCAGCGGGAACTGGCCGGTTCCGTGACGTTGCTCCGCTAAAACGAGGGTTGGCCGGCATTTCCGACTGCGGTCCGGGGCGGATGGCAGTGCCGGAAAACCACAGCTTGCATTAAATTCAGCCAAAATTTAATTTGTAAAAAACTGAACACGATTGGATTTTCCGGCTATATTTGCAGCTGTTCTTTGAGAAATTTTCTGCAAGCAAGCAAGAGAAATTTAACCGGCAAGGGTCTGCCAGTAGCCCGGCAAGTAAGTTTTCGTTAGTTCAAATCAACTCCGCAACTCGTCTTCCGCTACCTGTCTGTTTTCCCCGTTTTAGTTCGTTCCTAAATTATTTTGCACTTCAGGAGTTCCTCGTATTTGTTCACTTTAATCAATTTTTGCAATGAACATTTTCGTAGCAAAACTGAGTTTTGACACACAGGAAGACTACTTGCGTGAAGTCTTCGAAGAGTACGGCGAAGTAACTTCGGCGTCAGTTATTACTGACAAATTTACCGGCAAATCCAAAGGCTATGCCTTCGTGGAAATGCCTAACGACGAGGAGGGAGAGAAGGCTATTACGGAACTGAACGAAAGCGAACTGGACGGGCGCACCATCGTAGTGAAGAAAGCAGAACCCCGTGAAAGCCGCGGTAGTGGCGGCGGCGGTGGTCGCGGTGGCTTTGGCGGCGGCGGCGGCAGTCGCGGTGGTGGTGGCGGCTACGGCGGCGGCGGCGGAGACCGTCGTGGCGGTGGTGGCGGCGGCTACGGCGGTGGCGGAGGAGACCGTCGCGGCGGTGGTGGCGGCGGCTACGGCGGTGGCGGCGGAAATCGCTGGTAATTTTCTGAAAAGAAATACATCAAAAAAAGCCTCGGAGTTTTGCTCCGGGGCTTTTCTGTTTTAGCCTGGCGAGAGAGGGTTTTCACTTCCAAAACGCATCCACTCGCCGTTGGGCATTTTTGCGGACGTTCACATAAAAAAGGTTGTAGTCGGCGATGTGGTAGTTCTTCAGCCGGAAGAAAAAACTGCCGGGAAACTTGGGTTTGTGTACCCAAAGTATGCCATCATGTGCCTGAGCATCGGCGATTTGCGGGTAAACTTTCTCCAGGTCCCGCAGCACCGTCCCTTCGTTCAACGTCTTGGGGGCGGGCGTTTTGTCGGTCGTCCAGGTCAGTGGATTGGTGACGAGGAAGTTGTCGCCGAGTGTTGGAATCCTGGGCTGGTAGCCATATATGAAGCTGCGCCACGAGCAAATGCAGCCGGTCTGGTCTGGTGTTTCGCAGGGGGGCAGGGTTTTGTAGGTATCTCTGAGGATGGGCCAGCCCACCAGATAGGCGGTCACGAGTTTGTTTTTCAGCGGTTTTTCATCAAAAAATTCGGCCAGCAGCCGCTTGCCATGCTGGGTGCCCTGACTGTGCGCTGCAAGGATGATGGGCCGCCCCTGGTTGTAATGTTGGAGGTAGTATTCAAATGCAGCTTTCATATCCTGGTAAGCTAATTCGAGGGCCTGCTCTGACGAAGCCTTGTCTTTTGAAAAATAGCAGCGATAGTGCGCTTGCCGGTAGCGCGGCGCATACACCCTGCCGGCTCCGTTGAAGGCGCTGGCCTGGAAAAGAATGGTGGACTCATCCACATCTTGGTTCAATTCATTGTCAGTCAAAGATGCGTTCCAACTTTTATCGGACTTCTCCGTAAAAATGGTCGGGTGCATGAAAAAAACATCAACCTGCGCCGTTGCCTGCAAGTCCTGGAACCCGGTGCCAGGTGTGCGGTCAGCCATGTCGGAAACAGTTGGCAATGCCGCCCAATTGTCAGGATTTGAATAGTCGGGCGGAGACGGAACGGAATTTGAAGAGAAGGGCCGGACAGATGCACAGGATTGCAGCAAAATCAGGGCAAGACAAACAAAAATGATGGACTTCATTGGTTGGATTTAGGTGCCAAAAGTAGGAAATCATTACATAATGTACCGGCTACTTTAGTCGCCGGACGTGCCTGGCGACTAAAGTAGCCGGTACAGTTGCGCTCCGAAAAAATGCCGGCTAATTCAGCCTGACGACTTAACCGTTATTTCACCATTGAATTGAATTCATTGTGGCACAAAACCTACTTTTGCGCCGCAAAAACTTTTTAACCAGAAAAATACATTTGAAATGAATATTGCAGTTGTTGGAACAGGCTACGTCGGCTTGGTGACGGGCACCTGTTTCGCCGAAACCGGAAACCACGTCGTTTGCGTGGACATCGATGCGAACAAGGTGAAGCGGATGCAAAACGGCGAAATCCCCATCTACGAGCCGGGCCTCGATGTGCTGTTTGACCGCAACACCCGGCAGGGCCGCCTGAGTTTCACCACCAACCTCGCCGAAGGCATCCAATCCGCTGAAATCATCTTCCTGGCCCTGCCGACGCCGCCCGGCGAAGACGGGGCAGCCGACCTGAAGTACATCCTCGGCGTGGCCCGTGACCTCTCCGGCATCATCACAAATTACAAAGTGATTGTGGACAAAAGCACGGTGCCGGTGGGCACGGCGGAGAAAGTCCACGCCATCCTCGCCCAGAATTTGGGCGAAGAACTTTTCGACGTCGTGTCGAACCCCGAATTTTTGCGGGAGGGCGTTGCAGTGGAAGATTTTATGAAACCCGACCGGGTCGTCATCGGCACCCAGTCGGAGCGGGCACGCAAGGTGATGAAGCAGTTGTACGAACCATTCGTGCGGCAGGGCAACCCGATTTACTTCATGGACGAACGCTCGGCGGAGATGACCAAATACGCCGCCAACAGCTACCTCGCCACCCGCATTTCGTTCATGAACGAAATCGCCAACCTCTGCGAGCGAGTCGGTGCCAACGTCGATGCCGTGCGGGTCGGCATGGGCAGCGACAGCCGCATCGGCAAGCGCTTCCTGTTCCCCGGCGTGGGCTACGGCGGCTCCTGCTTCCCGAAAGACGTGCAGGCATTGGCCAAAACTGCCGAGGACAACGGCTACAATTTCAAGATTTTGGATGCGGTGATGAACGTGAACACCACGCAGAAGCACCGTTTGACCGAAAAAATCAAAGCCTACTTCGGTGAAAACCTCTGCGGCAAAACCATCGCCATCTGGGGCCTGGCGTTCAAGCCCAACACCGACGACATCCGGGAAGCCCCGGCGCTCTACCTCATCGAAGACCTGCTCGCCGCCGGTGCGAGGGTGAAAGCCTTCGACCCGGAAGCCATGAGCAACGTGAAGGCCGAGTACAACGGCACCGTGGAAATGGCGGCGGAGCAGTACGAGGCGCTCATCGGTGCCGATGCGCTGGCCATCGTGACGGAGTGGAGCGTGTTCCGCACACCAAGCTTCGATGTGATGCACAAGCTGCTGAAAAACCCGGTGATTTTCGACGGGCGCAACCTCTACGACGTGGAGGTGATGGAGGGCAAAGGTTTTTACTACGACAGCATCGGCAGGAGTACGGTGAAATGAGTACACCGGAAATCCTTTCCGGGAAACAAGCCCCGCATCGGACTTCCGGGGTACAACGGCTGTCGGGAACCCTCCTAACAGCCGTTTCGCTTTTTTACCTACACTGTTTGTCTCCGACACAACCAAACAAATCCTGCCGGATGGTGCGGAATGACGGGCCGACAACGTAAATTTGCCCAACCAAAATCCACCAGGGGTGTTCCACTTCCGATGTCTCGTTTTACAATCATCTTTTCTCAACTAATCTTCATACAATAATGAGAAATTTTTTGACTACTTGTACTGCCATGCTCGCAGCAATTGCATTGGCAGGGCAAACTGCACCCGATTTTTTCCAGCCGGTGCAGGAAACCCAAATTTGGTTGCCGGAGCGGGCAGAAACCGTCACCATGCCAACCGCCTACCTGACTTTTTCCCTTGACCTGCCCGCCATGCGCAACCACCTGCGCAGTGCCCCCGCAGAAGGTTCTGCCGAAGCAAAGGCAGGTACCCTCCAACTACAACTCCCGATGCCGAACGGCATGATGGAAACCTTTCGGGTATGGGAGTCGCTCGTCATGGACCCGGCCCTGGCCGAAAAATACCCGATGATACGCACCTTCGCAGGCCGGGGCCTCACCGACCCCACGCACACGGTGCGCTTCGGCTTTGGGTTGGATGGCTTCCACGCATTTGTTTTATCGGAAGGCGGCGGCTCCCTCGTCATGCCGTATGCCACCAACCAGACCCAGTATTACCTCTGCTTCAGCAAGTCCGAGTTGAGCTGGGGCAGCCTCGACCTGCCACCGGTGATGGTAAAATACGAACCGATGGACGGTGCAGCCACCTCAGACCCCAATGCCCCGAATCCTGGCAATGAAATCAACCTGCGCGGGGGCGGCGAAGGCAACCTGGTAGAGCTTCGCAGGTACCGTTTCGCATTGGCCTGCACCGGTGATTACGGCGCTACGCACGGAGGTACCATACCTTCTGTGCTTTCAACGCTCGTCACGGCGGCCAATACGCTGAACAGTGTCGTCGAACGGGATGGCGACATGCGCTTAGTGCTGATTCCCAACAACGACTTGTTGGTTTTCACGGATCCGGCGCAAGACCCCTACAATAACTCCAACATGGGAGGTGCGTTGCTCGGCCAAAACGAGGATGTTTTGAACACTATCGTCGGATTGTCAAGTTTCGACGTTGGCCACGTTTTTACCGGCCCCTGCACCGACGTGGGCGGGGTGGTGAGCGGCTCGGTTTGCAGCGCCGGCAAAGCACGGGGCGTTACCTGCCATTTTGGTGGAAACGTTGTGGCAACGGTGCTTTCCATCGCTGCCCACGAAATGGGGCACCAGTTTTCTGCCGGCCACACGTTCAACAATTGCCCTGGACAGGAAGGCCAACACCACTCTGGTTCGGCCTGGGAGCCGGGCAGTGGCAGCACGATTTTGTCCTACCAGGGCGCTTGTGGCTCCAACAACATCCCCGGTGGTGCCAACGTACACTACCACGGCGGCACGGTGGAGCAGTACTGGACGTACACACACTTCACAGGTGGCAATGTTTGCCCGGATGTCGTAATGACCAGCAACCATGCGCCTTCCGTTGAATTGCCTTACACGGCTGGTTTTTACATTCCCATCAGCACACCGTTTGAGCTTTTTGCCATTGCTTCCGATGAAGACGGCGACCCGCTGACCTACTGTTGGGAGTCGATTGACCTCGGCCCGGTTTCGCAACTTGGCACTCCAATCGGCACAGCACCTGCCTTTCGTTCACTCGACCCGACCACCTCTCCCAAACGAGTGTTCCCTCGAATGCCTGTGGTGCTGAACAATGGGTCTGAAGTTACCGAAGTGTTGCCCACGTACAACCGGGACATGAACTTCCGCTGCACGGTGCGGGACAACAACGTGGACGAAGGGGCCGGTGGCATCACCTGGCAGGATGCTTCGTTCAAGGCAACCGCCTCGGCCGGCCCGTTCCTGGTGCTGTACCCGAACCTCGCCAGCGATGCCCTGAAAGCCGGGCAGGAAGTGGAAATCACCTGGGACGTGGCCAACACGACCAACGACCTCGTGAAATGCCACGAAGTGAACATCAAACTTTCGGTGGATGGCGGCCAAACCTACCCGCACACGCTCGTGGTTGCCACACCCAACGACGGCGCTGAAACTGTTTTCGTCCCCAACGTGACGACCAACAACGCCAGGGTGCGCATTGAGGCTACCAACAATATTTTCTTCGACCTCTCCAACCAGAATTTCGTCATCAGCCCGGCGGACGAGCCTGGTTTCACGCTGGCCATCAACCCGCAGTCGCAGCAAGTCTGCGTACCGGATGTTGCCACCGTCCAACTGACCACCGGCTCCGTGCTGAACTTCGACACGCTGGTTCAGTTTGAGGTCATCAGCGGGCTGCCCGCCGGGGTAACGGTGGATTTCAGCGCCAACCCGGTGACACCGGGCAGTGCCATCACCGCTACTTTCGACATGAACGGCGTGGCTGCCGATGGCATTTTCGAGGTCGTGGTCCGGGCGGTGGCCGGTGCGGACACGACGTACCGAACCCTGTTTTTCAACGTGGTTTACAGCAATTTTTCGGGCCTGGCCATCTTGTCGCCAACCGACGGGCAGTCGAGCCTCGGCCTGCTGCCGGTGTTCACCTGGACGGACTTGCCGCAGGCCGACCAGTACGATTTCCAGTTGGCGACCAGCCCGGGTTTCGAGGCCGGTACCATCATCGACGACGCATTCGGCCTGACGGAAGCCACCTACACGCCAACGGTCGCTTTGACCGAAAGCAACGTGTACTTCTGGCGCATTCGCCCCTCCAACGAATGTGGCATGGCTGACTACATCACACCGAAAGCCTTCCAGACCTTCACCGTGGAATGTTCGCCGTTCATCAGCCCGGATGTGCCGAAGAACATTTCAGGCGTGGGTTTGCCGGTGGTGCAAAGTGTGCTGACCATCCTGCAAAATGGCGTCATTTCCGACCTCAACGTTTCGCAATTGAAAGGTCAGCACGACGCCCTGCTCGACATCGAAGTGTCGCTCATCAGCCCTGCTGGCACAGAGGTTTTGCTGTTTTCGCAAATTTGCGGCAACGTATCGCTGTTCAACTTTGGCCTGAACGACGAGTCGCCTTTCGACATCGCCTGCCCGCCGCTGAACGGATTTGCGTACAAACCTCAGCAGCCATTGGCCAATTTTATCGGTGAAAACACGGTCGGCGACTGGACGTTGAAATTGGCGGTGGTGGATGCAGCAGGGCAGGGCGGTACGCTCGAAAAATGGTCCATTGAGTTTTGCGCCAGCATCACACCGAACAGCCCGTTCCTGGTCCACAACGATACGATTTACGTCCAGCCGTTGGAAACACGGCTCATCCACAATTTCGAGCTGGCGGTGGAAGACACCGACAACCCCGGCAACGAGCTTCAGTTCACCATTGCCGATGAAACGGACTTCGGCTACATCAGCCGCAACGGGGTGCAACTTGGCATCGGCGACCATTTCACCATGACCGACATCCACCTCCAGAAAATTGCCTACACGAACACCGACCCCGATGCGGTGTACGACTTCTTCACGTTCATCGTGGAAGACGGCACCGGCGGCTGGCTCGGTACGCCGAGGCTGAACATCGTCATCGATGAAAATGCCGTGACGGGCGTGGAAGAACCCGACTTCGCCAGCAGCATCCTGCTGTTCCCCAACCCGGCCAATAACCTGCTGAATGTCAGCTTTTTACAGCCGGTTTCCGGTGAGGGCAAGGCCATCGTCACCGATGTGCAGGGCAGGCTGGTTTCGCAGCAAGCCATCGGGCAGGATTCCCGCCAATTGAAAATCGGACTGGCTGGCTTTGCCGACGGGGTTTATTTCCTGACGGTGAGTACGGCAGATGGTGTTTTTGCAAAAAAATTCGTGGTGCAGAAATAAACTGTAGCGGCGACTTCAGTCGCCGCTACAGTTGGCACAACTTATTTTTTTTCTGAAAAACGGGCCTTCCGGCAACTTGGAAGGCCCGTTTTTTTATATTTGCTACGGTAAGCATTCAATTCGACCGCCACTTTGTTTGCCCGCGAATTGCATCGCTAAATTGCTGATAGCCAGTCCCGTAGGGACAGGATGTTGGTAGGCTTGGAATTGAAAAAAACGTTCAGCACTGTCGAGTCGAGGGTTGATTGAGGAGAAAAATCGTCCCATCGGGACGGCATCTTTGTAGCATTGGCAAATTGGCCTTGTTCCCGTTCCATCGGAACGGTATCTCATCCCGGCAGATACCGTTCCGATGGAACGGTTGAGCGTTGGTTGGACATTTTTCTACAAAGATGCCGTCCCGATGGGACGAGCAGTATGGTTTACAAACGCTCGCCCCAAACGGGACTCAAGCATCTGGCTTGGTTGAGCGTTACCATATTTCGTCCCTAACGGGACTCAGACATCGGGCTTGGTTGAGCGCTACCATATTTCGCCCCTAACGGGACCAAGTAATCTTCGCAACTTGCTGTGATTTTTTACGAAAAAACCTGCTTCGCAATGCCGTTTGTCATTTACACCGCACCGAATTTCACCGAAAATGCTGTCCAGTTCATCCGAACGCTGGCCAACGTGCCCGACGTGCGGCTCGGCCTCCTCAGCCAGGAGCCGAAGGAGTGGCTGCCCAACGACATCCAGGCCCGGCTCGCCGCATTCAGCCGCGTGGACGATGTTTTCGATGCCGTGCAAATCGAGGCTTCGGCCAGGCTGCTCGCCAGTCAGCAGGGGCAAATCCACCGCATCATCGGGGCAGTGGAGCAGGCGCAGGTGCCGGTGGCACAGGTGCGGGAGCATCTCGGCATCGAAGGCATGGGCGTGGAGGCCGCCCTCAATTTCCGGGACAAGGGCCGCATGAAAAACCTGCTGCAAGCGGCAGGGTTGCCCTGCGCCCGGCACCGGAAAGTGACCTCGAAAAAGGAAGCGCTGGCGTTCGCCAAAACGACCGGCTACCCGCTGGTGGTGAAGCCGCCGGACGGTGCCGGTTCGTTGGCCACCTTCCGGGCGAACAACGAGCAGGAATTGGCCAAAGCATTGGAAATCAACGCCCCACGCCCCGGCCACGAGGTGCTGCTGGAAGAATTCATCATCGGCCACGAGCATTCGTTCGACACTTTTTCGCTGGGCAGCAAGCCCGTTTTCCATTCGCTCACGCAATACTTCCCCAACCCGCTCGAAGCAGTGCGGGAACCCTGGATCCAATGGCAGGTGGTGCTGCCCCGTGAGGTGGGGTCGCCCCCCTACGACGACATCCGGGCGGCGGCGTACCGAACGCTGGATGTGTTGGGCATGGAGACCGGCATGAGCCACCTCGAATGGTTCCGCCGACCGGACGGCAGCCTCGCCATCTCGGAAGTGGCGGCCCGGCCACCGGGGGCGCAAATCACCAAGCTGATTTCCAGGGCCAACGATTTCGACTCGGTGGAGGCATGGGCGAGGTTGATGATTTTCGGGGAATTTCAGGTGCCGCAGCGCAAGTACGCCGTCGGGGCAGCCTACCTGCGGGGCCAGGGGCAAGGCAAGGTGCGGGAAGTGCTCGGTCTGCAACGGGTGGAGGCGGAAGTCGGCCACCTCGTCACGGATGTGAAAATCCCGAAGCCCGGCCAGGAGAAGTCGCTCAGTTACGAAGGCGAGGGCTACATCATCCTCCGTCACCCGGACACGGAGGTGGTGAAGGAGGCGCTGAACCGGGTGGTTTCGACGGTGCGGGTGGTGTTGGGGTGAGTTTGGAAATGTAGAATGTAGAATTTTTAATGTAGAATTTTGAAAGGTTGATTTTCAAAGTATAATTTTTCATCTAAAAAAGACTGCTAAGTAGTTCGCCTTAATTATTCGACACTTTGTTATCTTGCGGCATGAGATACATCAAACTGCAAGATAACGAACTAGAAACCTTGGAAGAAGCTGTTCGTCATCATCCCAACCGCTTCTTCCGCAATAGGAGCCAAT
>JACRAN010000189.1 GCA_016234735.1 Bacteroidota bacterium | reverse complement strand
GGGGGTGTACGAATACATCAAACCGTCGTTCAAGGATTTTTGGCAGGAATCGGTCAAGTTCATCGACCGGATGCAGGAAAAAAGCCTCCAACAAACCGAGTCGCAGCCTACCATTTTTGACGTGCCCGAAGATACTACCGACCTGCAAGACTGAGAGCAGACCACTCTAATTTCTTGTCAAATCGACACTTTCTTCCACCGGTTGTTGCATCTGATAAAATACCCGTTTACTTTTGCCGCATATTTCAACCAAATCAATGACGCATTTCGCCAGCCATACCAGCCAGTTTTGTTGCAACATGTGTTGCTGCTGTTGCTGTTTGGCCCGGTAAAATGCGCTGAAATGGTTCCGCACCCGTGTGCGGTTTTCAAAAATGAAAAAGCCTTTTCGGAGCAAGTTCCCGGAAAGGCTTTTTCTTTTTTGGCAAACATTTTGGCAACCAAGAAATAAGGTTTTTTCAAAAAATGACATTTTTCAACACCCGTAATGAATTCTAAATCAACATATCACATCGCTTCCGCCTCCATGATGGCTTGTTGTTGCTGTTGTTGTCCGCCCGGCAACGGTTTCCTGACTGGCTCTGAAGCGATGATGTGATTGTCCGATGATTTCATCAAAAGCTGCAAAGCCCCTCCGGGAATCTGTTTTCCCGGAGGGGCTTTTTTTTATTCCAAATTCTACCAATCCGATAAACTTTATAAAATCTGTCAACTACTAAAATTCTCAAATTTTATGTCCGATTTCAACCACCTCCACCACCTGAACGAAGCCGACCGGGCCGACATCATCGAACTGGGCGAACGAGCCGCCGCCTTCCGCAGCGGCCAGGAAGACCCGGAACGGTTCCGCCATTTTCGCCTCACACGGGGCGTGTACGGCCAGCGCCAACCGGACGTGCAGATGTTCCGCACGAAAATCCCCTTCGGCAAACTGACCGCCGACCAACTCACCGTGCTGGCCGACCTCGCCGACCGCTACGCCAACGGCAAGCTCCACCTCACCACCCGCCAGAACGTGCAACTCCACTACGTGCAGTTGGAGGATTCCGTGAAAATCTGGGAAGGGCTGGCCGCCAATGGGATGACGGGCCGGGAAGCCTGCGGCAACACCGTGCGCAACATCACCGGCTCGGCCAGGGCGGGCATCGACCCGCACGAGCCGTTCGACGTGTCGCCCTACGTGCAGGCGACCTTCGAGTACTTCCTCCGCAACCCCATTTGCCAGGACATGGGCCGCAAAATCAAGTCGGCGTTTTCGTCCAGCGAGCAGGATTCGGCATTCACCTACATCCACGATTTCGGGTTCATTCCGAGGGTGAAAACCGTTGATGGTCAGGAAGTTAGGGGTTTCAAAGTGCTGATTGCCGGGGGTCTGGGCGCACAGGCGATACCCGCCCACACCGCCCACGAGTTTTTGGAGGAAAACCTGCTCATCCCGTTCAAGGAAGCCGCCCTGCGGGTGTTCGACCGCCACGGCGAACGGGAAAAACGGATGAAAGCCCGGATGAAGTTTTTGGTGCAAAAACTCGGCCTGCCCACCTTCCTCGAACTGGTGGAAAATGAACAAAAAGCCCTGAAATACCAGCGCTACCCCATCGACCGAACGCTGGTGCCGACAGCCCAGCCTCCGGCGCAACGTGAGTGGCCGACACTCGAACTGGCCGACCCTGAGAAATATGCTATCTGGTTGAAAACCAATGTGTTCGAGCAAAAACAGCCGGGATTTTTCGGGGTGCAACTCAAAGTCCGCCTCGGCAACCTGACCTCCGCCGAAGCCCGCCAACTGGCGGTTTTGGTGAAAAAATTCGCAGCCGACGACGTGCGTATCACCATGAACCAGGGCCTGCTCCTGCGCTTCGTGCAGGCCGGGGCGCTGCCGCACCTGTTCGTCGCCCTCGACGAACTCGGCCTCGGCGACCCCGGCTTCGATTCCACCGCCGACATCACGGCCTGCCCCGGCACCGACACCTGCGCCCTCGGCGTGACGAGCAGCACCGGCCTCGCCCGCCAGCT
Source organism: Bacteroidota bacterium (assembly GCA_016234735.1). GTDB lineage: Bacteria > Bacteroidota > Bacteroidia > Chitinophagales > Saprospiraceae > UBA6168. The sequence goes on along the minus strand of JACRAN010000189.1, from coordinate 15,028 downwards.
CGAACTCGTGGTGCGGGAGGAGTACCCGCACCTGCTGGAGGAGACCAATTTGAAAATAAAAATCAGCGGCTGCATGAATTCCTGCGGCCAGCACATGGCGGCCAGCATCGGCTTCCACGGCAGCTCGCTCAAGCGGGGGAACCTCGTCATCCCGGCCATGCAGGTGGTGTTGGGCGGCGGCGTTGACCCCGACGGCACCGGTCAATTGGCCGAAAAAATCATCAAACTGCCCACCCGCCGCATCCCCGCAGCACTGCGTTCGGTGCTGAACGACTACGAGCAACATGCTGACAACCAATATTTTAACCAATACTTCCGGCAACGGGGCGAGCGGTATTTTTACGACTTGCTGAAACCGCTGGCCGATGTGTCGGACTTGCAGGAGGGCGAGGTGTTCGACTGGGACCAGTCGCAGGAGTACGTGCAGGCCATCGGCGTTGGCGAGTGCGCCGGGGTGGCCTTCGACGTGGTCGGGGCCATCATCGGCGACGCGCAGGCCAAGCTGAAAGCGGCGCAAAACTACCTGACCAAACCGGCGTTCGCCGAGGCGATTTACAGCGCCTACACGGCCTACATCATTGGTGCCAAGGCTGCGCTGCTGGCCAAGGACGTGCGCTGCAACACGCACATCGGCATCCTCGAAGATTTTCAAAAACACTATGTAGCCACCGCCGATTTCATCCTGGAAAATGGCGATACGGACTTCGTGGAGCAGGTGCTGCAAGTCAACCAACACGAGCCGGAGGCTGATTTTGCCAAAAATTACGTGGCGCAAACGGCGGTTTTTTTGAAAAAAATCATCCGCCTGCGGGAGTCGCAGTTGGCCGAAAAACTGGTGCTGGAAAACTATCGGGCGTGACGATTTCGGAATGTGGATTTCGGATTTCGGAAATTCAAACAATTGACAATCAACCATTAACAATTAAAAAAATGCCAGTTACACCAAAAATAACCCTCGTGGGGGCAGGCCCCGGCGACCCGGAACTTATCACGCTCAAGGGCATCCGTGCCCTGCGCCGGGCGGACGTGGTGCTGTACGATGCGCTGGCCAGCAACGAACTGCTGGACTTCGCACCGCCGGAGTCGCTGAAAATTTATGTGGGCAAACGGGCGGGCAAGCACTCGCTGCGGCAGGAGGAAATCAACGAACTGCTGGTGCAGAGCGCCCTCACGCACGGCCATGCGGTGCGGCTCAAGGGCGGCGACCCGTTCGTGTTCGGCAGGGGCTTCGAGGAGGTCGGGTACGCCCGCAGCTTCGGCATCGAGGTGGAGGTGGTGCCCGGCATTTCGAGCGCCATCGCCGTGCCGGGCTTGCAGGGCGTACCGCTCACGCACCGCAGCGTCAGCGAGAGTTTTTGGGTGCTGACCGGCACCACGAAGGACGAGCAACTCAGCGACGACCTGCGCCTGGCCGCCCAATCAACGGCCACGCTGGTCATCCTGATGGGGGTGCAGAAGTTGCGGCAGATTGCGGCGCTGCTCACCGGATTCGGCAAGGCAGACCTGCCTGCGATGGTCGTGCAGCACGGCAGCACCCCCAGCGAGCGGGCCGTCACCGGCACCGTGGCCACCAACGCCGACCTGGCGGAAACACACGGCATCGGCACCCCCGGCATCATCGTGGTCGGTGAAGTGGTGGGGCTGCATGGGGCTGCCAACTTGGCCACGCAACAATCATCAATCATCAATCAACAATTATTTCAATGACAACTCAGTCCAATTCAAACCCGTTGTACCCGGTTTTTTTGAAACTGCACACGCTCGACCTCCTCATCGTCGGAGCCGGGGAAGTGGCGCATGAAAAACTTTTTTTTATCCTGAAAAACAGCCCGGAGGCCAACGTCACGGTGGTGGCACCATGGGTGTCGCCGCACATTCAGGTGCTGCTGAAAGCGCATCCGGGGCACCGGGTAACGTTCCGTCCCAGGGACTTCGAGCCGACCGATGTCGTTGGTTTTCAATTGGTTATCGCTGCCACCAACAACCGTGCGCTGAACGAATCGGTGCGGGATGCCGCCAAAAACTGGGGGGCGCTGGTGAACGTGGCCGACACGCCGGAACGCTGCGATTTTTACCTCGGCAGCGTGGTGACGAAGGGCGATTTGAAAATTGCTATTTCTACAAACGGGAAATCTCCTACTTTTGCGAAGCGTTTTCGTCAAATTTTGGAAGAAGCCCTGCCTGACAATACGCCCAACCTGTTAAGACAACTTCATTCGCTCAGAACAAGACTGGCTGGCGATTTCACCCAAAAAGTGAACCGCCTCAACGACCTGACCGCCTCGCTGGTGGAACAGAAAAACTGATTTTGTGTGCTGAACCGGGTCAATAATTTGGAAATCCAATTGATTCAAATTCTATCAACCCGGTCAACTTTACCAATTTAGTTGGCGCATTGGGATTTTGGCGCTTTGGTGTATTGGTTTGGGAGGCCGGGCCACATCCAAAACGCCAAAACGCCAAAACGCAAACTTCAACACAGGCAAATGACTTTGTCACCAGAGAAATTTCAACCCGCTCACTACGCAAAAACTGCGGAATGGCAGGACATCAGCGTGGGACTGCTCAACGACGTGTTCGCACCGCTGTCTTTCCAGGAACGCATACGGCTGCTGTACAAATATTTCAGGCCGGACGATGTGCTGTTCACCTCGTCGTTCGGCACCAACTCGGTGTTCCTGCTCTACTGGGTGCAGGAAATCCGGCCCTCGCAGCCCGTACATTTCATCGACACGATGTACCATTTCCCAGAGACGTTGGCGTACAAGGACGACCTCATCCGGCGCTACCACCTGAACGTGGTGGACGTGCTGCCGGAGCCGGAGCAAAACGCCCGGACCCGTGAGGAGCAGTGGTGGGTGGACCATCCCCGGATGTGTTGCAGCATCAACAAAGTGGTGCCGCTGGAAGCGATCAAAGCCCGGCACAAGGTCTGGATTTCGGGGCTGATGTCGTTCCAGACGGAGTCCCGCTCCAACCTGCACGTCTTCGAGCGGCAGGGCGACATCCTGAAATTCCACCCGCTCATCGACCTCGACGAGGGGGAGTTGCTGTACTATTTTTCGCTGCACAACCTGCCCCGCCACCCGTTAGAGGAGCAGGGCTACGGCTCCATCGGGTGCAGGCACTGCACCCAAAAAGGCGAAGGCCGGGAGGGGCGCTGGAAAGGACAGGCCCGTACCGAGTGCGGATTGCACCCCGGCTGTTTCATCAAGAAAAACGGCACGAGCGGGCATTGATTTTTTTTGGAAAAAATAGGCTGGCCGGGCGGTACTTTTGCGTAAAAAATCACCACCGTCCGATGCCGCAACCCTCGTTGATAGAAATCTGGAAAAAGAAAAAAAGCCAGTCCGTCGCCGAGACGAAGGACATTTTGAAACGCCTGAAACGCAGGCGGGGCAAGCAACTTGACCAATTAGCCGACGAGGTACACGAGGCCGTTTTTTCAAAAATCGACTGCCTCGACTGCGCCGGTTGCTGTGCGGGCATCCCGCCCATCGTGACCAAAAGCGACACGGGGCGCATTGCGAAGGAACTGGGGATGAAACCGGCCGAGTTTGAGCGGCAGTACCTCGTGGAGGACGAGGACGGCGACACGGTGATGAACGCCACACCCTGCCCGTTTTTGCAGTCGGACAACAAGTGCCGGATTTACGAAGTGCGCCCGAAAGCCTGCCGCCAGTACCCGCACACCGACTACCTCAGTTTTTCAAAAAACATGAAACTCCACGCCCCGAACACGGCGATTTGCCCCGGCGTTTTCCACATCCTGCGGAGGCTGGATGAGGTGAAATGACGGCTTCATTGTTTCATGGCTTCATTGTTTCATGGTTGCACTGTCCCCTTGACCATGAAACAATGAAGCCATGAAACAATGAAGCCATGAAACAATCTTAAAACTCCTGCCAGACCACTTCCCACTTGCCTGCGTCGTACACCTTGGAACAATCCAGCGGTTTGCGGAAGCCGCCGACCTTGCAGACTTCCTTGCAGTAGGTGTCGTAGATGTATTCGATACCGTCGTAGGCGGCGGCACCGTCGCTGAACCAGAAGTGGTCCTGGCCGTTCACGGTCATTTTTTTCACGGTCAAAACAGGCTCGGTGGTCAGGTAGCCGTTCGCTTTTTCGGCAAGGCAGGGCGGCAACGAATCCCGTACCGGGAAGCGGATTTCAAAAGTGACAATCCTCGGCTCCGCTTTCAACAGGATGGGGTCGTTGCTGGGGATGTTCTTTTCGCCGAGCAGCGTCTCGTCCGTCTCGTCACCTGCCGGGCTGAAAAGCATCCCGAAGCCTGTGCCATCGAACTTGCCGCCCTTCCAGTCCGTTACCCGCCCGCCGTAGTCCCAGCCGAAGCCGAAAATATCGAAGGTCTTGCCGTTGAGTTTTTCCACGTCGGCGATGGTGGAGCCGATGGCGAGGCCGCTGTCGGTCTTCCAGTCAGCGCCGCCGGTCGGCAGGTCCGTACTGATAATTCGGATAAAGCCGATGTGCTTCGGGTCGAATTCCTTGTCCCACCAGAGGTAGGCCGTGCGGCGCGGGTTGTTGGGGAAGAGGACAAGGCCCTCGTCCATCATGCCTTCGTCGAGATAGACGGAATCCACGACGGCGCTGTCACCGTAGGCGGCAAGCACGGCTTCGCGGGTGCAGGCATTTTTGGTGACAAGGCCGACCCGTTCGCCGGGCACGATGGTGAAGTCGAGTTGTGGAGTGGGCGGCGTTTCCGGCCGCTGCGGGGCCGGTTTTTCTTTGCAGGCAAAGAGCAGAAAAATGGCGGATGCCGCCAGCAATGCGATGGTGTTTTTCATGGTTTTGATTTTAAAACTTTACCGAAAAATCCGTGCCCGACCCTGGCAGGATTGGACACGGATTTCACGGATTGGACACGGATTTTTTACTTTTTTCTCTTGAACGACAATGTATTCCCCCGCCCGCCAATCATCGAGAGTTGCAGCGTTTTGCCGTCAGCAAATATCACCGTGTAGCACACGAAATCCTGCCCGATGGTTCTGATGCAGGGTTCTTTGCCGGCGGGGCCGCAGTCCTCCGGGCAAACCTTGTGGTAGGAGAACGCCACGTTCGACACTTCCTTGCCGTCGTAGATGTCGATGTATTGGCCACCTTCGATTTTCACTTCCGATTTGGCATCTTCCGTGGACTGCCAGTCGCCCACGATGTTTTCCGGCACTTCGTCGCCGCCTTCGGCCCGGAAGGGGTCGAGGTCGTCCACCATTTTGTAGGTGCCATCGGCAGTGATGTTGTGGCCGAAGCCGCACTCGGCATCGCCACCGGCCAGTGTTTTGGCCACCACCTGCCCATCGGAGAAGGTGAGGGTGATGGTGCATTTGCCGCTGTACTCCGTGGTGGTGATGGTGGCCATGTCTCCGACCAGTGTGGCCGTGCCATCCATCGTGCCCTGGTTGTAGGCAGGCGGCGCACCGACCACCATCAGGCTGAAACGCACGGTGTTGTCAATGTTGGCGAGGATTTTCAGTTCGCCGGAGCCAGCTTCCTTCGGCAGTTCGTAGGTGTACGTGCCGGTGATGGGCAGGTACTCCGGGATGTCGTCCTCCAGTTCCGAAGCGATGGCCAGCATTTCCAGTTCGGTGATGATGGACTTGGCAAAATCACCGAATTTCGGGTCGTTCGCGTACGCTTTGCAGGTGTCGAGGATGGCCTGCTGCATGGCGAAGCGCTCCTCGGTGGTGCCACGGGCACTGTTTACCAGCACACTGTCCCGCAGGAGGTAGAGCCAGCCGATGTAGTAGTCTTCGCCCCGCTCGTCGGTTTTCACAAACTCCGCAAAAATCGGTTTGGGGTCTTTCAGGAATGCGTCCTTCACCGCCACGACCTCGTCCACGCACGTGTTGTCGGCACAGGCCATGAACGCCTGCCAGGGGGTGGATTCCGTTTTGCAGGAAGACAGCAGGAATGCCAGCGCAAGGCTCAGGGATGAGATGTTGAAGATTGATTTTTTCATGTTGAAAATGGTTGTTTTAAAATTTTTGGCAAGAACCGGAGATTGCCGGAAATTTCAGTATCCCGTGGCGGAAAAAATTTTAGCGCCACCTGTACCGGCGACTTCAATCGCCGCTGCTTCGGCGACTGAAGTTGCCGGTACAGGGATTTTACTACCTTAGCCCAATCGAAATATCACCAAAACTCAGCATCCATGCGCCACCTGACTGTCGTTTTTTTTACTTTGCTTTCCTGTCAAATGAAAGCACAAACGCCTGATTTTCAGACCCCATTCGAGCGGAACGGCCAAACCACCGCCACCTACGCCGAGGCCATCGGTTTTTACCAAAAACTCGATGCGGCCTACCCGCAACTCCAAGTCACGGAGTGGGGCAGCACCGATGCAGGTTTCCCGCTGCACGTGGCCGTCGTTTCCCAAAGCAAAAACTTCGATGCGGCGGCATTGCGGAGCGAGGGCAAACTCATCCTGCTCATCAACAACGCCATCCACCCCGGCGAGCCGGAGGGCGTGGACGCTTCGATGATGCTCTGCCGGGATTTGCTGCAAAAGCCTGAATTCCAGCCTTTCCTGAAAAACGTGGTGGTCGCTTTCATCCCGTTTTACAACATCGGCGGGGGGCTGAACCGGGGATGTTGCAGCCGTGCCAACCAGAACGGCCCGGAGGAGTACGGCTTCCGGGGCAATGCCAAAAACCTCGACCTCAACCGGGATTTCATCAAATGCGACACGAAGAATGCCCGCACGTTTGTGCAGGTTTTCCAGCACTGGCGGCCCGATGTTCTCGTGGACAACCATACCTCCAACGGGGCCAACTACCCCTACACGATGACCATGCTGACCACGCAGCCCGACAAGCTCGGCACCCTGCTCGGCAGCTACCTGCGCCGCATCCTGCTGCCCCGGCTCTACAACCGCATGGCCAGCCGGGGGCAAGAGATGTGCCCCTACGTCAACGAATTCAAGGACACGCCCGCCGACGGCATCTACGGCTTCAACGACACACCGAGGTTCAGCAGCGGCTATGCGGCGCTGCACCACTGCATCGGCTTCGTGCCGGAGACGCACATGCTCAAACCCTTCCCGCAGCGGGTGCTGGCCACCTACGATTTCATGGACGTGCTGCTGCGGGAACTGAGCACGGAGCACAGCCGCCTCCGGGATGTGCGGCAGCAGGCCATTGCGCAATCGATGACCGACACCTACGTCAACCTCGACTGGAAGCCCGACGAGGCCCGGCCCGACACGATTGTTTTCAAGGGTTACGAAGGAAAATACAAGCCCAGCGAGGTTACCGGCCTCGACCGCCTGTGGTACGACCGCACGGCACCGTACGAAAAGAAAATCCCATACTGGAGCCGCTTCGAGCCGACCGCTCAGGTGATGAAACCGGCGGCCTACATCATTCCACAGGCGTACACGGAGGTCATCGAGCGGCTGCAAATGAACGGGGTGCAGCTCCGCCGCCTCAGCGCCGATGCCGAACCCGAAGTGGAACTGTACCGCATCGGCAAATACGAGACCCGCAATGCCTACGAGGGACACTACCTGCACCACAAGGTGGAGGTGACGACCGAGGTGAAACGCTGGCGCTTCCACCGGGGCGACTACGTGGCGTTCACCGACCAGCCTGCCGTTCGTTTCCTCGCGGAAACGCTGGAACCGCAGGCCATCGACAGCTACTTCGCCTGGAACTTCTTCGACGGAATACTGGGGCAGAAGGAATACTTCTCGCCCTACGTGTTCGAGGACATCGCCGCTGAATTTTTGAAAGAAAACCCCGAAGCCAAAGCCGAATTGGAAGCCAAGCGCCAGGCCGACCCGGAGTTTGCCAAAAGCCAGTGGGCGCAGTTGTTTTTTGTCTATCAAAAAACGCCGTACTTCGAGCCGACGGTGAACCTGTACCCGGTGGGACGGGTGATGAAGGGGGCGGAGGGATTGGGGTTCGATTGAAGTTTCGAGGTGTCATTTCTGGTACGCTCGCCCCAACTCGTCCAGCAACATCAGCAAACGGCGGCGCAGACTGTTCTCTCCGATGCTGAATTCCTCCTGTCCTGTCGCACCCATGATTTCCGCATCTGCCAACCCCCGCTCCTGCGATAGCAGCATCCACACCCGCTTGTCGTCCGGCGCTCGGCGGTGCAGCAAGTCCAGCGCCTCCCGCTCACGGTTGTCCACTGTCAGTTCCCGTGCCTCGTCCAGCAGCTTTTCCCAGGGCGTGGGGATACCCGTGTGGCGCAGCACAGCGGTGATGTCCACCATTTTGCGGCTTTTCTGACAGCGCTCCTGCGACTCGCCGTCGTCAAGCAGGTCGCAGAGGTATTTGAAATCGAAGAAAAACGGCTCGTGCGCACACTTCTCGCAACAGCAAGGCACTAATTTTTTCACCTGCAAGTTGGCGTAGCGGGCGCTCGCGTGCACCTCGTCCAACTCCTCCACGATGCGGTTGAGCAACTCCGTTCGCCTCTCACCCGCCACAAGGATTTCGATGCGGTTGGCCTCCGGGCGGTCACCCTCGAACGCCTCTCGCACCAGCGCCCGCGTTGCCGACTGCACAAACACCACTGCCTCCTTCCACACATGCTGCCCCTCTATTTTCTCATGCAGGCGGCACGTCAGCCGCGTCAGCAAGCCCTGTGGCATGAAGGTGTAGTCGTAAACGACCACCGAGGCTTCCGCCTGCTCCCGCTCCGACCAGGGGTAGGCACTACCCACCGAGGGGCGGCGCTGCGGCACCACGTAGCGCCCCTCCTCCTTCATCCGGTAACACAGGTGAAAATTGAGCAGCAGCCGGATTAGCTGATCATGCATCCCCTTGTACTCCTTACCCGACCATATCTCCCTCGCCTGCATCGCTGTGAATGTGCCCTGCCCGTCCAGTACCACTTTGTGATGCAGCAGGGCGTACAACGCTTCCATCACCCACTGTGGGCGCAAGAACAAGTAGTCGCACAGCACATCGTCGCCAGGGAAGTAGAGGCAGTTGCCGAGGTGGGTGAAGAGGACGGCGTAATCCTGCATGGTGAGCGGATTGCTGACACCCGCCTCCCGGCACAAGCGCTCGAACTCCTCCCAACGCACGTAGTGCCTGTTGTCATTGCTGGAGGCAATCTGCGCCAGCGCCTCCCGCACGTCCACCCAGGATTTAGGCTGCTTCGTGCCGACGTGCGGTAACTGCCGGGCGTGCAGCAGGATGGCATCCCGCAAGGCATCGTAATGCTTCCGGTGCTCGCCGCCCGCCTTCGACAAGTCGAGCCGGTGAAACGGATTGACCACGTTGCCGAAGTGTTCCCGTATGCCCGCCTCGTTGGAGATGGGGTCAAAGTGTCCCAGCCGCTCGTTTTGCACCACGAGCACCTTCGAGCCGCCACCCAGTAGCTCGATAATGTTGAGCCAGTAGGAGAAGTTGCGGTCTTCTTTCGCCTCGTTGCTCAACAGCACATAGAGCGAGTTTTTGGTGAGGAAAAACTGGTGGGCGTAATACTGTACGCTCTGCCCACCAAAGTCCCAGAGATGCAACCGGAAGTCCCGCTCGCAGGACAGTGTTACGATGTCCACCCCCAGCGTGGTTTTTTCCTCTGCGGGCATGGGTGCATTCGGGTCTTCCAGCTTAATCCGCAGCGAGGTCTTGCCGCTGCGACCCTGACCCACGAGAAGCACCTTTGCCTCGTTGAGTACGACGGCTCCTTTTTTTAGCTCTTGAAAATAGCGGAGGAGCGCTTTGCCCCCTTTTTTAGCTGCCACCGCTTGCGCCGGGGGGAGCGAGGGGCAGTCTTCACACTCTACAATTAACCATTTTTCCAGTGGTGCTATCAACGGTGTCAAGTCGCTCACCGGCGTTTGGGAAACTTTCAGATACCATAATTTCACCAGCCCGCTCAACGGCGTCAAGTCGCTCACCTGTGTTTGGGAGATATGTAGCTCGTGCAATTTCACCAGCCCGCTCAACGGCGTCAAGTCGCTCACCTGCGTTTGGGAAAACACTAGCCTTTGCAAATTCACCAGCCTGCTCAATGGCATCAAGTCGCTCACCGGCGTTTGGGAAACTTCCAGATACCACAATTTCACCAGCTCGCTCAACGGTGTCAAGTCGCTCACCTGTGTTTGGGAAACCTCCAGCCTTTGCAAATTTACCAGCCTGCCCAACGGCGTCAAGTCGCTAACTTGCGTGTGGGAAACATCCAGCCTTTGCAAGTTTACCAGCCCACTCAGCGGCATCAAATCGCTCACTTGCGTTCCCCAAGCTTTCAGCGTGGCCAACTTCATCAGTCCACTCAACGGCATCAAGTCGCTCACCGGCGTGTGAAAAAGATACAGCGTTTGCAAATTCACCAACCTGCTCAACGGTGTCAAGTCGCTCACAGGTGTTAGGAATAACCACAGCTCTTGCAACTTCACTAGCCCGCTCAACGGCGTTATGTCACTAACTGGCGTTTGGACAATATACAGCCCTTGCAAATTCACAAGCCCACTCAAGGGCGTCAAGTCACTCAGTTCCGGATTGTTATTCAGCTTCAATATTTTCAGCCATTTTAAGCCAAGTACCTCCTGAGGCACTTCGGTCAGTCCACAGTTACTGAGGTCGAGGGTTTTGAGGCGCTTTTCTTTCGCCATTACGATGAGCTTTAGGGCATCAGCCATTTGGATGGGCGTTTATTAGATTTGAAAGGATTTGGTTGAGGGGTAAATGTAGGGAAGCCCGGTGAGAAATGACAAATTTTGAAAATTTGTCATTTCTGGATGCTCACCATCCCTCAACAAAAAAACCAAAAATCCCGCCCTTGCTGGCGCAGGACTCCGTCCTGTGCCGCTTCCAAATACGCCCGAATCTCCGCCTGCCCGTCTGGTGCAGCCACAGCCACAATCACCTGTGCATCAGTCAGTTCGTCTAAGATTTCAAAACTTTCCAATTTCACGCCGCTGACCACGTGGCCCCACTTGGAGGGCTGGTCGCAGACCCATCGGAAGGGCACACCGCAGGTTCGGAGCAGGGCGGCGAGGCGCTTGCCCTTGCGCCCGGCCCCCCAGAGCACGAGCGGGCGGGCGGGGTCGTGGTCGGTGCGGAGGAACCAGCGGGTTTTCAGGTCGAGGTAGCTGTTGTCGAGGTACTTGGGGTCGGTGCGGGAGGTGCGGTCGGGGCGCTCCCGCCAGTGGTGGAGCAGTTCGGTGGTGGCTGTGATGCGGCACCCGGCATGGCGCAGCCGGAAGGTCAGGTCGTAGTCTTCGGGGTACTCGTCTTCCTCGAAAGCGGCGGCCCGCACGAGGTCGCTGCGCCAGGCCATCCAGACGGGCGAGGGCAGCACGTTTTCCCGGTAGATTTCAGCGAAGTGGCGGCCCGTGACGGCCAGTTCGTTCAGCCAGGCTTCGTAGCGCCGGAAGCCCTCCCCCACCCCGTGTTCCCCGAAAAACCGCACCTGTCCGGTGGCTACGTGGCCGGAGCCGTGTTCGAGCAGCATTTTTTTCATCAAAAAAAGACGGTTGGGCGGCATCACGTCGTCGCTGTCCATGCGGGTGATGAGCGGCCCGGTGGCCTGCCGGAAGGCGAAGCGGTTGGCGGGCGACACGCCTGTTTTCCCCAACTCGTCGTCGTTGTGGAAAAAGCGGATGCGGCTGTCCCGTGCGGCGTAGGCTTGCAGTATCTGGGGGCTGGCATCGGTGGAAAAGTTGTTGACGGCGATGAGTTCCCAGTCTTCCTCCGTCTGTGCCAGGATGCTGTCGAGGCATTCGGCCAGGTACGGGGCCGTGTTGAAAACGGGGAGGAGGATGGAGATGGTCATTTTTAGAAGTGAGAAGTGAGCGGGTGAGCGAAGGGCAAAATTGACAAATCTTTCTCATTCCGTGCCGGTCAAAAAACCTAACTTTGCCTCCCGTGTTTTTACCCAGCGCCCAGGCTTGCATGAAAGGATTGAAGGAAAGTAGGATTGGAGGATTGAAGGCTCCAAACGCGTAATTTCCTTCACCACAACCTTTCATTTTCTTCAAAATCAGTGAAATGCCAAAGTCCATCGACGCACCACCAATCGTAAATCCAAAATCGTCACTCGTAAATCCCCAAACCGTTAGGAACACCATCTTCATCAAAGGGGCCAGGGCCAACAACCTGAAGAACATTGACCTCTATCTCCCGAAAAACAAGCTCATCGTGGTGACGGGCGTGTCCGGCAGCGGCAAGTCGTCCCTCACGATGGACACGCTGTTTGCCGAAGGCCAGCGCCGCTACGTGGAGAGCCTGAGCAGCTACGCCCGCCAGTTCCTGGGCCGGATGAAGAAACCGGAGGTCGATTACATCAAAGGCATCTGTCCCGCCATCGCCATCGAGCAGAAGACCAGCACCAGCAACGCCCGCTCCACCGTTGGCACCCTCACCGAGATTTACGACTACCTGCGGCTGCTCTACGCACGGGTGGGCCGCACTTACTCGCCCGTCAGCGGGGAGGAAGTGAAACGGCACTTCGTCAGCGACGTGGTGGATTTCATTCAACGGCAGCCGGAGGGGGCGAAGGTGCAACTCTACATCCCGCTGCCCGTCAAGTACCGGGACCGCAGCCTCAGGCAGGAACTCAACCTTCTGCTGCAAAAAGGCTACACCCGCATTTTTTGGGAAAATGAGCTTCGCCAAATCCAGGACGTGCTCGAAACGGGCGAATTTGACCTGAAAAAAACGCTCAACGAATACAAAGACGAGGACATCCGCATCCTCATCGACCGCTTCATCGTCAGCCCCGGTCCCGATAGCTTTCGGGATGAAAACCGCAAGCGCATCGCCGACTCCGTGCAGACGGCATTGTATGAAAGCGAAGGCGAGTGCATTTTGACGATAGACGATAGACAAGAGACATTAGACGGGGCCCCAGTCGTAAATCGTAAATCGTCAATCGTCAATCATTTTAATACTCGTTTCGAGGCGGACGGCATGGAATTCGTCGAACCGACGCCGCAATTGTTCAACTTCAACAACCCGTTCGGGGCGTGTCCGACCTGCGAGGGGTTCAGCCGCATCATGGGCATTTCGGAGGAAAAAGTGGTGCCAGAGCCATCGAAAAGCGTGTACGAAGGAGCCATCGCCTGTTGGTCGGGCGAGAAGTACGGCGAGTGGTTGAAGGCGTTTGTGCAGGTGGCGTACCTGTTCGATTTCCCCGTACACCGGCCCTGGCAAGACCTGACGAAGGAGCAGCAGCGCCTGATGTGGACGGGCAACCCGCACTTCGAGGGCATCAACGCTTTTTTCAAGGAACTGGAAGCCAACCTCTACAAAATCCAGAACCGGGTGATGCTGGCCCGCTACCGGGGCCGCACCGTCTGCACGACCTGTGGCGGCGGCAGGTTGCGGCCGGAGGCCACCTACGTGCGGGTCGGGGGCAAGCCCATCACCGACCTGGTGGAGATGCCGGTGGACGAGTTGCTGGCTTTTTTTGAAAACATCGAACTGACGGAAACGGAGCGGAAAATCGCCGCCCGCCTGCTGCTCGAAATCAAAAACCGCCTGCGCTTCATGTGCGACGTCGGGCTTAAATATTTGACCATCAACCGCTTGTCGGCTACCCTGAGCGGCGGTGAAACGCAGCGCATCAATTTGACCCGCACCCTTGGCAGCAACCTCACGGCCTCCATGTACATCCTCGACGAGCCGAGCGTGGGCCTGCACCCAAGGGACACGGGCCGCCTCGTGGAGGTGCTGAAAGAACTGCGGGACCTCGGCAACACGGTGGTGGTGGTGGAGCACGAAGAAGACGTGATAAAAAACGCCGACTACCTCGTGGACATCGGCCCGGCAGCGGGCATCCACGGTGGCGAGGTCGTTTTTGCGGGGCCTTACGAGCGCATCTACGAGGACGCATCGGAGAGTCTGACCACCAAATACATGAGCGGACGCATGAGCATTCCCGTGCCGAAGCTGCGCCGCAAGGCGGTGAAATGGCTCGAACTGAAAGGCTGCCGCCAGCACAATTTGAAGGACATCGACATCAAAATACCGCTCAACACGCTGACGGTGGTGAGCGGCGTGAGCGGCAGCGGCAAAACCACCCTCGTCAAGGACATCCTCTACCCGGTGCTGAAAAAACACTTCGACGAGCCGACGGCCAAAGCGCCCGGCCAGCACAGCGACCTCACCGGCGACCTGAAATCGCTCACGCAGGTGGAGATGGTGAACCAAAGCCCCATCGGGAAGTCGAGCCGAAGCAACCCGGTGACCTACGTGAAGGCGTACGACGCCATCCGCAACCTGATGGCCGCCCAGCAACTGAGCCGTATCCGGGGCTTCAAACCCGGCCATTTTTCCTTCAACGTGGAGGGCGGGCGCTGCGAAACCTGCCAGGGCGAGGGCGAGCAAATCATCGAGATGCAGTTCCTCGCCGACGTGCGGCTGGAATGTGAGGAGTGCAAGGGCAAACGCTTCAAAGCCGAGGTGCTCGACGTGCAGCACAAGGGCAAAAACATCTTCGAAATCCTCGACCTGAGCGTGGAAGAGGCGTTGGAGTTCTTCGCCAGCAACAAGGAAATCATCAACAAAATCAAGCCGCTGAACGACGTGGGCCTCGGCTACGTGAAGCTCGGCCAGAGCAGCAGCACCCTCTCCGGCGGCGAGGCGCAGCGGGTGAAGTTGGCCAGCTTCCTCGTGAGCGGCAGCGCCAAAAACCCGCTCCTGTTCATCTTCGACGAACCCACGACGGGGCTGCACTTCCACGACATCCGCACGCTGCTCGGTGCCCTGAACGCCCTCGTGGAGAACGGCCACTCGGTGCTGGTGGTGGAGCACAACATGGAGGTCATCAAATGCGCCGACTGGGTGATTGACCTTGGGCCGGATGGCGGCAAGGACGGGGGGAACCTTGTTTTTCAGGGGACGCCGGAAGATTTGGTGAAGGTGGAGGGGAGTTGGACGGGGAGGTTTTTGAAAGAAAAACTTTCTTAGATTTGCAAGGATGCACATTCAAATAATATGGCAAAATGAGATGGTCTAAAAAAACCGGACACGAAAGTGGTTAAATTCGTGTCAATATGAAGCAACAAGACCAACAAAAAAAGCGTCAGCGCAACCGCAGGTACGATGCG
>JACRAN010000188.1 GCA_016234735.1 Bacteroidota bacterium | reverse complement strand
TTGCTCACTCTCTCACCCTCTAAAATTTTACCAACTCATGTCGTCGTCTTCCTTTGACCGGGGAGGCAATTTCGGCTTCTCAGATTCTTTGGGCTTCTCCATTTCCTGTTTCTCGGCGTCATCCCCACTGCCGTTGTTCGTCGGGCGGGGGCCGTCGGGGCCTTCTTCCTCCTGGCGGGCTTCCCATTCCTCGTGGCGGCGGTCGAATTCCTCGTAATCGTAGTCGGGCATCAGTTCCGTTTTGATGTAGCTGACCACTTCGTCGAGGCTGTTGAGGAAGCGGTTGAAATCTTCCTTGTAAAGAAAAATTTTGTGGCGCTCGAAGCCTTCCCCGTTGAATCTTTTGGTGCTTTCCGTGAGGGTCAGGTAGAAGTCGTCGCCTTTCGTTCTGCGCACGTCAAAAAAGTAGGTCCTTCGTTTTCCGGCATTTACTTTCTTGGAAAATACAATGTCTAATTTTCTGTCGTTGTCCACTGGTCAATAGAAATTTTGGTGAAAAATTTGCCCGCGCCGCTTGCCAGCCCCTGGCCCCTGCCGCCCAAGCCCTGACAAATGTATGGAATTGGTTGAAATTGCAAAATTTGTTTGTGAAAAGTAGCAGACTGGCCTTGCGCCGACGCGTTTTCAATCACGTCTCGTCCTCCATCCGCTGCTTCTCAAACTGCTCGTAGTAGTAGCCCCTGCGTTTCAGCAACTCCTCGTGGGTACCCTCCTCGGCGATGCGGCCATCGGCCAGCACGATGATCTTGTCGAACTCAAGCAGCGAGTAGATGCGGTGGGTGATGATGATGGCGGTTTTGTCGGCGAGGTCGTCCCGCAGGTAGCTCAGGATTTGCTTTTCGGTGTTGGTGTCCACGGCACTGAGGCAGTCGTCGAGGAGGACGATGTCGGGCTGTTTGATGAAGGCACGGGCGATGCTCACCCGCTGCTTCTGGCCGCCGGAGAGGGTAACGCCCCGCTCGCCCACCACCGTTTCAAAGCCGTCGGGGAGGTCGGCGATTTCGTCGTAGATGGCGGCGTGGCGGGTGAAGGTTTCCACGGCGGCTTGTGTGGCTTCCGGCTTGCCGAAGCGCACGTTGTTCGACACCGAGTCGGAGAACAGGAACACGTCCTGCGGCACGTAGCCGATGTGGCGGCGCAGGCGGTTGAGGTCGTGGTAGCGGATGTCGGTGCCGTCCACGAGGATGTGGCCGCCGGTCACGTCGTACAAGCGCACGAGCAGGTCGGCGAGGGTCGATTTCCCACATCCGGTGCGCCCGATGATGGCGAGTTTTTGGCCGGGAAGCAGTTCGAAGCTGACATTGCGGAGCGCCACAATGCCCGTGTCAGGGTAGGTGAAGCTGACGTTTTGGAAGGCGACGGTGCCTTGGAATTTGGAATTTGGAATTTGGTATTGGGTATTGCCGTTCAATTCCAAATACCCAATACCGAATTCCGAATTCCCCACTGGATTGACAATCTCCGGCTGTACGTTCAGGAATTCATTGATGCGTTTTTGCGAAGCCGCCGCTTGTTGGATGAGCGAACTGATCCAGCCGAGCGAGGTGACCGGCCAGGTGAGCATGTTCACGTAGATGATGAACTCGGCGATGTTGCCGGTGGTGACGTTGCCCCTGGCCACTTGCAGCCCGCCGACGTACACCGTGATGATGGTGCTGAGGCCGATGAGCAGCAGCATGACGGGGTGGAACATGGCATCCACTCTCGCCAGTTTGAGCGATTTGTCCATGTACGCCTGGCTTTCGTTTTTGAAAAAACGGCCCATCGGTGCCTCCTGCACGTAGGATTTTACGACCCGGATGCCGGAGAAAACTTCCTGCGTGATGCTCGTCAGTTTGGAAAGTTGGCGCTGTATTTTTTCGCTGTTTTTGTTGATCAAATTGCTGACGTAGTAAATCGAAATGGACAAAATGGGCAGTGGTGCCAGCGAGTACAGCGTGAGTTCCACGTTCACCCGGAGCATGGAGATGATGACGAGCGTGAACAGGGAAAACAGGTTGATGCCATACAAAATGGCAGGGCCGAGGTACATCCGCACCTTCGATACGTCTTCGACAATCCTCGCCATGAGGTCGCCGGTGCTGTTTTTTTTGTAAAAAGCCAGGTGCAATTCTTCGTAATGCCGGAAGGTTTCCTTCCGCAAATCGTACTCGATGAGCCTCGACATGACGATGATGGTCTGCCGCACGAGGAACAAAAAACAGCCCATCAGGAAGGCCAATGCCAACACCACGAAGCCGAAGAAGAGCAGCGTTTTGCCAAAGTGCGCAAACACGATAGACTGGCTTTCAAAGCCGTCGTACATGCGGTAGAGGGCGATGTTTTCAATGACCAGATCGAGTGCCTGCCGGATCATCTGCGGCTGCAACGACAGAAAATAGTTGGAAATGAAAATGAAGAGGATGCCCGACAGGAACCTCCACCGGTATTTTACGAAGTATTTATTGAGGAAGAAAAGATGCTTCATTTGAGTTGGCAGTTCGGCAGTTGGCAGTTTGCAGTCTGGGCCATTTTGGCAGTCCTTGACTGCAAACTGCCAACTGCCGGACTGACGAACGGAAACGCTTCCGGGCAAATTAAGTTTGGGCAGGCAAAATTAGCGAAATATCTTTGCGGCAAGCCGATTGGCTGCGCCCAACTCGAAACTCAAAACTCAATAACTCAAAACTGACGAAATGCACCGTGAAATCCACCAATGGCACAGCCCGTCACTGAACAAAAACATGGAAATCGGCATCTGGGGGAACTTTGGTTTTTCCCTGCTCATGCTGCCGACCGCTGCTGCCGATTTTCTGGAATACGAGCGCTTCCTGATGATGGACGTGCTGGAAAACCAAATCAACGCCGGCAAGGTCAAGGTTTTTTCCATCAACAGCATCAACTCGGAAAGCTGGCTGAACAACAAAATGCACCCCCGCCACAAGGCCATCCGCCACACGCATTTCAACAGCTACGTGTACAACGAAGTCGTTCCGTTCATCAAAAGCAAAACCAGCCCGGAGACACCGATTTACGTCACCGGGGCATCGCTGGGCGCGCTCCACTCCGCCAATTTGTACCTCAAGCGCCCTGACCTGCTGGACGGTGTGATTGCCATGAGCGGCGTGTACGAGCTTCAGACCTACACAGACGGCTACTACGACGACGACGTGTACTTCAACTCCCCGGTATCGTACCTGCCGAACCTCAACGACGAATATTTTCTCCCGATTTTGCGGAGCAAACACCACTGCCACATCGTGACCGGCTCCGGTGCCTACGAAAGCCCCGATGCTTCGAAGACGCTGGCGGGCATCCTCGCTTCCAAAGGCATCCCGCACGAACTCGACATCTGGGGCACCGACATGCGCCACGACTGGCCGACCTGGCGGGCGATGCTGCCGTATTACATTGACTCGAGATTTTAATTGGTTATGAGTTATGAGTTATGAGATTGGGGATCCGTTCATAACTCATAGCTCATAACTCCTAACCAAAGTGCATGCAAAACCGAATCGTAACCCTCGACGAGTTCATCATTCGTCGGCAGCAGGAGCATAGTTTCGCCACGGGCGAACTCACCGGCTTGCTCCGTGACATTGGCGTAGCCGCCAAAATTGTCAACCGGGAAGTCAACAAGGCGGGTCTGCTCAACATCCTCGGTGCCGTTGGCAACGAAAACCTGCACGGCGACACCGTTCAGAAACTCGACCTCTACGCCAACGACAAACTCATCGAATGCCTGTGCAACAGTGGCGAGTGCGCCGGTATCGCCTCCGAAGAAAACGAAGAGTACATCATCATTCCACCCTTGAAGGGCAAGGAGAGCAAGTACGTGGTGGTGATGGACCCGCTCGACGGCTCCTCCAACATCGATGTGAACGTGTCGGTGGGCACCATCTTCGGCATCTACCGCCGGGTGAGCGACACCGCCGAGCCTGTCACGACCGAAGATTTTTTGCAAAAAGGCACCGACCTCGTGGCTGCCGGGTACGTGCTCTACGGCACCTCGACCATCCTCGTTTATTCCACCGGCAGCGGCGTGAACGGCTTCACGCTTGACCCGACCATCGGCGAGTTTTGCCTCTCGCACCAGAACATCCAGATACCGAAGCGCAGCAACTACTACTCCATCAATCAGGGCTACTACCTCAAGTTCGACGTGGAGATGCGCCGCTACATCGACCACTGCTCCGACAACAACATGCAACTGCGCTACATCGGCTCAATGGTCAGCGACATCCACCGCATCCTGTTTCAGGGCGGCATTTTCCTCTACCCGAACACCCGAAAGTATCCGCTCGGCAAGCTGCGCCTGCTCTACGAGTGCAACCCCATCGGCTTCGTGGTGGAACAGGCGGGCGGCAAGGCCATCACTTGCGCCCTCGAACGGGTGCTCGACCTCTCGCCCACAGGCCTGCACCAGCGGGTGACGGTGGCGATGGGCAGCCCGGAGATGGTGGACGAGATGAAGGCGTTTGTGGAGAAGTATTCGGCGTAGGGTGCAGAGCGATACGATTGCTTTTAGCAATCGTATCGCTTAAAAGTCAAAAAAATATCAATGACAACAAAAGACTATATCTTGATTATTATAAGTGGCAGTGCGCTGACACTATCGCTTATTTCACTTATCGTAACATTGATACAAAAAAACAAGGAAACAAATAGAGTGATAAGAAAGACTCTAACTGACACACTTGAAAGCATTACTAAAATTGGTATTGAAACAACTAAGCTTAAAGCTTCAAAAGATGCTGACTTCAACTCTGAGACAGCAATACAATTTCGAAGAAATTATAATTCTCAAAGACGAATTTTGATTGCACATGCTGACTTTCTTATAATGCGTTATGACAAACTTGCTACAGAAATTGATTGTAA
>JACRAN010000187.1 GCA_016234735.1 Bacteroidota bacterium | reverse complement strand
CTCGTCGCTGCTCTGGTCGGTCACTTTTTCGCCCTTGCGCAATTCGGTGATGGCATTGCGGAGCGCATCTTCCGTGGCGCCGAGCATCTTCAGCAGCTTGCCGGTTTTGTCTTCGCCTTGCAGGATGCCCAGCAAAATCAGTTCGATGCTGATGTACTCGTCGCCAAAATCGGCCAGCATTTTTTTGGCACGGGCCAGCGCCTTGTTGGCTTCGGGCGTGAGGAACTGCTTCTCCGAGTTGCTGACTTTGGGCGTGAGTTGGATGAGTGTTTCGATTTGGCGCAGCAACACGGGCATACTGATGCCGCTTTTTTCAAATAAAAAAGTGGTGGTGTGCTCGTCCGTTTCGAGGATGCCCCGCAGCAGGTGTGCCGAGTCCACGTGCTGCTGGTTGAGGCTGGCGGCCAATTGTTGCGCCTTGAGGATAGCATCCTGGGCTTTGATGGTGAAGTTGTCGTAGGTCATTCGATTGCGGATTTACGATTGCGGATTTCGGATTGGGGAAGGGTTTGCAAAAGTAGTTTTTTCAAAAAAAACTGAGGCCATCCCTTCGACGAAGGCGGCTTTCCGGCGGACATGTTTTCAGGGGCAGGTTTCCAGGATTTCACGGCGCAGGTCGGTCAGTTCATCCCACCTGGCTTTTTGCTTTCGGCTTAAAACTGAGGCCCGGCGGCGCTCCTGCCAGTGTTGCCATTTTTTCAGCCACCATTCGGCGACCAGGCCGGTGGGGACGATGCTGAGGACGTAGGCCCAGGTCAGCCAGCCGTTGCCCCCGGCCAATTCGCTCACCCCCCAGATTTGCAGGCCGAGGAACAGCGGGTAGGTGACCACCCCGGCGGTGAACTTGTACGTCGGCACCCAATGGAAATCGCCGTTGAGGTGGTCCGTTATTTTTTTGGCAACGAAAGTGGGCAGGAAGTGCGTAGCGCACCCCAGCAGAAAAACGGGGAAAGTGGCCACCAGTGCGGCCAGGCCGCCGACTGGCTGGCCGACATTTTTTGTAGCCAAGTCGCTGATTTTCAAGGACTTGACTTTTTCAAAATAAGAAAAAACACGGACCGAAAATTCCTGGAAGGCCGCCGGGGCTTCGGTTTTCCATTGCCGCAGGCGGCCCAAAACCACCTGCGAACGCTGCAAACAGGCAGGCGGCGGCTGGGGATTTTAGCTTTGAAAAATGACCTCCAGTCATCGGAGCAACTGGTCTTCGGCGTCATTCTCCGTGTCGATGATGAGGGCGGAAAGTTGCTCCTCGATTTGCTCGGTGAGGGTGCGCACGGCTTCAATTTGGTCTTCCTCCCAGTTTTTTTGGAAGTTGGCGACCCGGATTGGTTCGCCGTACACCTTGAGCAGTTCGCTGCGGAATTGGGTGGGGTCGGAGTAGTTCAACCCGACGGGCAGGATGGTGAGGCCGAGCTGAAAGTGGCGGCGGCTTTCGGCATCGAAGGCGATGCGGGCGGTGCCGGTTTTGAACTTTCGCAGCCGCCGCTCCACAAAACTGCTGCCCTCCGGGGCCACGTAGAGGCAGCCGCCACGGGCCAGGTGCCGGCTCGACTGCTCGAAGCTGGCGGCGTTGTCGAGCGGTTTGCCGCCGGTGTCCTGCACCCGCTCGATGGGGATGCAGTAGAGTTTGCGGAGCAGCCAGGCCGCTACCGGGTTGCGGAACAGGCCGGCATTGGCGAGGAAAAACACCTCGGATTTTACTTCCACCACGGCGTTGAGCGGGTCGAGCAGGGTGCTGGGGTGGTTGCTGACAACGATGCAGGGGGTGCCGAAACGGGTGCGGGGCCTGCCTGTCGCGGTGATTTTTGAATAATAAACCCGGAGCGCCGCCTTGACGACGTATTTCAGCAGGTGGTAAATGACGAGGAGGACAGGGTTCATGCAGGTGACCGCTTTTGTGGAAAAAGCGGCAATATCGTCAACCAGTCGGAGAATTTTGAAAAATCGTTGGCATTGTGGGTGAGGATGTGGCGGATGCCGTTCGCCCGGAGGGTGGCGGCGATGTTGAAGTCGAAAACATCTTTGTTGGTGGTGAGGGCGGGGAGGAGTTGGAGCCAGTTGGTCAGCACTTGTTCGTTGTCGTAGAGGATTTCAAAGTTTTTATAAAATTCGGTGATGCTTTGGATTACCCCGTTTATACTGTCCTTCAAGTCGAGCTTATGGTAGATGGCATTTCGGAGCGTTACATTTGTAAATTCTCTGATAACTTGTGTACTTATAATCAGTTCATTGTTATTGTCATTCAACTCTTTCAGCCTGACAAAAGCCTGTTGCCCGATAGGCTTTGTCAGGTCGTTCATGTAGCAAAGGATATTTGTTGACACAAATATTCTCGAATCAAATTCGGTCTGCATAAATTTCTGCTCGGTCAATGATGAGATTATCCATAGGAATAGGAATATGAGCAAGACCTTCGAGGAATTTGCCTTTCCTCTTCGTTGCTTGTTTGCCTTGCTCTTTTTTTTCCTGTATCGCAAGGAGAAACTCTGCAAATAGCTTCATGCTAAGTAGTTCGCCTTAATTATTCGACACTTTGTTATCTTGCGGCATGAGATACATCAAACTGCAAGATAACGAACTAGAAACCTTGGAAGAAGCTGTTCGTCATCATCCCAACCGCTTCTTCCGCAATAGGAGCCAAT
>JACRAN010000016.1 GCA_016234735.1 Bacteroidota bacterium | reverse complement strand
CGGTGCAGTCTGCTCGTTGAGTCTGCAATGCCGCACCAAATTCCCTTCCAACGAATAAATGGACACCTCGCACCTGGCTGGCAGGTTCGTGATTTTCAGCACCCCGTTCCCGCCATCGTCGGCATAAGCCTTGAAATTGTAGAACGGATTGGGCACGATTTGAACCTTGTCCAAACCGGACTGCGCTGGCCTTGGCACCACGGTATATAGCCTGATATTATTCCTGCTTTCCATGTACTCTGTTTTTTGCCCGGTCTGAGTGAAGGGATCGAACGGCTGGAATTGGTTGTAGGCGTATGCCTTGGCCATGTAGTAATATTTTTTGTGGTTGATGAGCCGATTGTTGCCTGTGACAAATGCATCCGTCGTGAGGTGAAAGCTGTGCTCCACGCCTTCGTCGGCACCCTCCACTTGCAACTCCGGGTAGTAGAGCACATCATCCGACCCAGGAACAGTGGGGTCGTAGTTGGGATTGGGCTTTGATTTCCAATTGTACACGGAGGCCACGCCATTTTTCACGTCGGATTGAAAAACGAGACGGGCCTTTTCAGGGTCATTCAGTGCGAACGGACTGACATTCGGATTTGCCAACTGATACACGAGGTATCCCTCGAAGTTGTAAGTGTTGTCAAAATCGCCAAATGTACACTGGATAAACTCCTCGAACGATTCCTCAAAGTTGTTGGAAGCAGGCGGAGGCTTGTTGGTTAGAATGCCCACCAACTCTCTGTCCGATTCAATGAAGTCAACATCGGGGGCATCAATTGGATTGGCTAATTCAAAGCAATCGTCAAAAAAGCACTGTGCCAGGTCATCCGCAAAAAAGAGCGTGGAAAGGTCGGGACAGGGGTAGTCTAAGCTGGGGGAGTACACCACGCCGAAGACAAGTTCGTTCACTGCCCCCGGTTGCAGGCGTGTCGGGCCGGAGGACTGCACCGTGCGACGGTCGTAAGGTGGCAAACCGGTTGGAAATTCCGACCCCGGGTGGCACATCGACCAGCCATCCGGGTCGTTCGGAGCACCGGGGAATGCGTATTTGGTGTAGTTGACAGGGGCACCAGGAAAATAACCATCACCTCCATAGGTTAATGGAGTGCCATCTTTCCAACTCCCGGACATGTAGCGGTAAAATTCTTTACCAGTGCTTGGAGAAGTCGTTCCGGGAGGGCCATCCCCGTTACTGTAATACATGAAAGAAGACATGCCCAATTCCGAATGATTTTCATCCAGCGGCCCTCTGAAAATATCAATCCCGATGGCCGGGATGGTGTTGCCGTAAGTCGGCACTCCACCGCAGGTGCCTCCGGGTTGGCCGTCCACGTCGTCAGCGTTGTAGTAGTAGGCAAGGTTTCGGCTGGGGTCGCAGCCAATGTAATCGTCCAAATAGCAGCCGAGGTCGGCATCCATCCACAGCGCAAAGTACATGCTGTCGATATCCTCCTTCGCCCGGTTGATGAACTTGTGCTGCTGGAAGGTCATGTCGTTCAGGGCATTGTCTGTGGCGTAGGCGAAGGCCGTCGCCTGTATTTCCATGCGGATGGGGATGCCTTCGGTCTCGCCGTGGATGGCCCCGCCGCCCTCGTCGTTGTAAATCCAAAAAATCATCTGGTCGGGAAACATGGGCACATCCTGGCAGGTTTGCAAATCGACGATAGGGAAGTCGCCCTGGAGCGGGTCGTACCGCCCGTCGCCATCTTCGTCCCAAAAACCGGCCAGCCCCTGGTCGCTGTCGTGCAGGGGAAACAGGTGTGTGGCGTAGAAGTACGGATTGCCCCGACCGGGCCAGCCCCTCACGCCCGCCGGAACCTGGTCGGCGGTGTAGGCTTCGCCACCGTCCCGGGATTCCCGGAACCTGTCGAGGTGCTCCCGGATTTCCTGGCCGGTGACCTCGAAAAACCGGTCCCAGTTGTCGCAGGCATACTTGCTGGTGCTGCCGTCGTCGGCCCGGAGCGGCCCAGGCCAGTAGTCGCTGCTGCCGCTGTTGTTGCCGTAGGTCTGGCAGGCCATTTTCAGGTTGCCGCCGGGGTCGAAGCCTCCCAGCCAGATGCCCGCTGCGAAAATGGCCGACACCTCCGGCTGGCCGGGCAGCGGCTTCGGCACCACGTACTTGCCGTCGCTGCGGTCCCACCAGATGTCGCCGCCGGTGAGCAGCCTGGCCCGCACGTTGTTCACGTCCTGGTCAATCTGCGCCTGGGCGGTGGTGCAGGCTTCCCGGAAGTT
Organism: Bacteroidota bacterium; assembly: GCA_016234735.1. Classification (GTDB taxonomy): domain Bacteria; phylum Bacteroidota; class Bacteroidia; order Chitinophagales; family Saprospiraceae; genus UBA6168. Next base: position 10,666 of record JACRAN010000016.1, on the reverse strand, counting down.
GACCCGTTGCGGAGCGGAAGGCCGTTTTTGAAGTTTCGGGTCGTAGCGGGCAGTGGCGGGAGCGATGAAAAAACAAAGGCCGAGTGCCGTCAGGAGGAAGGTTTTAGTTTGAGACATAGCCATACGTTTGGGGTGAAACGGGTCGCATTTCACCGTGTGAAAATAACCTGTACCGGCGACTTCAGTCGCCGTTGCCTCGGCGACTGAAGTCGCCGGTACAATCGTTACTTATTTCAGACAGGAAAAAAACAGGAAAACCAGAGAGGCAGAAAAGAAAGCGGGGCTGGCGAAGCAGCCCCGCTTGTTTTTTTTACAGGCTGATGCGCACGGACAGGTTGTGCGTACCATCATAAATTTTCGTCGTCAGGTAAGCATAGTCGAAAGCAATGCGGGGCGCATTTTCTTTCTTGCTCACCGGCACGTTCAGGGTGACACCGGCGGAAATGCCCGTGTAGAGCGGATCTGCGTTCACCGTGTTGTCGGAGGAAGAAAGCTGACCGAGGTCAAGTTTGTACGCAGCACGGAGCATGACCAATTCTTTGAACGAGAACTCCAAACCGCCACCTATCTGGTCTTCGGAGAAGGCGTTGGAAGTGTAGTTGCCAACGGTGGTGATGCGGCTGTCGCCAGCCACATAAAAATCGTAGGACAGGCCAATGTTCAAAACGGACTGCAACTCGAAGGTGGTAGCCCGCTGGTTGGCCACGATGCCATGTTCGCCATCGAAGTCCGGGATGGCGATTTCCTCTGACAGGCCTTCGCCTTTGAATTGCATCCTGCCGCCAATGTTGCGGAGCGAAATGCCAAACTTGAAGTTGTCACGCTCGCCGGTGACGTACTGAACGCCTGCGTCCATGCAGACGGCAGTAGCCGACACGTCCTCGATACTTTCGGAGACAGCCCTTCCGAGCACGCCCACGGAAACCTTGTTCTCGAAGATGTGCGAAAAACCGATGCCAAAATTCATGTAGCGGGGCGAAAAAGTGCCGCCGGTGCCTTCCGGCTGGAAGGTGGTGGTGCGTGGGATGTCGCCAAAATCAAGCGACATCAGGCTGATGCCGATTGCGCTGTTTTTGCCGATTTTTTGTGAAAGCCCCAATGCATTGATGCTGATGTCGGTGCCTTTCAGGTAAATCGTGTGGCCGAGTACCACTTCTGTTTTGTTGATCCTGGCCAGCCCGGCGATGTTGAGCATCATGGATTCCACGCCTGTGACCATCGAAGTGCTCATGGTATGGAGGCCCGCACTTCTTGCCCAGGGGTTCATCAGCAATTCAGGCGCACCGGCTTCGCCCTGGCGGTCAGGGTTGCCTGCCAGCGCAGCAGATGCCGTCATTGCCACCAAAGCCAGGGAAAGGAAAAGGTATAATGACTTATTCATAAATCTTTCGTTTGAAATTTTTGAGTGTCAGCAGGTTACCGGGGTTCCGGCAGCCTGCTGACACTGAATTTGATTACAAGCCCGTCGGGTCAAATTGTCTGGTAATCCCGAACCATTTCAAGGTGCGCTCCCCGTAATCGGGGGCATCCACATGAACGAGGTACACCCCTGCGGCAATCGGGATACCCTTGCTGTTCTTCAAATCCCACTCGATGTCGGGGATGATTTGCGAACTCGGTATCCCGGCACCCTGCGGTTCGCCCGGTAGCTCGTCCCGATTGTACTGGCGGATGAATTTGCCATCCAGTGTGTAAATCGTGACGGTGCATTTCGCAGGCAGGTTGGTGATTTTCACCACGTTCGACAGACGGCCATCTTCGTAATCGGAGAAGGCGTAGTACGGGTTCGGGACGAGGTTGATTTTGGCCAACGCTTCGTTGATGCCCTCCTCGTTCAATGCCTCGGCCTGCCTGCCTTCCAGCTTGAAGCGGTAGGTCGGGTAGCCGTTGAACTCACCCGTGCCGGTTTCCACTTCGTAGGGGTTGTCCACCCGAAGTTTCACCGTCAGGTCGTTCGGAATCAGGCCTTCGCTGTATGGAAGCATCTTGGTGCCTGTGGCCATCAGCGGCATACCAGCCCAGGTGATTTTTTTAATGGCAGTCACTTTTTTCAGGTCGGTCTGGCTGGGGTGGAACCTCCCGTACAAATAGGCGCACCCATCGTAATCTTCGGAAGTTACATAAACGGCGTGTTGGCCACCGGCATACCAGAACATGGGGGAAAACAATGGCGTAAAATCCCCGTTGGCGTCGTTATAGTTCAGGTCGAATTGCACCTGAGCCGACGGATTGAACATCATGTCACCGCCATTTGGCAGGCCGCCGCTGTAGTTGCCGAGGAAGCCGTTTTCGGGAGAGTAGGCCGAGTTTTCACCAAAGAAAATGTTCAACTGCTTGCCGGTCTCCACGTCGATGGCGTAGCCCGGGAACCAACCCATGCCGAGGCTGTCACTCCCATCCGGGTCGGGGAAGCCGTCGCCGTCGCTGTCTTCTTTTCCTACGGAAGGTACACCCCGGAGGTCGAAGCTGAAACTGCCGCCCTGAGAGGTGACAGGCGTACCGTCTTCCCGAAGGGCAAAGCTGCCATAGTCGCTGTTGAACATTTCAACCACGACGCAGCGGCTCCACAAACTCTTGTCAGAAGTGAATACGATGTCCACGTTGTTGACCTTCTCAATGAGGTCTTCATCGTTGGTGAGGTCAGCCTGTTCGCCCCTCCATGCCGGGGTCACGTAGAACGGATATTCCGTGCCGCCTATCCTGGCGCGGTAATCGGTAACCTGGTAGGGCATGAAGTAACCCGGGCCAATGGTGGCCAGTACCTCGTGGTTGCGTACTCCCCATTTGGCAAGGTGCCTGACGTAATCGAAAGCAGTATTGGAAACCGTAACACCGCTTAAAAGAAACCCATCCTCAATACCTGACAGCCAGAACGGTTTGTTTACGGATTCGTACACCTGCTCGTAGCCGATGGCACCGTCCGTTTCATCTGCCCAGTCGCCCACGTCGTCGGTTTGGCCGATGGTGATGGTGAAGCCGTATTGCCCGAAGATTTGCTCGTTCAAAATATCGAGCGACTTGTCGGAAAGAATCACCGGGTCGTTGCTGTTCAGGTCTTTGAACTGCCAGAACACGTCGTTGTCCAACTTGTCGTTGCTCATGTTTTCATCGATGAAGGTAATTTCGAACTCACCATCCTTCACTTCCAGCGGGTTGAAAACAGACACGTTGATTGGGCCTCGGCCCTGCTGGTAAACAATGGTTCCATCAAAAGTGTCGTCAAGGATTTTGCTCCTCGTCTCGTCGGAGATGTCAACGAAATTACCGCCCACGCCCACGCCGTCAATTCGGGTCACCACAGGGCCGTCCCCGTAGCTGGCGTTGAGTTTACGGTCCAAAATAGGCCGTGGAATAACGGTGTAAGGCAGACCATCCCCTCTCGGCCCGATGTTGTTGCGGCCTTCGAGGTAGGTTGTCCTCTGACCAAACTGACTTATCGGGTCAAATTGCTGATAGTTGTTGGTACCGTATGCCAGGGCCGTGAAGTAGTATTTCCGATGGTTGATCAACCGGCGGTCGCCGGTGGCAAACTGGTCCTCGTCAATCCGGAAAGTGTGGCGGACACCTTCGTCGAGGCCTTCGATTTTCACTTCCGGGTAGAAGACAAAATCCGGTGCGCCCGGGTCGGCAGTTGCGCCCGGGTTTTCGATGGCTATCCAGTTGTACAGGCTCCGGATACCGTTGCGTACGTCCACCTGGTAAACCAGCCTGGCTTTCGTCGGGTCGTCAAAATCGACGGCACCAACGTTTGGCCCTGCCACCTGGTACAACAGGTAGCCTTCGAAGGTGTAAGTCGTGTCGGTAATATCGTCAGGGAAACCGATACCTGGTTCCACATAGCTTTCCTGATAGTTGTTGGAGGAAGGGAATGGCCTGTTCGTCAAAACAGCGATGATTTCCCGGTCCAATTCAATCCAGTCAACATCCGGTGCATCCGGGCCGTCCACGATGTCGAAACAGTTGTCGAACAAATCCTGCGCAATGTCGTCGGCATCTTTGAGTTTGGTAATGTCCGGGCAAGGGTAATCCATGTTTGGCACCCAAACGGCACCGATAATCAACTCGTTCACAGCGCCGGGCTGGAGCGTGAACGGGCCGGAAGCCTGCACGGTACGGCGGTCGTAGGGCGGTAAACCGGTCGGGAAATCCGAACCTGGGTTGCACATGGACCAACCGTTCGGGTCGTCCGGGTCATCGACGAAGGCGTAATCAATCAGGTTCGTGGTAGCGCCCGGAAGGTAGGCATCGTTGCCAAAGCTGAACGGCGTACCATCCTTCCAGCTACCGGAAAGATAGCGGTAGAATTCAGTGTCATTCGATGGGTCGCCGGTGCCCGGAGGCGGGTTACCGTAAGAAGGGTTGTTGAAATAGGTGAACGAGGACATGCCCAATTCGTTCCCGTCCGCATCGCGCGGACCACGGAAATAATCGAGGCCGATAATCGGAATTTCCGTTCCGTAAGTGGGCACACCGTCGCAGGTGATGCCCGGCTGGCCGTCTTCCGCGTCCACATTATAGGTGTAGGCAAGGCTGCGGCCAACGTCACAACCCACATAATCATCGAGGTAGCAGCCCAGGTCGGCATCCGCCCACATCGCAAAATAGGTACTGTCGATGTCTTCTTTTGCCCGGTTGATGAGCTTGAAACGCTGGAAGGTCATGTCGTTGATCTGGTCGTTGGTGGAGTAACCGAACGCCTGTACCTGCACTTCCATACGGATGGCAATACCTTCCGTTTCGCCGTGGAGGGCTCCACCCCCCTCATCGTTGTAAATCCAGAAAATCATTTCGTCCGGGAATTGCGGAGGAAGTTCCTCGCAGCCACGGATTTCGATGGTCGGGAAGTCGCCCTGGAGCGGGTCGTAGATGCCGTCGCCGTCTTCGTCCCAGAAACCGGCCAAGCCCTGGTAAGTGTCGGGCAAATCGAACTGGTGAACGGAGAAAAAGTAATCGTTTCGTTTTCCCGGCCAGCCTTTTACGCCTACCGGAATTTGGTCTTCGGTGTAGGCATCGCCACCATCCCGTGCCGTGCGGAACTTGTCCAAGTGTTCTTTGATTTCCTGACCGGAAACTTCGAAGAACCGGTCCCATTTGTCACAAATTTCTTTGGAAGTAGTAGTTCCCTCGTCGCCATCCTCGCCCAGAGTGAGCGGGCCGGGCCAGAAGTCGCTGCTGTTGCTTTGATTCCCATAAGTTTGACAGGCAGTTTTCAGGTTGCCCCCCGGGTCGAAACCACCGAGCCACACGGCACCGGCGAAAATGGACGAAACCTCCGTTTGCCCCGGTGCTACTTTTGGCACCACGTATTTGCCGTCGACGCGGTCCCACCAGATGTCGCCACCCGTGGTCAAACGGGCACGCACGTTGTTGACGTCCTGGTCAATCTGGGCTTTGGCAGTGGTACAAGCCTCCCGGAATTTGACCGTGTTGTTGCCTGGCTTTTTATGCTGCCTGCTGGGGTCGTAGTAGGCGTACGCTGACGAAGCAAACAGCATCGTCGCCACAGCCATCGTGAATATTGTTTTTAAACTACGCATGGTTCAAAAATTTTGTGAAAGCCGGTGAAACCGGGAGGAGAAAGTCCCTGTTCCACCAGCCTGTTTTATCATTTTAGAAATCGAAGATAGCGCCAATGAATACCCTCCGCGGGAGGCTGTAGTTGTCCGGGTTCAGCAATCTCCACTGGTACGAAGCAAGGAAAGCCGCCTCGCTCTGGCCTGGCCCGGTAGCACTCTCCAACAGGGAAAGTCCCCGTTCAGAATTGAGGAAGCCGTCGTCGTCGGGCGAACCCGTGAAGCGGTACACCCCCTGAATGTTGCGGCGGTCGAGCAGGTTGGATACCCGAATGTAAATGTTCATGCCCACACTGCGTTTTGACCCTTCCTTTGTCAGGTTGAACTGCTTGTCCAACTGGGCGTTGACCGACAGGTTCCAGGGCAGGCGTGAGCCGTTCACTGCACCCCGGATACCGCTGGAACCGAAGGCATCCGGCTGGATGGCAGCGGTGTAGGGCCGACCGGAAACTGCGATGGCAGTAAAGTTGAGGCCGGTATTTGCCAAAACATCCAGACCACCAATGCGCGGGCCGTTGTAAGCCCTGCCGGAGGAATAGCGATAATCAAAGATACCGCTCACCCGGTGGCGCTCATCGAAGCTCATCGGAAAGAGCGTCCGCTGGATACCCCTGGAGCCAAGGCCCCTGGAAGATTCAGAGTTGGAACCTGTTCCGTCCGCAAATTGCAGGGTGTAGGAGAGGTTCATCTGGAGGTTGCCGGTACGGCGAAGGTCGTAGCTGACCGAGAAGGCTTTGACCGTTGCAAAGTCGAGGTTGTCGAACGTTTCGTACAGGTTGACCGGAGCCGGCACGTGCAGGAAGTAGCGGCTCTGGATCATGTCCCGCAACTCTTTGTAGTAGGCGGAAAGTTTCAGGGCAGAATTCACGCCCAACTTTTGCTGAAAGCCCAACTCGTAGGTGACGGTGCGCTCGGGTTTCAGGTTGGAGTTGTTGCGGAGGCCGCTGCCGTTTGTTTCCCAATAAAAATAGGTGAGCGGGCTTACTAATGAGTTGGACGGCGGGCGCTGCACGAGTACGTCGTAGTTGGCAAAGAAGTTTGCTTCGTCAGAAATCGGGAAAGAGAAGGCCAGACGAGGCATCCAGTTCACCTGTGGCGTGTAATCTTCGAAGGAAATATCCGGGTCGAAGTTTTTGCTGGTAACGTCGCGTTTCGACTCATCGTCTTCGGCGTAGCGCGGGTACACGATACCGCCACCGAAGATTTCCGTACCATCGTTGGCAGGTGCGCCGTTGTTGAAGTACCAGGTGTCGTCGTCGCGGTAAGCCTGTACGGTTTGGCCACCTTCGCTTTTCACATAGACTTTGAAATCGTCGCCGATGTTGCCGGGGCGGTCGCCACCAAAACGGCTGTGGAAATCGGAAGCCGTCATCACGTCGTACAGCGAGTAGGGGTCTTTCAACACCTTGGTGTTGGCATCGAACCTGTCCACCCGCACACCTACCCGGAAGAACACATCCCTGAACTTGAATTTATCCTGGATGTACGCAGCCTGATAGTTAGGTTCAAAAGCCGCAACGGGGAAAGTACGGATGCCTTTGTCGTCCGTAGCCGTGAAGAAATCATCAAAAGTGATTCCATCCAACTGGTTGCCGAGGTAATCATATCCCCAGTAGTTCAGGATACCCTCGTCATTCAACTCCCGTGCGGAGAACATGTCGAGGCTCATGAAACTTGGGTCCAGGCCATCCACATTCACGTACCGGTTGAGCGGGACGTTCAGTTTGTCGCGCACTCTCTGAAAAAACTGGTTGTCCGAATTTTCCGCCAGAATGTTGGGCGCATAAATTGGGATTTCAAACATGGAATCCCGAATGATTTCGCCAGTAAATTTATCAACTTCCAGGTACTGCCCCATGTACACCGAATCTATTGCAGTATTTAATGTGGTAGAATCAAGGCCCTGGCCTTCGATGTGCTCGTTGGCGTGCCCCCTTGCAATCGTCCACAACCTGCTCGGGTTGATATCGTACCCTCTTTGAATGGATTGCTCGTACAAAATACCAAACTGGATATTGTGGCGGTTGTCCTTACCAGACCCGCCCGGTACCAACTCGAAAGAGGTATTCGCATTGAACGTGTACAAATCACTCTCCCGTTTGCGGTTGAGGTTGTAAACCGATCCAATGTTGGTGTGGTGGTTAGACCATACGTTGGCCAAAGTCGTCGGGATACGGCCATTGATGACTTCAAAATCAGCAAAATCAGTAAAATCGCTTCCGTTGTTCGGAATGTAGCGGGTCAACACCGGGTTGATTTCCGTATTCGGAGTATAATTTTTTAAAACCCTTGTGTAGTCAGATAACCCGGGATAGAGAATAAAGCTTGAGTCCGTCTCTTGAGCAAAATTATCAATTTTAGGATTCCAGGTCAAATCATAGTTGCCGATGTAGCCGTAATCGAACAGGTTGCCGCCATGCCGCGGGTCAGCCTCGTCGGATTTTGCTTTTTCGTAACCAAACTGAAGTACATAGACTGCATTTTGAATCACCGAGCCTTTTTTAGCTTCATCCCCGGGCGTTGACGAGGCGCCGCCCAAGCGGTGGCGCAAACGGAAGTTGCCACGCAGGCGGGAGTCGTTGGCCGTTGGGTTGTTCTGGGAGTTGAAGACCCGCCAGCCGCCGGGCGTGAACTGGTTTTCGATGTTGTAATAAGTTCCGGACAAAGTCACGTCCACGTTTTTGCCGAGGTTGGCATCCAATTTCCCGTTCAGGTCGAGGGTAGTCCGCTCCTCGTTGGGCCTGTAGTCCAGCACGTCCACGCCTGTGTTGTCCACATATTCCGCTTCGGGGAAAACGGTGTTGCCCACCAACCGGATGGGGTTTTGTTCCAACTGCGCCCTTACCTCATCCGTGATGTGGTACACCGAAGTGGCAGGTGGGTCGTCATCTTTGTTAAATTGGTATTGGCCGTTGATGCGGTAGCCGAGAATGGTTTTGCCCTTGCTCTTTAGGAGCGGGCCGCTCAACTGCAAGCTGGCCAGGTCCTGGTAGTACGGGTCGGTGAGGCGGGACGTTTCCAATTCCACGCCGCCGCTGAATGCTTCAGACGGGCCTTTGGTCGTGATGGAAACGATACCGCCGGTCACGTCGCCGTAGCGTGCTTCCACGCCACCCGTGATGACCTGCAACTCTTCGATGGACTGCTTGGGCGGCAGGTTCCCCCGCACCCGGATGCCATCGATGTAGTAGTTGGTAGCGTCCGACCTGGAACCCCGGATGTTGAGGGCACCACCATCGCCGTCAGATGCCACACCGGCCCCCAGCGCAGCAATTCCGTTCACGTCCCGCAAGGGAAGTGCCTTGATTTGCTCGGCGGAGAGGTTGCTCCCGGTCGTTGTGTTGTCTTGCTCAATGAGAGGCTTCTGGTACTTTACGATAACCTCAACCAGGGTTACACCTTGTGAAAGTTTCATGTCAAGCCGGTTCGCCTTGCCACCACTGATGGTGACACCCTCAGTCTTGGAGGTGCCATACCCGGTGTAGGAAAACTCCACATCGTATGTCCCAGGGTCGATTTCCGTGATGCTGTAATAGCCCTCGAAATCCGTCTCAGACCCGGTGATGAGCACCCCATTTCGGAAAAGTGCCACGGTACCGAATACGATAGGCTCGCCGCTGTCAGCATCTTTCACTGTCCCCTCCAGCTTGGTCTGGGCAAAAGCCGCGACACCCGCCAACAGAAAAGCAAAAGTGAGTAGTAAATAACGTGCCATAGAAATTAGTTTTATTTGTAATGAAAGTAAATCTGATGCTTCTTCAAAGTAAAGAGCGCAATGATAGTGAAAACTCCTTTCTTCACAAAACGCGATGAAATTCGTGGAACCCTGCCATCGGTTCGTCGGAATTTTCCGCCCTTTGATTTGGTGTTCAGGAACCTTCCCATCACGCTACAAATTTAAAAAAGACCTGTCAGCACGACCTGCCAAATTCTCTCAAAAGTCAGGTTTCTGATCAGCCGTTTTCATCGGGTAAAATGCCCAATCGTGACCTTCCACCGGCTTTCGAGAGAACGAACCGCCGCTGCCGGATGCTCCCATTTTTTAGCAACTTGCCCCTGAAAAGCGTGTTTCTTGTCTTCAAAACAACAAAAAACATCGTTTCGGAAGCAAAGTCAGGTTGCTGAAAGTACCTGCACCGCATCGATTCCAGAACGAAAATTGTCATTTCACCACCCTACGACAGCCTCAAAAATCAGGTTTTTGTCGATGAAAAAACGACAGCCAGGTGAACACGCCAGGCAGTTCCGCAGGGTGGCTACTTTGCCTTTTGCATTCGCCCCGACAAAAGCGGCAAAGAGCGGAAGTACCCCGGAAGTCCGTTCCGGGGCAGCGAAAAAGAACTATCTTCCTGTTGCCTGAAATGAAAAAGCCTCCGCCAAGCGGCAGAGGCTTCAAAAATTGGACAGGATATAAATTTCCTGGAAATGGATTTGCAAGGAAAAAAAAGTGGCATCCCATCGGATGCCACCGTGCTTAAAACTAAATGGTAATACATGAAACTTAAATACCCGACAAAGTTAGCGGCAGATACCTGGTGCAACTACGCTGATTTTGACAGCTTGTGATGCAATTTTAACCAGATGGCGTATTATTGCGGCCAGGTCGGTTAAATTTAGCCGGAAACCTGCCTGAAAAAATCAACAACCCGCCAGCATGAGAAGCAAGGAACCCATCTTCGAAAATATCCAGCCGTCGTTCGGCAGCTCGTTCACGCTCCGGCGTTTCACCGAAGAAAACTGCTCCAGCCTGCCCTACTGGCACTGCCACCCGGAGTACGAAATCGTGTTCATTTCCAATGGCCGGGGCAAGCGCCAGATTGCCGACCACATCAGTTTTTACGAAGACGGCGACCTGATTTTGCTGGGCCCGAACATCCCGCACCTCGGCTTTGCGCAGGAGTTGCACGAGCAGCACGTGGAGGTGGTGGTGCAGATGCGGGAAGAATTTCTCGGCCAGGATTTCCTCGACCGCCCGGAAATGGCCGAGGTGAAACAGCTTTTCGACAGGGCAAAATCGGGCCTCACGTTTCACGGGCACACCCGCTGGGAAGTGGGCCGGATACTCCAGCAGATGGTGGACATGGACAAATTTT
>JACRAN010000184.1 GCA_016234735.1 Bacteroidota bacterium | reverse complement strand
GGTGGACGTGGGTTATTTTGAAAAGTGAATTGAATTTAAAATACTGAAATTCAACACTTTAGAACCCTCAACGCCTCAACTCTCGCCTCTCACTCCTCACATCTACCCTGCTCAAAACTGCGCCGAGGAAAGCACCATTTCCATCTCCTGCATGTAGTTCCGCTTGTCCTTGCCCGGTGCGAAGATGAAGCCGTCCACCAGCACCAGTTCGTTCGTTTTGGGGTTCAGCATGAGGTTGCTGATGAACGGCCCGCCCTTGAAGTCGTTCACCATGTCCCAGACGCCCCTCGCCTGCACGGTGTAGGTCTCGTTGAGGGTGATATTTTCAACAAAAAGCGGCAAGTCCACGTCGTTGATGTGCATGTAGCTGTTGGGCTGTTGCGTGGTGACGATTTTGGCAACTTCGTCCCTGATTTTTTTGATGCCCACCTTGGTCAGTTGCTTTTTGTCCGTGTACGGCAGTTTGCGCAGGAGCAGGTTGGCAATGATTTCCCGGTCGTCGTTGCGGAGCCAAAGCGTATTGGTGCTGCCGTCGTATTTGGCCAGCTTGTAGCCTTTCGGGATTTCCATTTTGACGCCGAATTTGGCCAGCACTTCGGCTTCCAGCTTGACATTTTCACCGCCCTGATACGTATTGGCTTTCACCGTTTCCCCGTCTTTTTCATTGATTTTTTTGGCAATGGCCGGGAAGTTGGCAGCGATGTTTTCAGCCAATTTGCCCTCTCCAAAACCGCTGATGTAAAACAGCAGTTGCGACCTCGCCCATTTGTCCTGCCCGACTGTGACGTTGTAGCCCTTGCCCTGCTGCACTTCCACGAGTTTTGCGGCACCGAGGTCGGCCCGTAGCAGCCTTGCGGTGGAGGAATTTTCGTCGTTCAGGTCGGCCAGGAAAATGATGGTCCTGAACTCTTTTTTCGCTGTTTGCACCGTCAGTTCCTCTGGTGTCCGGTGAATGAGGTCGAATATCGGCTCCGGCTGGGGCAGCAGGATGTAGGGCGCATTGAAATAATAAAAAAACGAATCACCCACCGCCCCCTTCCAGAGCGAGGAGTCGGCCACTACTAAAATCTGGTTGATTTTGCCATGCGAGTGGGGTTGCTGGCGTTGAGTGACCGGCCTGACCGACCCGGATGTGTCGCTTGCGCAAGACCACAGGAACAAAAGCGAGATGCCAAAAAATATTTTCAAGTACTTCATTTCCAAAGCGTTTTGGGCAAAATTATAAATTTCAGGACAGCCAGCCGAAAGGTTTCGGCACAGGGGAAGATGCAATTCCGCCTTGTTTTGGCGTAAAAAAAGGCGGGCCACCCTGCTTTCGGTTGCAGGTTGGCCCGTTCTTTTTCTTTCGTTGGTTATTTTACGTTGGGATGCCTCAGAAATCAACCAACTCCACCTCGAAAATCATCACGGCATTTTTGCGGACACCGGGCGGCGGCGTGGGGCCGTAGGCCAATCCGGAAGGCAAAAACAGTTTCCCCTTCCCGCCCTTCTGGAACAGCGGGATACCTTCCTGCCAGCCGAAAATGACATTTTTCAAGGGGAATGTGACGGGGTCCGTGCCGGTCTGGTCGAACACTTTGCCGTCGAGGTAGTAACCCTTGTAAAAAACGGTCACGTCGTCGTCGATGGTTGGATGCCCGCCGGTGCCCTCCACCTCGGTGATGTAGTGCAGGCCGGATGCGGTGGAATCGGCAGTGAGGTTGTTGTCCGCCAGGTATTCCTGTATTTTTTCGATGTCTTTTTCAAATTGCTCCTGTGGCGTGACGGGGTCGTCGAGGCAGCCGGTGGCAAAGATGGCGGACAGCAAAAGGATGGAAAATTGGAAAAATCTGTGCATGTTCCTGTTTTTATTTAGCTGCAAAAATAGAAGCTGGTTCCTGTTTTTGAAAAGAAAACCTGCCAAACGCCTCGTGCCGGATTTTTTGTTTCCCCTTGATTATCTGGTGTTTAAAAATGTTGGGCAAAAAATCAACTGAATTTCAGTCAGTTATGAAAAACAATTTTGATTTTTTTTTGAAAAATGGAGTTGAAAATCAGAGAAACAAAATTACTTTTGCACCCGCCTTTGAAAAAGGCAAAATTCAGACTTATTTTTTCATAGTTTAAAATTCAAAATCGTGAATACACGGAGTTTCAACACCCCGTCGGCGAAGAAAGAAGAGGTTCAGCACGGCTGGTACGTGGTGGATGCCACCAACCAGATTGCAGGCCGCTTGTTTACCCGCATCGCAGCGGTGCTGAGGGGCAAGCACAAGCCGTCCTTCACCCCGCATGTGGACTGTGGCGACAATGTGATTGTTGTCAATGCCGACAAAATCCGCTTCACCGGAAAAAAGCTGGACGGCAAGGAATATGTCCGCTACACCGGCTACCCCGGCGGCCAACGCAGGGAAACTGCCCGCAGCCTCATGGACCGCAAACCTGAATCCGTCATCGAAATCGGCGTTCGGGGCATGCTTCCCAAAAACAAGCTGGGCAATGCAATGATTAAAAAATTGTTCGTGTACGCCGAGGCAGAGCATCCGCACCAGGCGCAGAAACCCGAACCATTCAATTTTTAACAAGGAAATTTTTCAAACATGGAAATGATAAATGCCATAGGGAGAAGGAAAGCCTCCGTTGCGAGGGTGTTCCTCACCAAAGGGGAAGGCACCATCAGCATCAACGGTAAGGATTACAAAGATTACTTCCCGCAGCTTCACGTTCAGGGGTCCATCACAGAGCCTTTCACGACGGTGAACCTGGAAAGCAACCTTTACAACTTGAAAATCAACGTGGGCGGCGGCGGCTACAAAGGCCAGGCCGAAGCAGCGCGCATGGGCATCTCCCGTGCCCTGGTAAAATTGAATGCCGACTTCCGTAAACCGTTGAAAGACAAGAAGTTGCTGACCCGTGATGCCCGTGAAGTCGAGCGCAAAAAGTACGGCAAACCCAAAGCAAGAAAGAGCTTCCAGTTCTCCAAACGTTAATTCGGCTATTTGCTTTTGGTTACTGGCTGTTGAAGCCAAAGGCCAAAGGCTAACTGCCAACAGCAATCTAAAAAAATGGCAAAACCTACATATCAAGAATTACTCGATGCCGGGGTTCATTTTGGCCACATGCGCAAAAAATGGAACCCTAAGATGGCTCCCTATATTTTCATGGAGCGCAAAGGCATCCACATCATCGACCTGAACCGCACTTTGGAAGGACTGGAACGAGCTGCCAATGCCATGCGGGCCATCGCAAGGTCGGGCCGTAAAATCCTGTTCGTTGCCACCAAGAAGCAAGCCCGCGACATCGTTTCGAATGCAGCAGATTCCGTTGGGATGCCGCACGTGACAGATCGCTGGCTGGGTGGCATGATGACCAACTTTGCCACCATCAAACGTTCTGTGAAAAAAATGCAGAACATCGAGCGTATGCTCGCAGATGGTACTGCCGCCAACATGACGAAAAAAGAGCGCCTCACCCTCGACCGTGAGCGCCAGAAATTGAACAAAGTGTTGGGGGGTATTGAAAACCTAGGCCGCCTTCCGGCTGCTGTTTTCGTGGTGGACTGCCTGCACGAACACATTGCCCTGGCCGAAGCGAACCGCCTTGGCATCCGTACCTTCGCTATGGTGGATACAAACTCCGACCCGAACAAAGTCGATTTTGCAATCCCTGCCAACGATGATGCCTCGAAATCAATCAGCATCATCACCGGCTACCTGACAGAAGCTATCCGCCAGGGCCTCGAAGAACGCCAGGCCAAACCGGAAGAAAAAGAGGCCAGTGTGGAAGGGTGAGCAGCACAGCGAAGTGCAGCAGCCATTCATTTATAAATGTGAAAAGTGAGGCAGCGGGAGCATGAACAGTTTTGCCGGTTTGGCATTCAAAAGGTTCTCACCAAACGACTCACATCACTTTTTAACCATTAACAATCAGATAAAATGACCACAACATTATCAGCTGCCGATGTAAAAAAGCTCCGGGACATGACCGGCGCAGGCATGATGGATTGTAAAAATGCACTCGAAGAAACAGGTGGGGATTTCGAAAAAGCGGTGGAGGTACTTCGTAAGAAAGGCCAAAAATTGTCGCTGAAACGTGCCGACCGCGAAGCAAAGGAAGGTGCCGTAATCGCACTTGTTTCCGATGACAAAAAGAAAGGCGTAGTCGTGAAGTTGAGCTGCGAAACAGATTTCGTTTCCAAAAACGAGGACTTCGTGAAACTTGCAAGGAGCTTTGCTCAAGCTGCTTTGAATAACTTCCCGGCCAGCACGGAGGAACTGCTCGCCCTTCCATACGAAAACGCCACGATTGGAGATAAAATAACGGAACAGGTAGGTGTCATCGGTGAAAAAATTGAAATCGCCGCCTATGCCCGCCTGGAATCTGCTCAGGTTGCACCTTACATTCACATGGGCAACCGTGCCGGTGTGCTTGTCGGCCTCAACAAAGCCGATGCCCAGTACTACGATGCCGGCCGCGACGTTGCCATGCAGGTAGCGGCCATGCGCCCTGTGGCTGTTGACAAAGACGGCGTTTCTGCTGAAATGATCGAGAAAGAAATCGAAATCGGCAAGGAACAGGCCCGCCAGGAAGGCAAGCCGGAAGCTATGCTGGAAAAAATTGCAGTCGGCAAACTGAATAAATTCTATCAGGAAAGCACGTTGCTCAACCAGGCTTTCGTGAAGGACAGCAAACAGACCGTTGCGCAGTACCTGCAAAGCATCGACAAAGATTTGACCGTCACCGGCTTCAAGCACGTTGAACTGGGGTAAATCTTCAGAAATACGGAAGGCGAATTAAGCAATTGATTCGCCTTTTTTTATGCCCCTCATTTTCCTCCCTTTCCAGTAGTTTCGCTCCGATAAATTTAACCAGCAACAAAAACATGGCAATCAAATACAATCGTGTCCTCTTAAAATTGAGTGGTGAGTCGCTGATGGGTTCCCAAAAATATGGCATCGAAGCCTCCATGCTTTTTCATTACGCCGAGCAGATAAAAGAATTGGTGGGATTGGGCGTACAAGTAGCGGTGGTGATTGGGGGCGGCAATATTTTCAGGGGGCTGCAAGCCGCCCAGTCCGGCATCGACAGGGTGCAGGGCGACTACATGGGCATGTTGGCCACCGTCATCAACGGCATGGCGTTGCAAAGCGCCCTCGAAAGCGTGGGTGTTTTTACCCGCCTGATTTCCGCCATCAAAATGGACCAGATTGCCGAGCCGTACATCCGCCGCCGGGCCATCCGCCACCTCGAAAAAGGGCGGGTCGTGCTTTTTTCCGGCGGTACGGGCAATCCTTATTTTACCACCGATTCAGCAGCAGCGCTGCGGGCAAACGAGGTCAGTGCAGACGTGATTCTGAAGGGCACCCGCGTGGACGGCATCTACTCCGCCGACCCTGAAAAAGACCCCAACGCCGTTAAATTTGACCGGCTCACTTTTGAAAAAGCGATCAGCCTCGGACTGGGCGTGATGGACATGACGGCCTTCACGATTTGCCAGGAAAACGATGTCCCCATCATTGTTTTTGATGTCAGCAACCGGGACAACCTCACGAAAATTGTCCAGGGAGAGCAAATTGGCACATTCGTCGGCAACGTTTAGTGCGTTGCAATGGCTATCGTTGCCATGCTCACCTTCGTGCCCGGTATTTCGAGCAATCTGTTGGCACAGACTTCCAGCGTGGCACCTGTCGTCAGCACATCGTCCACGAGCAAAATATGCTTGCCTTTCAGGGCCTCCGGCTTGCCGACGGTGAAAACTTCCGACACATTCTGTAGCCTGGCCTCCCTTGATTGTTTGGTTTGAGACTCCGAATGGATGATTCTTTTCAGTCCGTTTCCCATGCAGGGTTTTCCCATCGATTCCGACAATCCGTTCCCAAAGATTTCACTTTGATTGTACCCCCGGATGCGCTCCTTTCGCACGTGCAGCGGTACGGGCACAATCACGTCCACACCGCTGAAAAGCGGTGAACGGTGCAGCATCAACCCAAACCTCCGCCCGAGTACGATACCGACTTCCGTTTTACCGTTGTATTTGAGGTTGTGAATCAGGCTTTGCACCCGGCTTTCTTTGGCAAACAAGTACAGTGCGGCACCCGCCTGCACATCCACCCTTCCCCAAAACCTGTCAGTGAAGGGATTTTCTTTCGTAAAATGAAAATTAGCCTCCGGCAACGTAGTGCGGCAGGAGATGCAGATATGCTCGCCGTAGGGTGGTGCATTGCGTTCGCAGGCCAAGCAAAGGTGGGGAAAGAAAAGACACAGAAGATCTTCAAATGGTCGCAGCAGGTTTTTCATGGCCACCAGGTTTTCAAGGTGAAATAACGGCTAAATTAAAATGCGGGAAGTTTGCCGCAACCTAAGTGGAGAGATATTTTTTCCGATTATGGGAATTTTGCAGGATGGCGTTTCCCCAAATAAAAAACGTCTGCCTCGAAAACAAGACAGACGCATCAAAACAAAACGAAAAACCAACTTTAAACAAGTCTTTTTATGACCTTATAAACCGCTCATTTTTCTGAAATGTTGCTCGCACCGTTGTTAAGGAACTCTTAAAGTGCGGCCAATGCGGCTTGATATTCATCAGTTTGCGGCTTTCAATCGAACGGAAATATCTTCCGTTTTACCGCTTCTGTTCACGGTTAGCGAAACCGTTTCGCCAGCTTTCGAGCCACCCACAATTTCGAGAAGGTCGGGTGTCGATTTCACCGATTTGCCGTTAGCTTTTACGATGACATCGTTTGGCAGCACCCCGGAATATTGGGCGGCACCGCCATCCACTAAACTTTCAACAAGTACCCCCTGTGAAATGTTCAGGCCCAACTCTTTTGCTGTCTCGTTATCCAAATCTGCAATATTTATGCCGAGAAAACCCCGCTGGTACGAACCATTTTGGATAATGTCGTCCACGATTCCCTTGACCAGATTGACAGGAATTGCGAAGGAATAACCTTCAAAAAAGCCCGTCTGCGTTGCAATGGCCGTATTGATGCCAAGCAGCCTGCCGTAAGCATCTACGAGCGCTCCGCCACTGTTGCCGGGGTTGACGGCAGCATCCGTTTGGATGAACGATTCGATGGGGGCCTTGCCTTTGATGATGTTGATGTCACGGCCTTTGGCGCTGATGATGCCCGCCGTCACGGTCGAAGACAGGTTCAGCGGGTTCCCCACGGCCAGCACCCACTCCCCGATTTTAGCAGCATCGGAGTTGGCCAATTGGAGCGTCGGGAGGCCCTTCGCTTCAATTTTCAAAACGGCCAGGTCTCCATCGGGGTAGGTGCCAACGATGGTGGCCTTGTAGGTTTTGTTGTCAAAAGTGGTGACTTCCACCTCGTCGGCGAACTCCACCACGTGGTTGTTGGTGACAATGTAGCCGTCCTCGGTGTAAATCACGCCCGATCCAGTGCCCTGTTTTGGCTGGTTGAATTGAAAAAACGGGCTTCTCAGGAAGGCATCGTCATCAAAGAACCTCGACCAGGAATCAGGCTGCTGCCGTTTTTCGCCGACCGTTTTTTCACTTTCCTTTGCTAAAATATGCACAACTGCCGGGGTGGATTTTGCAGCAGCTTCCGAAAAATCGAAGGGCACGTTCAGCGGCGGCCCGATGTTGAGGTTGTTTACATTCTTCGCAAACTGGCCGGTAGCGAACAGCGCAGTCGGGTGCGGATCATGGCCAAGCAGTAGATAACCTCCCAGAGTGATTGCCCCGCCAATCATTCCCGCAACGACAAGGGAAAATACCTGTTTCATCATCGCTTCAGTTTTAGTTTGGTGAACGAAATATTGACTGGTACGCTTGCCTGGCGTACATTACGCAAAAATAAACGCCACACCCTCCGGGCGGTTATGGGAGTAAAACGGTTTAACGACACATTAACAAGGCGCTGGAAATGTACATTTTCCATTTGCGGATGCTTTGCTCGTTGATGGATTTTCTTTTGCGGAAATTTTTCCTGGCCAAATTTTTAAACCCGCACAAATGCTGATATTCACCCAAACTTTGCCTTTGTATTTTAAAGCAAGTTGCAACGCCCGATGCCCGATGCTTCACCAACCAACTGATTTTTACGCACTGCTCCGACCGGAAACCCATCTGGAGGCCATGCTGCTTGAGACACCCGCGTTTCAGGAAGGGCTGGATTGGGGCACACCCCGTTTCGGGCACCCGGAGGGAAAAGTGGGTTTGCACATCAGGGAGGTGCTGGACAATGTGGAAAAATATGCCGCCGATGCCACTGCCCGTCAGCAACTTCGCCTGATAACCTTCGCCCACGACACCTTTAAATTTGAAGAATTCAGGTTCGGGCGGCGTGTTAAACATCATGGACTGCTGGCGAGAGAGTTCATGGAAAAATACGTCAGCAATGACACCCTGCTCGACATCATCGAACTGCACGACGAGGCGTTCTACATCTGGCGGGCTTTCTACCTTGAAAACCAGCCCGCCCGGGCGCAGCAGCGCCTTGAAAACCTCATGGAACGCATCGATGAAAACCTGCCGCTTTATTTCCATTTTTACAAATGCGACACGCAAACGGGCGATAAAATTCAGGCTCCGTTGCGGTGGTTCAGGCAAATTGTACCGCAGTTTTTAAGGTAAAAACTGAAGCCCGCAGCATTCTTTATCTTTGCCGCATGAAAAAAATGAATCTCTCAAACTGGCTCATCGCCTTGGTAGTCGGGGTCGGTCTTTACACGGTGGCAAAGCATTTTTACATGAAACCCGCCTTTGATGGTGGGGAAAAAGCGCCCGATTTCGTCGCCATGCTGCCCGACAACCAGGCCTTCAAGCTCTCCGAACTCAAGGGCCGGTACATACTCATCGATTTTTGGGGCAGTTGGTGCGGCCCCTGCATCACGGAAGCACCCGAACTGATTGGGTTGTACGAAAAATACAGGGAAGCAAAATTCAAGGATGCCGAAGGTTTCGACATGGTGGGTGTGGCGATTGAAAAAGACAAAACCCGTTGGCTGGCTGCCATCGACCGGCTTGGCTTGAACTGGCCCTACCAAGTCCTCGACCCGGCAAGCAGCCTCAAGTTTTTTGACTCACCCATTGCCAACGACTATGACGTGAAGCAACTTCCCACTAATTTTTTCCTTGATGGAAACCGGCATGTCATCGGCATCGACATGCCGATTGCAGAAATCGACAGGTACTTACATGAAAGAAAAATCGAGGAATAAAACTGGCCGTTTGTTTTTTAACTCAAACCTCCGTACAGCCGGATGTAATCCTTTGCCGAGCGTTCCCACGAAAAATCCACCTTCATTATCCGCTCCCGCAGGTTAGTCAGCACATCGGGGTTGGAGTAAACCTTCACGGCCCGGAAGATGGCCAAGGCGGCATCGTCCACCGAAAACTGGTTGAAGCGGATGCCCCTGCCTCCCTGTTCGCCGATGTCGATGATGGTATCTTTCAAGCCGCCCGTGCTGCGCACGATGGGGATGCTGCCGTATCGGCAGGCGTACATCTGGTTGAGGCCGCAGGGTTCCACCCTCGACGGCATGAGCAGGAAGTCGGAACCGGCGTAAAGTTGGTGGGCGAGCGCTTCGTTGTATTCGAGCGAAGCATCGAAGTAGCCGGAAAGCTGGCCGCGCATTTCACCGAAAGCCTGCATGAGGTCAGGCTCGCCCGTGCCCAGCACCACGAAGCCCACCCGGATGCCATTGCCCAGCACCCGCCGGATGGTGTCGGGGATGAGGTCGGCTCCCTTCTCCCGCACCAGCCTGCCGATGAAGGTGACGATGGGCAGGTCGGGGATGATGCGGAAGCGGTCGAGCACCTTGTTTTTGTTCAATTCCTTGTACTTCGCCACGTTGCCGTTGGCCAGCGGGTGGGCAATGAGCTTGTCGGTGGCGGGGTTCCAAAGTTCTGCATCGATGCCGTTGATGATGCCCCAGGATTTGCCTGCCTCGCTGGCAATCAACCCCTCCATGCCGTTCGCACTGCGGCGAAGTTCATCCAGATACCCCGGCGAAACGGTGGTGAGCCGCCAGCAGCATTTGAGCGCTGCCGCCAGCGGGCAGATGGTGTCGCCCCAGTCGAGCAGCCCCCGCGCATCGCTGCGGAAGTAGGGCATCAGGTGGATATTGCGCCAGCTAAATGCGCCGTGATATTCGCCGTTGTGGATGGTGAAAACGGTGGGCATGTTGCGCAGGGACTGGAATTCGGGGCAATATTTCACCATGAACGGAATCAACCCCGTGTGGTGGTCGTGGCAGTGCAGGATTTCGGGTTTCCACTGCATGTCCACCACCCATTTCAGCACGGCCTGCTGGAAGCAGAGGTAGCGCTCCACCTCGTCGCCGTACCAGCCTCCGCCAGGGTCGCCGTACACGCCGGGGCGGTCGAATTTGCCGGGGATGTTGGCCACGTAGAGCGGGAAGCCCAGTGCGTCGTTCAACACTTGTTCGATGGAAAACCAGACGTAGTCGCTGCCCAGCCGCACGTGGCCGCTGAACACCTGCCGGTAATTTTGGCGGTTGAGCCATTTGGTATGGAACCTCGGCATGATGACGGCAGTGCTCACGCCCGCCTGGTTCAGGTAAATCGGCAGTGCGCCGACCACGTCGCCCAAACCGCCGTACTGGGCAGCCGGGTAGCATTCCATGCTGATGTGCAGAACTTTCATGTGTTTGAGGGCTGTGGGGGTTTGAGAGCTTGAGGATTTGAGGGTTTGAGCGGAGACCCTCTCAAACCCTCAAATCCTCAAGCCCTCAAACCCTCAGAAAAACAACCATTCCACCGCCTTCGGGAACTCCTCGCCCCATTTTCCTTCGTTGT
>JACRAN010000015.1 GCA_016234735.1 Bacteroidota bacterium | reverse complement strand
GCGAAAAGTCGCCTGCTGATGCAGGCGACTTTTCGCTTTTTATAGAACTAAAGAAACACAGGCATCAATAGCCAGGGTTTTGTTCCAGGTTCGGATTCACCGCCAGCGCAGAAGCCGGAATCGGGAAGAGCAGGCGCTCGTCGCCGGAAGCCGGTTTTTCCTGCCAAGCCTTCAGGTATTGCCCGAAGCGGATGAGGTCTTGGCGGCGCATTCCTTCATAGTAAAACTCCCTGCCGCGTTCTGCCAGCAGGGCATCTTCATCAAGCGAGCCGAGTGGTGTGGCGCCCCGGGCTGTGCGGACTTCGTTGACCAGCGCCAGTCCGTCGCCGCCTGTGCGCAGCAAGGCTTCGGCTTTCATCAGCAACACGTCGGCGTAGCGGAAGAACACCAAGTCGTTGTCAGCGTTGTCGCCGCTGAGGTAGTCGATCGGATACTTGATGACGCGGATGCCGGTGATTTCCAGGTTGTTGCCGGTTTCCACCAGGCTGACCTCCTTGGTGAACGAAAGCGGATTGCCTTTCCGGTCGTTGAGCGGAGTTCCGTTTTGGTCGAACTGTTGCCCGAAGAGGAAACCAGCGCGGATGCCGCTGACGTCGGTCATGCCGGCATAATCGGTGCCTTTGCGGATGTCATTGTCTTCAAAGCTGTCGTAGAAGTCGCCGAGGGTGGCGAAGCCGTTCCAGCCCGAAGGGTTCTGGTTGTAGTGCAGGGTGCAGTACCACTGCCAGCGGACGTTGGCGCTGCTGGAGCCGCCTCTGTTTTCTGCCGTAAAAATGTTCTCGGAAGAAAGGTCGTCATTGTTCGGAGCGAAGTTGTCGAAGTAACTGTCGTCGAGGCTGTAGGCGCCGCTGCCGATGATTTGGTCAGCTAAACTGATGACCTGCTGCATGTCGGCTGCAGCAAACTTTGGCGCTTTGCGGTCAGCAAAAGCGCCTTTGTTCAGGTAGGCTTTCATCAGCAGTACCTTGGCGGCGTTCTTGTTTGCCTTGTAGGCGGGGCCGTCGGGCAGGTCGTTCTGAATGGCGTTCAGCTCGCTGATGACAAAATCGAGGGCATCGCTGCCTTTCAGCACCTGTGGCGCTTCGAGCAGGTTGCCGCCCGGCTCGCGGAAGGGCACCTGTCCCCAGCCGTCAGCAACAGCAAACATGTGGAAGGCGCGGAGGAACCTTGCCTCGGCAGCTTGCTGCGGCGTTACGTTGAAGGAAAGGACGTTGGTGGTAGTGAAAACCTGGGTCAGCAGCCCGTTGAAAGCGCCTTCAAGGAAACTGTGCTCGGCGCTCCAGGTGTGGTCGTGCAAAGACCTCCACACGCCGTTGTCGTCCCAGTCGGGTCCGCGGGTCGGGCCGAGGCATTCATCGGTGGTGTGCTCCTGGGCTGCCCAGAAGTCGGCGGGTCCATGGTAGGGACCTCTCAAACCGTCATAAGCTCCCTGCATGAGGGCGTTGACGTCGGTGTTCGCGTTCAGGTAAGCTTCCGCATCTGCCCGCGTGAGGTGGTCGTTCAACGTCTCATCCAGGTCGGTGCAAGCGAAAAAACCTGTCAAGCAAAAGAGAAATAAAAATTTAGACTTCATGATTGCAAAGGTTTAAAAGTGTTGAATCACAATTTCCAGATTTGCAAGGATTCCAATTCCTGTAAACCCAGGTTCAACACTCAGGTTGACTCAATTAAAAAGAAAAATTGACTCCAAAGATAATGGTTCTGGCGGACGGGTACGGAATGTACTCGATGCCGGTGGACGGCAATCCTTCCCGAACGTTGACTGTGTTCACTTCCGGGTCGAAGCCGGTGAAGTTGGTGAAAACGAGCAGGTTTTGCCCCGTGAGGTAAATCCTTGCGTTTTTCACCGTGCTGCCGAGGTTGCCGAGGTTGTAAGCCAGCGTGGCGTTGGCAAGTTTCACGTAGCTGCCGTCTTCCAAGTAGCGGGAGGAGGCTTTTATCGGATTGGAAATTGCCTCCTGCACATCACCGTCCAACAGCGTGGCGTCAATGTTTCTGGTGCCTAAGTTGCCGATGGGGAGAACGGACATTTTCGTGTTGTTGAAAATGTCGTGCCCCATGGCGCCGTTGAAGTTCAAGCCTAAGCTGATCTTGCCCATGGACACGCTGGTCGAAATGCCGAGCAGCACGTCTGGGTTCGGATCGCCCAGGTAAGAATGGGTCTCTGCTGCGCCGCCTTCATATTCGCTCTGGCCGCTGTCGCCGATGCCAAGATGGTTCCTGGTGTAAAAAGCGTTGAGCGGCACTCCGTTGTCAATGCGGTTGATGGTAGCGCCGGAGCTGCCTTGACCGAACACCTCGCCGTAGAGCAGGTTTGCGCCCTTGTAGTTGTTAAGCTCGTTCGACAAAAAGGCAAGGTTCACGCCGAGGTCCCAGTTCAGGTTTTCATTGTTCAGCACGGTGGCGTTCAAGGTCACTTCCACGCCTTTGTTGACCACTTCGCCGGGCAGGTTCGTCCAGAACAAGGCACTGGGCGCAGGCACGATGACGCGCTGCTGGAAGAGCAGGTCTTCCGTCGTCTTGTTGAAATAGTCGATGGTGCCGGTGATTCTGTAATCCAAGAGGGCGAAATCAAGCCCGACGTCCATCGTGGTGGATTCCTCCCACTTCAGGTCGGGGTTCGCCGTATTTTCGAGATAGATGGACTGCTGGCCGAAAGCATACTGGTCAAGGGAAGCACCGGTGGGGAACTCCGAGTTGCCCGTTTTGCCCCAGGCGAGGCGCAGCTTCAACTGGTCGAACAAGCCGTCTTCGAGGAAGCTTTCGTTGTGCAGGTTCCAGGCAGCACCGACGGCGGGGAAGTAGCCGTACTTGTTGTTCTCGCCGAATTTGCTGGAGCCGTCTGCGCGGAAGGTTCCTGTGAGCAAGTACTTGTTCCTGATGTTGATGTTAGCTTGCACGAAGTAAGACTGAAGTTCTGCATCGGGCGGCTGGTAGGCATACACATCGCGGCTGCCTTGCGAGGTGTTTTGCAGGATGTTCGTGTAGTCGAAATCTTCCACGAGGAAGTCGCGGGCAGAGATGCCAAATCCTTTCTCCGTCAGCTTCTGGTACTCGTAGCCTGCGACGGCGTTGAGGCTGACGTTCTGCGCGATGTCCTGCACCCAGGTCAAGGTGTGCGTCAGGATTTGGTTGGTGTTGTTTTCCTCGTTGACCGAAGCCACGCCCCTGTTTTCGATGTCCTGCAGGTTGATGAAGCGGTCGATGTACGCCCGGCGCGTACCGCGTCCGTTCGTCACGCTGTAGGCGAGCTTGTAGGTCAGGTTGTCGGTGAGGCGGTAAGACGGAGCGACGCTGGCGATGATGTCCACCGTGCTGGATTTGTCGTGGTAGGCATTGAGCAGCGCCACCGGGTTGGTGAAGTTGCCGAATTGCGGCACGATGATGGGCGAGCCGTCCGCGTTGTAAAGCGCGTGGGTCGGGTTCCATTGCAGGGCGTTGCCAATCAAGCTGCCCCGAAAGCCTGCGCTGGTGGAAATGGAAGGGCCATTTTCGCCCGTGTTGGAGGCAATCAGGTTGAAATCAAGCCCGAGACGCTTGCTGTCCAGGAATTTGTAGCTGCCTGCGAGGTTGGCGCTGATGCGCTTCAGGTCGTTGTTTTTGATGATGCCTTCCTGGTTCAGGTAGCCCAGCGAAAGGCGGTAGGTGCCTGCATCGGCACCGCCGGAGATGGATACGCTGTGGTTTTGCACCAAGCCCGTTTGCAGGATTTCATCGAACGCATCCACGTTGTCGTTGTAGTCGCCGCCGGTCAAGCCGTATTCCGTCAAGGCGGCCCGGTACTCGTTGCCGTCAAGCACATCGTACTTGTTCAGGATGGTGCTTGCGCCGAGCGAAGCGTTGAACGAGACGCTCGGAGCGCCCGTCCTGCCTCTTTTCGTCGTGATAATGATGACACCGTTGGCCCCGCGGGAACCGTAGATGGCGGTTGCGGAAGCGTCTTTCAACACCTGGATGGACTCGATGTCAGCCGGGTTCAGGTAGGTCAGCGGGTTGGAGCCGCCGTTGTTGCCCGTCTCGCCGACGTTGGTGCCGGGCCTGGTCGAGTTGCCCGTGAGCTGTACCCCGTCGAGCACGAACAACGGCTGGTTGCCGGCCCGGATGGACGAGTTCCCGCGAATGCGCACGGTTGTTGCGCCGCCAGGCTGACCGCTGTTGTTCAAAATCTGAACGCCGGCCGCCTTGCCCTGGATGAGTTGGTCGGGCGAGGTGACCAAGCCCTTGTTGAAATCATCCTCCCCAACGGACACTACAGAACCAGTGAGGTCGGATTTTCTTACAGAGCCATAGCCCACTACCACAACCTCGTCCAGCAATGCACCGGCATCCATCGCAACGTCGTACACGTTGGTGGCTGACAGGGTTACCTTTTGGGCAGCGTAGCCGGTGTAGGTGAATTCAAGTTCGGTAGCCCCAGAGGGTACCTGTAACTCGTAGGTGCCGTCGATGTCGGTGATGGTACCAGCGCTGGTACCTATCACCAAAATGTTGGCACCGATGAGTGCGTCGCCGGTCTGGCCATCGGTCACAGTACCCTTGATGGTACGCTGCGCCATTGCCAGACTACTCATGCCTAATGCCACTGTTAGCAGCAACAGACACTTGGTGAGATAGTCGAACTTAAGTTTCATACATTAATTGAGTTTAGTTAGACAAAAGAATTAGTTGTTAAGCAATTTAGTGAGGATACGAACGGGATAAGATAAAAGGACGAAAAGGAATCTCAGGGTGAAAGTGTAGAACGGACTTTAACTGGGCAAATCTGCGAAAAACAAGTCGAACGACAAAGAGATTGAACGGAGAAAGTGTTTTTTAAAAATTTGGCGTAAGTTTTCCCGGCTAAAACAATTACGGGGAACCAAATGTATCCTGAAATATTATTCTGCCATGCACGAGGTTGCCTTCAACGTTGGTTCAAAGGTTTGATGTGGAAAACTTTTTTTATTTAGCAGGGCGTCCCGGTTATAAAAATTAGTTTTACGTGGTTTTGGACAAAACGGCAAATCCGCAACTTCTGCTGCTTTGGCCTGTTCGACCTGATTGCTGCCTTTTTAGCCCAAATCATTGTTTATCAGCAAATTAGCTTTGCATAAAAACTATAAAAAACTTCGATGAAGCGGTCCACGCTGAAAGATATTGCCAAACTCACCGGACTCTCGGTTTCCGGGGTGTCGAGGGCGTTGAAGGACCATCCCGACATCAGCCCCGAAACCAAAGACAAAGTGAAGGAAGTAGCGGCGGCCCTGAACTACCACCCCAACCCCAGCGCCCAGTTCCTGCGCACAAAAAGTTCAAAAATCATCGCCGTCATCCTCCCCGAAGTCAACACTTTTTTTTTCCCGGAAATTTTGCAGGGCATCAGCAAGGTGGTGGAGCAACACGGGTACTCCCTGATTTTTCTACAATCCGACAATTCCATCCGAAAAGAAAAAGAGTTGATTGACTACTGCCTGCAAATGTTCGTCGATGGGGTGCTGATTTCCCTTTCCGGTGAAACCACCAACCTGGAACACATCCTTAAACTGAAGGAAACAGAGACCTCCGTCGTGCTGATTGACCGGATTTTAGAAAACAAGGAAGTACCCTACCTCACCATCAACGACGCAGAAACCTCCTTCCGGGCGGTCGATTATCTCATCAAAAAAGGCCATTCCAACATTCTTGGGATTTTCGATGACGACAGGTTGAGCATGACCCGGCTGCGGGCCGACGGCTTTCGCCTGGCACATGCCCGAAACGGGATTGACCTGAACCCCAACCAAATCCTGACCATCACGGACGACCATGAACTGGAAGCTCAAATCACCAATTTCCTCGATGAGCACCCTTCGGCGACGGCGGTTTTCACCATGTCCGACAAGCTGATGGTCAAAACCTACCACGTCATCAACAGCCTGGGGTTCAAAATACCGGACGACATGGCATTGGTTTCCATCAGCGACGGGAAGGCCCCGTATTACCTCTACCCCGGCATCACCCACATGCGCCATTCCGGCGAAGAAGTTGGCACGACCGCAACGAACTTGCTATTCGAATTGCTTTCGGGGAAAAAACCGGACCAGGATATTTACGAAATTGCAACTGTTTTGGTCGAATTAGGGTCGGTTTGAAGTTGGCAGCCAGGTACCTGAAAACCCGGGCTGTCCAAACGAAAACCTGCAAAACTGAATCATGAAACTCCTTGCCTTTTGTACAGGAATACTCGTTTTTTCAGTGCTGGGTTTGACCGCCCAGCCTGGCTTCGAGATTCTGAAAGACGTAAAAAAAATTGAAATCCCCTTCGAGTTCAAGAACAACCTCATCATCGTCAACGTCACTTTTGGCCGCATTTTCCCGCTTAAATTCATCTTCGACACCGGCGCAGAAAATACCATCCTTTCCGAACGGCACATTACCGACCTCCTTGGCGTAACCTACGAGCGGGAGTTCAAGATTTTAGGTTCCGATATGAAAACCGAACTCACGGCCTACCTGGTGCGTGGCATTCATCTCAGAATTGAGGACATGGTGGTTCCCAACCATTCCTTGCTGGTGCTGGAAGCCGATTATTTTCATTTAGATGAAATGATGGGGCTGCAAATCCACGGCATCCTTGGGGCAGATATCTTCAAGGGGCTGGTGGTGAAAATAAACTACGAACGCCGCGTGATTACCCTGACGAAAAACCGCGGCGCCAAGTTTTCCGACGAGGGGTATTTTGCCCTGCCCATCCTTGTGGAACGCAACAAACCTTACTTAGAGACGGGCATCCGCATACAAACCGACTCCGTTATCCGGGTGAAACTGTTGCTTGACACCGGTGCCATGTTGTCCTTGTTGCTCAACACCGAAACCCACCCCGACCTGAAACCCCCGCCCCATGCCATCAAAGGGAACATCGGTGCGGGGCTTGGTGGCTTCATCGAAGGCTATCTGGGAAGGGTTTCGGCTTTGGAGTTCGGCGAATTGGCGTGCAGGGAGGTGCTCACCAATTTTCAGGAACTGCCTGAAGGTATCGACACCGCCATGCTCCGGGGCCGCAACGGTATCATTGGCAATGAAGTGTTGAGCAGGTTCTTCGTTGTCATCGATTACCCGGCGCAGATGCTGTACCTGAAACCAAACCGAAGTTACGAAGACGAATTCGAGTTTGACAAAAGCGGCCTGGTGGTGATTGCCGCCAACGTCCACCTGAATCAATTCCTCCTACATTCCGTGTTGCCAGGCTCCCCGGCAGCAGTGGCAGGACTGCTGCCGGGCGATGAAATCCGGTGGCTAAACCATTCGCCAGCCGGGTTGTTTTCGCTGGAGCGGATCCATCAAATCCTGAAGAAAAAGGAAGGCAAAAAAATTACAATGGTTGTGCGGCGAAACGGCGAAAAAATCAAATTCAGTTTTCAACTCAGGAAGCTGGTTTAATCTTGGGCTTTCGCCCGTCCAGCAAAATTTTTGCAGAAAAAACACCGATTTGGAGGCAAATAAATTCCATTCAGCTATTTTAGGGTAAAGTTTTTGATATTAGTTTATAAATTTGGCCTGTCAAGCACAATACGAATTCCTTCCCAAGGAACATAAATCCAAACGAAATTATCGCATACTTTAAAGCCTCTGTAGCAAAACGCCCCCGCTCTCCGAAAACTTTGAACTGCTCATTTGACCTTCAACCGGGAAACAATTGAATCCGGCGACTGGCTCCCATTGGCGCGGTTGTCTCACTTACAAAGTATGCACTACCAGCATTTTTTTGATAAAACCTGAGCCAGTGGTCAGGTTGGCTTGTCCGGTGCTGGCTTCTTTGCCAAAAATGGTATTTTGTTGCCGGACTGTCATAAAATCAGACGGAATCGACAAGACAATTTCTTAGTACTCACCGTATTACGAACTGCTTTTTTCAGAATAAACCGTTAAGCCCTTTTGAATAAAATTAATTATGATGAGAATACATTTACCAACTATCACCTCGGCTGCTGTTGTTTTACTGACAGCTTTCCCCGCCCTTTCCCAAAACACGGCCCTCCAAACCTCCCAAATCACGCTGGCAGAAGACCGGCTGAGGCAGGAGATGTTCTTTGAAGGGTTTGAACATCAGGTTCAGGTATGCGGCCTGAAAGAAGGCCAGACGTACACAGTCTGGGCTGGGCAGGGCGGTTGCCAGCCAAAAATCAAGCTGGCTGGCAGCAGCCAGGCCAGCACCACCTTCGAGTTCATTGCCACCGGCGATTGCATGGACTTCGTCCTGCAAAAAGACCTTTGGAGCAAAGACTGCACCTCGGGTTCCATCTGGTTCTCCATCGGTTGCAAAACTTGTGAAAAGCAAAAGGACCCCTTCGGCAAAATAAGTATCACCTCCGGCCAATCGGCCCAATCACTCATCCAGGATGTTTTCATTGGCGGCGGCTGTTTTGATGTCAACAACGTTCAATCAATCGGTGTCGATGTCGGGCGGGGCACGTTCGCTGATGGAGCCACTTCCATCATCCTGGACGACGGGGTCATTCTTTCTTCGGGCAACGTGGCGACGGCGGTCGGCCCGAACAACTCTAATGGAGCCGGGAGCAACGTAGGTGGTCCTAACAGCGACCCGGATTTGGACATTCTCACCGGAGGCTCACTTTTCGACGTGCAGGGCATTGAATTCGACTTTCAACCTACCATCAGCACTATCAACTTCGAGTATGTCTTCGCTTCCGAAGAATATTGTGAATATGTGGGAACCCAATTCAACGACGTTTTTGGGTTTTTCATCAGCGGCCCCGGCATCAGCGGAGGCTTTTCCTACAATGGGCAGAACATCGCCGTGTTGCCTGCTACGGGCATTTTTGTTTCCATCAACAACGTGAACCACATCACCAATAGTGGCTACTTTGTACCGAACCAGGGCAACTGCGGCGGCACTACCAACATGAACGACATCCAATTCGATGGCTGGACTTCGGTGTTGACCGCAATTGCAAACGTTATCCCGTGCGAAGTTTATCACATCCGGCTCGTAATAGCGGATGTGGGGGATGGCATTTTCGACTCGGCGGTTTTCTTGGGGGCCGGTTCTTTCAGTGCCGGTGGCACCGCCACAGGCGAAGCAATTTCTGCCTCCACCGGCACAAATGTGGTTTATGAATCCTGCAACGACGGAACCTATGTCTTCACTCGGGCTGGCGGCGATCCAAACCTTCCCTTGGTTTTGAATTTTACCATTGACCCAGGCAGCACAGCCACGCCTGGCGTGGATTACCAGCCTTTTGGTAACCAAATCGTAATACCACCTGGCTTGAATACCTTTACCTTGCCCGTCACTATTTTCAACGACAACATTGTCGAAGGCATCGAAACCATTATTTTATCACTGACCAATGCGTGTTCGTGCAGCAGCTTTTCCATCGAACTCGAAATACACGACCCGCCGCCCGTATTTGTCGATTTGGCTGACCAGGATATCTGCGCCGGAGCGCCGGCCATCCTCGAACCGACCCCCTCCGGCGGTATTCCGAACACCACTTTTGATTACCTGTGGAATACCGGCTCGACTGCCTCGTCACTTATAGTCGTGCCGCTCACGACGACCACCTACACAGTGACCGTGACGGATGATTGCGGTGGCACTGCAAGTGCTTCAGCGCTCGTCCAGGTAGCAGAGGTGCCGACCGCAACAATGACAGGAGGTGGCGTACTTTGTACAAGCAACCCCGCCGGTACTGCTTCCATGACAATTACATTCACAGGTACGCCCCCCTGGATTTTGAATATGAACCTCAATGGTGCGCCGTTGCCACCTGAAATCGTGACCGTCACGCCATACACCATTTCCACCAACATCCCCGGTGTCTATGATTTGACGGGTGTCACTTCATTGATTGGCAACTGCCAGGGGCCAGCCGCAGGTTTAGCCATCATTGAATTAGTTACCATCGACAATACGGTACAAACCACGCCAGCCACCTGTGTTGGCAACGGCACGATGACGGTGACACCCACCACCGGCTATGCACCCTACAATTATCAGTGGAGCAATGGTTTCCCAAACGAACCAACGGCCATTGGCCTTGCTCCCGGGAACTATACGGCGACCGTTACCGATGCCAACGGCTGCAGCGCCACAGCCACCGGCACAATCACCCAGGCCCCGCCGATGGCTGCATCGGCAACGGCGACTACGGTGAACTGCATCAACCCGAACAACGGTACCATCACACTCACGGTAACTGGCGGCTACCAGCCGTACACTTTTAACTGGACAAACGG
Organism: Bacteroidota bacterium; assembly: GCA_016234735.1. Taxonomy (GTDB): domain Bacteria; phylum Bacteroidota; class Bacteroidia; order Chitinophagales; family Saprospiraceae; genus UBA6168. The sequence goes on along the minus strand of JACRAN010000015.1, from coordinate 9,342 downwards.
CATTGGGAACGTACAAAACCCAACCGGCCTTTCGGCAGGCACTTACAGCGTAACAATTGTTGACGCAATCGGCTGCACGACCACCGCCTCCGCCACCGTTCAGTCCAATGCTGTTTTGCCGATCGCGGTGGCAACTGCCAATTTGCAAATCAACTGCAACAACCAGACGATTCCGGTGTTAGGCCAAGGCTCCTCCACCGGAGGAACCATCACCTACCTGTGGACAGGCCCGGGCATCAACGGACCATCGAATACCATCGACATCAACGCCGGACAGCCTGGCGTTTACATCATCCTGGTTTCAAATTCAGCAAATGGATGTACCTCCACTGCGTCTGTCACAGTCGATGCCAACCTCGCCCAACCTACCGCTACGGCCACAGGCGGCGAGTTGAGTTGTACCTCCAACGTCATCACGCTGGACGGCACAGGTTCGACTACGGGTGCCAATATCAATTACTCCTGGTCGGGTTCCGGCATCGTCAGCGGCGGAAACACCCTGACCCCGGACGTGGATGAGGCAGGCCCCTACACACTCACGGTTTCCAACCTAACCAATGGTTGCAGTGCTTCCGTGACGGTCAACGTGACGATTGATGTTGGCGTACCTGTTTCCACGATTGCCGCTCCCGCACCATTGACCTGCGTAACGAACAGTGTGACCCTGAACGCCACAGGCTCTTCGTCAGGGCCAAATTTCAGCTACCAATGGTTTCAAAATGGCACAGCGATACCAGGTGCAACCGGCCTGACCACGCCTGCCAATACCATCGGGAACTACCAACTCGTTGTCACCAATACCGACAACGGCTGCGCCTCCAGCTTCACGGTGCCGGTTGTTGAAAATCTTGCACAACCCGTCATCAATGCCGCTGCCAGCGGTCAACTCACTTGTTTGGTCACCTCAGTTGACCTGACAGGAACGGTGCAGGGCAATCCCGGCAATTTTGATTTTGCGTGGAGTACCACCAACGGCAACATCACCGGAAGTACCACCACCCCCACCACCTCCGTCGGTGGGCCAGGCACCTACGGCCTGCTCGTGACCGACAATGTGAATGGCTGCACGGCGGCGACTTTTGTTGTGGTTTCCCAGGATGCGCTCATCCCGAACGTAGTGGTGGCCACGCCCGGCAATCTGAACTGCATTGCTACGCAAGTTCAATTGAACGGCAACGGCTCCAGCCAGGGGCCAAACCTCACTTTCACCTGGTCAACCACCAACGGGAATTTCTTTTCCGGTCAAAATACCCTGACACCGATAGTGGATGCAGCGGGAACCTACACGTTGACCATTTTTAATTCGAGCAACAGTTGCGAAAACGAAAGCAGCGTCACCGTCACCATCGACAATATCAGCCCGGACATCAACCTGCCCGCTTCGCCCATGCTCGATTGTGCCACCACTTCGACAACGCTTGGCGCTTCGGTGCCGAACGCACCAGCCTCCGACCTCGATTTTGACTGGTCAACCCTCGACGGGGTCATCAATGGCGCATCGGACGTACTGGTGCCAACGGTCAGCGCACCCGGCACGTACACACTGCTGGTGACCAACACGGTGAACGGCTGTACCAGCGAAGAATCCATCGTTGTGAACGAAAACGTGACGCCGCCGGTGGTGGCAATTGCCAGCCCGGATGTGCTCACTTGCACCAACAATACGGTGGGGTTAAACGCAACGGGTTCCAGCGCTGGCAGCAATTTCACTTATTTGTGGACTTCGCCCATCGGGAATATCGTGAGCGGCCCCAACACGCTCAACCCGGTCGTTGATACGGCAGGTGTGTATAATTTATTGATTACCAACAACTTGAACAGTTGCACCGCCTCGCTGCAAGTGACGGTGGACCAAGATGTGGACCTGCCCGCTGCCCAGGCTGGCGCACCGATGACTTTGACCTGTGAATTCACAGAACTTACCCTGAACGGGAACGGGAGTACCGGTCCTGAATTCAGCTACCTGTGGACAGGCCCTGGCATCGTGAGCGGCCAAAATACCCTGACTCCATTGGTGGACGAACCCGGCACCTACCAACTTCTTGTCACCAATTTGACGAACGAATGCTCCTCCACAGCGTCCGTAAACATCGGAGAAGACGTAGTTGCCCCGGTAGCCGAAGCGGGCACTGGCGGCGAGCTTTCCTGTTCTGTCACTTCGATGCCGTTAAGTGGCACGGGTTCCAGCGCCGGGAACAACTTTGAGTACCAATGGACTTCGCCCGATGGCAATTTTGTCAGTGGTGAAACCACCATCAGCCCGCTGATCAACGCCTCCGGCACGTATTTTATATTGGTGACAAACTCCATCAACGGTTGCACAGCTACGGACGTGGTGGTAATTACCGAAGATGACGACCTGCCCAACGTAGAGGCCGGCACGGCAGCCCCCATCACCTGTTTGGTGACGCAAATTACGCTGGACGGTACGGCATCGGTGACCGGGCCGGAATTTACCTACCTGTGGACAACGGCCAACGGCAACATCGTCAGCGGGGCCAATTCGCTCACCCCGTTGGTGGACGAACCCGGCATTTACGTGCTGTCCATCACCAATACATTGACCAATTGCAGCAACCTGGGCAGCGTGACCGTGCAGGCAAATACCGCTCCGCCCGCAGTGGAAGCCGGTCCGACGGACCAACTGAATTGCACCGAGACGAGCCTGGCATTGAACGGTGCCGGTTCTTCCACCGGAGCTAATTTTACTTACGAATGGACCACCCAGAACGGCAACATCGTCATCGGGGGAACTACCATCAACCCCACGATTGATGCGCCTGGTACTTACCTGCTGGAGGTCACCAACACGGTCACCGGCTGTACCAGCACCGACCAGGTGGTGGTCACGCAGAGCGTGGCAGCGCCATTGGCGGTAGCCGCCACACCCGGCTTGCTGACTTGCACTTTCACCACGCTGAACCTGAGCGGCAGCGGAAGTACCACTGGCACGGGCATCAACTACCTGTGGTCAACCTTGGATGGAAACATCGTGAGCGGGCCCACAACCTTGTCGCCGGTCATCAACGAGCCTGGGACTTACACCCTGCTCGTCACCAACAATGCCAACGGCTGCACACAAACGGCCGATGTGCTTGTCAATCAGGACATTGCAAACCCGACCTCCGAAGCTGGCAGCGCCAATCAACTGACTTGTACCGTCCAGACCATCACCCTCAACGGCAACGGAAGCAGCACAGGTGCCAACATTTCTTACCAGTGGAGCACCATCAACGGCAACATTGTCAGTGGGGTCGGTACGCTCACGCCCATCGTTGACCAGACGGGGACTTACGTCCTGACTGTCACAAATTCAACGAACGGCTGCACTGCCACCGACAATGTGGTAGTTGACCAGGATGACAGCATTCCGCAGGCAGTCGTCACCCAGCCGGGTACACTTACTTGCGACGTGACGGAAATTTCACTGCTCGCCACTGCTTCGCAAGGCCCCGGTTTCGAGTACCTCTGGACGACCACGGGCGGCAACATTATTTCTGGTGAAACAACGCTCACGCCTCAAATTGATGCACCAGGCGTGTATGTCCTGACCGTCACAAATTCAACGAACGGCTGTACGAAAATTGCGCAAGTGACTGTAAATCAAAATATTGAACAACCAACAGCCGACGCAGGTCAGCCTTTCATCATGGAATGCTTTGAAGAATTGAACTACTTAGACGGCTCCGGCTCGTCGGGCAACGGCACCCTTGCGTTCGAGTGGGCGACCTCGAATGGCGAACTGGTTTCAGGGAGCAACACAGCAGCCCCTGGCGTAAGCGAACCCGGTACCTATTCGCTGGTAGTCACCAACTCCCTCAATGGCTGCACGGACACCGATCAGGTGACCATCACACGGGAAGGCCCGGTGGCTACACCGGAAGCGACCCAGCCACCGTGTTTCGGTGACCGGGGAACCATCGTAATTGCCGGCGTGACCGGCGGCGAATCGCCTTACCGCTACTCTATCGACAATGGTGAAAATTTTGGCAACCAGGCTGTTTTTACCAGCCTTCAACCTGGCGTTTACAACGTAATCGTGCAGGATGCCAATGGCTGCGAATTCGATGAGGCAGTGCTGATTGAACAACCGGACGAGTTCAACCTGGAGGTAGAACCACAAGTTACCGTCGAGTTGGGCGACAGCTACCAAATCAATACCTTGGTCAACTTCCCGTTGGAAGAAATTGCACAGGTCAACTGGTTCCCTGGCTTCAACCTCTCCTGCACGGACTGTCTGAACCCAATCGCAACGCCGACTAACACAATGCTCTACACGGTGACGGTCGAAACGAAAAATGGCTGCGAAGACAGTGGCACCATCCTGTTCCTGGTGGACAAAAAAGGCGGGGTGTATGTTCCGAACGCCTTCTCGCCCAACGGTGATGGTACGAATGATGTGTTCATGATTTTTTCCGATACAAAAAGCGTCCTGAAGGTAAAATCCTTCATAGTTTTCAATCGTTGGGGGGAGTCGGTTTACCAGTACTTCAATTTCAGCCCCAACGACCCGGCCTACGGATGGGATGGTAAGCACCGTGACCAACCGATGGACCCCACAGTCTTTGTCTGGTTAGCAGAGATTGAGTTCATTGACGGACGGGTAGAACTGTTCAAGGGCGATGTGACACTGATGTGGTAACTTCTGCGCATTTTTTTACTTTAAGATAAAGACAAGCCTTCCGGGTCTGAGAGTATCCCGGAAGGCTTTTTTGTTGGGAAAATTTGGATAAAATTATTTTTTTGACATTTTTTTAAACGTAATAATATCTTATTTTACTGGCATTTCAGCTTGCATCATCTGAAAATTGCAGTCAAAATTTGCCCAGATATTTATTTTATCATAAAATAACCTTTTCTTTGTAGCATTGATTTAGAAATCCAAAACGAAGGGGGCCAACTTTGAAACCTAATGCTCCTTCCTAAAAATTTGCTGTTCAAAAAATTTGTCGAACAGCATTCTTTGTCTGATTATATTCCCGTGAACACATCTAAGCCGACTGCCTGAGCGGCAGTCTAATCGGCTTTGGTACATTGTAAATTTTACACTGTACAAGCCGGTGAAACCTGTTTTTCCTACCAAACACTAACTTCGTTCAAACACTTCCCTATTCCCTTTCCGGTTCACGACGGAAACACATTGACCGATAAATTTATTTTTTAACCAGACCGGCTTACCCTGTATGGGCAAGGCTGTTGCAGAAATTGTTGTCCCATGACATACTGTAAAGCCATCCCCTCCCAACCGGTACAACTGTATTCATTCTATGAAAAAGCTCAACTTATTTTCATGGATGCTTGCGTGTCTTTGCACACAGCACATTCATGCCCAATGCATTAAAGACATCCAAAATCTCATCACCAACCCTACTCCCTGTTTTTTCGTCGGCAACATCGACTTTGAAAACCCGGATTGCTTTGATGTCTTTGCATTTCCACAATGGAAGTACACCTGGAAAATAAGAGCTGCTGATGACGGCGAACTGATGGCGACCTACTCCGGGCCTGCATTTCAGCATACTTTCAAAAAATTCGGCGGCTATGATTTTTGCCTCGAAATCGACAAAGACGGTGACCCTACCAACGCACCTGATTATGTTGATTGCAAGACCTACACCACTTGCCAGATTTGCACAGAGGCTGAAATTGAGTTCGAATACATCTCTTGCCCCTACAATGCAGGCTGCAACGTGCAACTCACGGCTGAAGTAGATGCTGAAAATGCAGTTGGCCTCGTGCCTTCTGCCACATTCATTGTCACCTACTATCCCAACACGATTGAATTGTTGGGAGGGTACGGCGAATACGACCTCGTTTTCCCCCGGATAGATGTGGAGTATCATCCTGAAACAGGCATCATTTACGTGGCCGAAGACGTGACGGTGCCTTTCAAACGCGGTTGCTTCAAGCCCCGCTTGGTTTTTACGCTGGAAGAAGGTGCCGGTGCACATGGATGGGACGGCCTTCCCTGCCCCCGTGTTGACCTGTTCGGGAATAACGTCTTCCGCTGCATCGCCTGTGCCAATGAAGAAGGCAAATGCGAAGCAAGTCTTCTGGCCACTCATATTTCCAACGAAAACGGCACCTGCGAAATCTTCAACTGCGCCCTGCTGAGGTCTTCGGAGGAAGGGGACGATGAAGAATTTGCCAGATCCAAAGGTTACAGCGTCAGCCCAAATCCGGCCAGGGACGAGTTGCACGTTGACTTGCCGGAGGCAACAGGAACCAACCGCCAAATTTCCCTCTACAACTACTTCGGCCAGTTGGTGCAGTCAGCCGCCTGCCCGGAAGATTCGAGGCACCTGGACTTGAACCTCAGCGCCTTGAATTCCGGCATTTTCATGCTGGTGGTCCATGCCAATGGCAGGGTGGTTCATTCCACGCAGGTAGTTGTTTCAAAATAACCATTTTCCGTCCCCAAAACCTGATAGACACTCCCTCGCACGATGATAAAATTCCTTCTTGGAGCTGTCCTGCCGTCGCAGGGCGGCTTTTTTTTTCAAAATTGCCAACCGGGGCTGAAGCGGAGGAAGTAGTTGGAAGATTGGAACGTTTATTTTATCACCGACTCAAACACTCCCAACAGCCGCTCAAAATCCGTAGAATCGTTGTAGAGATGCGGCGAAATCCGCATGGCACCGCCCCGGTAGGAGACGAAAACCTGACGGGCCAGGGTCTCTTTTTTCAGCAACGCCATGTTGATACCCTTCGGCAAGCGAACACCCACCAGATGGCTCCCCCGGTACCCGGCATCTTCCACTTCGCAACCCAACGCCGACAACCGGGCGAGATAAGGTTGGGTAAGTTGGTGGCAGTACCCCTGGATATTTTCAACGCCCCAACCCAGTATCATTTCGAGGGCAGCCGTCAGCATCGGCACACCAATGAACTGGCTGTTTTCGCCCATGCAGTAGCGGTTCGCAGCAGGTTTGTAAGCATCCTGATACCGTACCAATCCTTCAAAATTTTCACTGTTCAGCCGGTTGATCCAGTTCTCCTCGATGGGTGTCCCGCCATCGAAACGCTCCCCAAAGTAGGCCATGCCCATGCCGTACGGCCCCAGCAGCCACTTGTAGGCGGCGCAAATCAGGGCATCCGGCTGGATTTCCCGCACATCGAAGGGCAGCGCACCCACCGACTGCGTACCATCAACGACGAGCAGGGCACCCACCTCACGAGTACGCTGCCGAACAGCGACCAAATCGAACCGGGTGCCGTCGGCCCAGTGGACGTGAGGTAACGCCACCGCAACTGTCTGGCTGTCAATGGATTCGAGCAATTTTTCATTCCATGTTTTGCCCCGGTTCACGGTAGTTTCCGGTCGCTTGACGATGTGCAAGTGGGCAACGTTTTCGGCGGCCAGCCGCTGCCAGGCGTAGTAGTTGCTGGGGAAAATTTCATCCACTGTCACGATGTTCTGGCCGGGCCGGATTTTCACGTTTTTCACCGCACTGGCGATGCCATACGACACGGACGGGACGACGGCGATGCGCTCCGGGTCGGCCACGTTGACGAGTTGGGCGAAGAGCTGTTTCAGGTTGGCCACCGGCCCGAAAAAATCGGCAGGCAGGATTTCGTAGGGCATCGTTTTCCTTGCGATGGCCTGATAACCAGCCAGTTCCACCGGCTCCGCCGTCGGGGACATGTACGAACAGTTGAGGTAGGACACCTCGTCCGGGATGCTGAAAAGATGTTTTTGACAGGGCAGCATTTTGCAAATGGTTGATGGTGAATTGGTTGGTTGTTGTCTAACCCTCAACCATTCACCGACCGCAAGTTACTGCACACCCGTCAAATTGTAGCGGAGAGAAAAATGAAACAGCCGATTGAAGTCGCCGTTTTTGTTTTCAGGAAGCACGTCGGTCAGGCCAAACTGGTACTGCACGCCGAGGCTGAGGCGCTGCGAAACCATGTACCGGAAACCGGAAACTGCGGCGAAATCAAGCGTTGAAACCTTGAACGGGGTCCGGGGATTGTTGTCATCTGCTGCCTGCTCGCTGTTTGAAAATGACTTCAGAATTCCGCTGTCCGTGTAATCGGAGCGGGAATCGAGCAGCAGCCCCGCCCGGATGCCCGAATGAACCGTGAACCTGCTGCCAATCCAGTAGGCTGCCTGCACGGGCACCGAGGCGTAGTGGAGGTTCAGCCCCTGCGAAATCCAGGTCTGGCTGGGGGAATTACTTTGAGCATCAAAACCGGGCGCTCCGGGCGATTTTGTCGTGTACTCGATGAGGCTGTTTTCGTTGATTTCAGTAGTCGGCCCAACGACAGCATTGTTCTCAATCAGCACCGAAAGCGGCTGCTGCACGAAGGTGTACCCCACCCCCGATTCGATGGACAACCTGCTGTTTTTCAGCGACTTAGAAGCAATCATCTCCCCGGAAAAGCCAGTGGCGGGCGAGGTGAGCGCAGACAGTCCGCTGCCTTCAAACGACCACCTGACACTGGCGGGTTTCGGCAGTTTGGACGCTACTTCGGGCTGCGTTTTTTCAGCAAAAACAAGCAGGGAAAATTCGGCTGAAGTGAGCTTGCCGGGAACTGCGGTCGCCTCTCGCCCCTCAACCGGAGGGAGGGTTTCGAGCGGAACAGTGATTTTTCCTTCCACTTTGGATTGCTCTGAAAATGCCGGGGACGATTGGCCGGGCGGTTGGTTTTTCAGGGCCGACGGGGCGTTTTTCACCTGATTTTTTGATGAAAAAAAGTTGCCCGACTGGCTCGAAGACGGTTGGTTGGACGAAGCGGTTGCCGAGCCTGGCCCGACGGTTGGCTGCTGCGCACCACCTGCCGTTTCCTGGAAATCGGCGGTGTTTCCGGGCGCAGTGCGAACACTTGGCAATGCCCCGGCCACCGGCATGTCCGGGCGAAGTTTTGCGGCAGGCTGCTTGCTGAAAAACCAATACGCTGCCCCACCGGCCAGCAAGGCCGCCACCAGCAAAGCAGGCAGCCACCACCAAACCGGATACCTCCGCCGCTTCGGTGCCGACGGCATCTCACCGTCGAGCATTTTGCTCATTTCACCCCAGGCACGGTCGGTGAATTTTTTGTCGATTTGTAGGCGATTATCCTGCATAATTCTTCATTTCCTGTTGATAAATCATCTGCTTGAGCTTCTGCCGGGCCGTTGCCAAGTGCCACTTGGAGGTGCCGTCGCTGATGCCGAGCCGCTCCCCGATTTCAGCGTGGGAGTAGCCCTCGATGGCGTACAAGCGGAACACCTCGGCACTCGCAGGGGGCAGTGCGTCCACCATTTTCAAAATATCCTCCAAGTAAAGCTGGCTGGCCGGGCTGCTGTGTACCGGCTCGTCCCGCTCCTCGAACACCAGGAAGTGGAGGTACTTCTGC
>JACRAN010000185.1 GCA_016234735.1 Bacteroidota bacterium | reverse complement strand
CGGCCATGTCATGGTAAACGGTACAGTTCTTTTTAAAGAAAGGGAAAGAAGCTCGGCAGGTAGAAGCAGCAGCGGAGTTGCGGAAGCCATAGGGTATTTCATCGCAAAAGTTGTTTACGTTGGCACTTCACAGCCATTGAGCTGTCATAAAAATGTTGAAACAAAGGGGGAATTCAACTGAGGGGAATCCCAAAGGGGGGACGGACTTTTTTGGTTTGGCAATCTTTGTGCCAATTGCACGTCAATATCCGTACTTTTCTTTCCAGCGTTCTTTCAGCCATTGCCGCAGGCGCTCCTCGGCGGCGTTGTTGCCCGGCTCGAACAGTTTTTTTGATTTTACTTCCTCTGGCAAAAACTCCTGCGCCACGAAGTTTTTGTCAAAATCGTGGGCGTAGCGGTAGTCCTTGCCGTAGTTCAAATCCTTCATCAATTTGGTGGGCGCATTGCGGATGTGGAGCGGCACGGAGAGGGTGCCCGTCTCCCGCACGAGTTGCTGCGCCTGCCCGATGGCCATGCAGGCCGAGTTGCTTTTCGGCGAGGTGGCTAAGTAGATGACGCACTGCGAGAGAATTATCCTCGCCTCCGGTAAACCCACCGCCCGGCAGGCATCCCAGCAGGTGGTGGCCATCAGCAGGGCGTTCGGGTTGGCGAGGCCGATGTCCTCCGCAGCGAGGATGATCATGCGGCGGGCGATGAACTCGATGTCCTCGCCGCCCTCAATCATGCGGGCCAGCCAATACACGGCGGCGTTGGGGTCGCTGCCCCGCATCGACTTGATGAAGGCGCTGGCAATGTCGTAGTGCATCTCGCCCGACTTGTCGTACATGGCGAGGTTGGTCTGGATGGCATTTTCCACCAGTTCGTTGGTGATGGTAATTTTTTCGCCCGCAGTGGCGAGGTTCGTCACTAATTCCAGCACGTTGAGCAGCTTGCGGGCATCGCCGCCGGAAAACAGCAGCAGCGCCCCGAACTCGGCTACTTCGATATTTTTTTCCCGGAGGTACTCGTCCTTTTCCAACGCCACATTGACGATGTGGGCGAGTTCTTCTTTTTCGAGGGGTTTCAAAACGTACACCTGGCAGCGGGAGAGCAGTGCGGAAATCACCTCGAAGCTGGGGTTCTCCGTGGTGGCACCGATGAGCGTTACGATGCCCTTCTCCACCGCACCCAACAGCGAGTCCTGCTGCGATTTGCTGAAGCGGTGGATTTCATCGATGAACAAAATGGGATTGGCCGCACTGAAAAACTTTTGCCCCTGCGCCTTCTCGATGGCCTCCCGCACGTCCTTCACGCCGGAATTGACAGCACTCAGGGTGTAAAACGGCCGTTTCAGTTGGTGGGAAATGATGCTGGCCAGCGTAGTTTTGCCCACGCCCGGCGGCCCCCACAAAATCATGGACGGCAATTTGCCACTTTCGATGGCCTGGCGCAGGATGGAGCCTTTGCCCACGAGGTGCGCCTGCCCAACGTAATCGTCGAGGGAGGTGGGGCGGAGGCGGTCGGCGAGTGGCTGCATTTTTAGTTATCGAGTTTCGAGTTAGTGAGTTTTGAGTTAGCCGGTTCAGCAAAGCAATGAAACCCTCATTCGCCAGCCCCCAGCAACAATTGTTGGTAGATTTTATCGCCCAAACGAAAGTTAGCCCCCACCCGCAATCTGTCCAGCAGGGTTTTTACGCTGTCGAGGATTCCTTTCTTTTTTGCCAGCACCAAAACGCCGCCAATCCCGATAACAGGCACGGAAAGCTGCCGGGCTTTTTCTCTTCCCATCCAGTTCGTCGATAATCAGCCAATCTGCTTTCAACTCAACTGCCAAGGAAATAGCCTGAGCTGCTCCTTCGTCGAGGTCAGCCATGAGTTGATTGAAAAGGTCAAAATTTGTGAGGTGTCGAACATTGAGCCATGTCAAGGAATCCAGTTCTGCAATGTCTATCCCCATTTCGGCAAGCGGAAGTAATTCTTCGTAAACTTTCGGCGGCATGATTATTTGTCCGTACAGGTTCCCAAGAATCCGGAGTTGGTCGATCCCGAGCAATGCGTTCAAAGCGGAAGTATCGCAAATGACTGTCACGGCAATATTTTATCAATGGTTTCAAGGTCTTGTTTCAGTGCTTTCTCATCATAATTTACAGGTATTCCACGGTGGCCAAGTTCATCCAAAAACAAAACCCTCGGTATGCCCGCAAAACGGGCGCAACGGCCCGACGACATTTTAAACTCAACATAAAAAAAGATGGATAGCTCCAGCTTCACCTCGGCCTCCGTCCTCCCGGACTGCTCAATAATATCTTGTGGAATTTCTACTGCCATTGTTCAAATTTTACCCAAAATTAAAGATAATTCCTCATCCATACCCAACATTTGCCACCAAGCTTTCGTGAAGAGTGGTGAAAAGCGTTCTTCACAAAACCAAAAAAAAATACAATTCCAATGAAAAAATTTATTCATCTCCTTGAGCCATCCTATTCCGCTCGTTTTCGCTAAAAAAATCCTGAAATTTGGGAGAAAAATCCAAACCAACAATACTGTAAACTTGTATTTTTGTGTCTGTGAATAAACTGGCGTTTACCAAATTGCCAGTTCAGACATATTTTAAGAAAACCTGCGTGAAACGCGCCCAGGCAAAAAACACTACTGGACTCAATGTTGGGACGAAGCCTTTGATTTTTTTCAAATGCACTTGCCTTACCCGCAAGGCGTTCCGATGATTGGTTCTTTAGGATTGAAAAATTGGATGTTCGGGGTTAGAATTTTAATTCATTGCACCTCCATCTGAATTTTGGAACTGAAATTCGGTGGAAGCATTTTAACCGGGGATGCCTTACCGATGGTACTCCTCCAAAAAACCTCGTCATGCTTAAATTGCCCCCGCCCACACTGCCCAAATCCGGGAAAGTTTTCCCGGCAAAACCTGCTTTGAAAAAAGTTGGTTTTCTTGCCTTCCTGCTTTTCATTTTGCTTTCCGATTTCGATGTTGAACTTGTCCGGCCAGGTCAAAATGACCAGTTGCCCGTTGTTGCCGCATCCGCTCCCACTTGGGGGTACCTGCAATGGTTCTTGCTGGCAGGTGTCTTCGGATTTGGGTGGATAGCTTGCCACCTGTATATCTCCCGTATGAAAATGTCTTTGTCGAAAAACGGCATATTGAACCACCGCAATACGCCCTACGTGCCCAACGAGACTGTTTTTCGGTATCCAGCGAATGGTTCAGGGGCTTTGCATGGCTCAAACGGCCATCAACCTGCCGCTCCCGAACTGCAAAACGGGTCGGGTTTAGTCCGAAAAGTCATGGAGCAAATCCACCTGCACGCAGACAGCACCGATTTTAATGTTGAAAAGCTGTGCCGGAAAGTGGGCATGAGCTACACACAACTTCACCGGAAAGTAACTTTGTTGAGCGGAAAAAACCCGAACCAGCTTATCAGGGAGGTCAGGTTGTATCGGGCGAAGGAGCTTCTACATGACCACGGCATCCATATCTCCGAAGTGGCTTTCCAGAGCGGCTACAGCGACCCATCCTATTTTTCGAGGATTTTCACGAAGGAAACGGGCATGACCCCCTCGGAATTCAGGGAAAAATGTTGAAATTTTTCAACACGCCGATCTGTGTCTGGAAGGATTGTCCTGACGTGGTTTATTTGTCCGGCACCCGTGAAAGAAAAGTAAAAGCACGTAGGATTTTTTTCACACAAAACCTGGCAAGTCGTAGGAAAAATCAACCAATCTTGAACTTAAATAATTGATTTTCAATCAAATACATGCTTCAAATAAAATTGGTTAATTTGTCCTACACACCCACTGGCGATTGAAAGTAGATTTATCCCGTCAAATGAACAAACCGATTTTTTACCCGTAAAATCCGTGACCAATGAAAACATCAACCCGTTTTACCGCACTTGTTACCCTACTGTCAGTCTGTTCGGTTTTGCACCCACAGACCGACCCGATTCTGACGTTAGTGACTACCCTGAACCCGAAAGCAGCGACCCAACTTGTTTTTGAACCCGCCGGAATACTCGACCTTACCTACTGGAACCAGGAACACATCGAACTGACCATCCGCGTTGAAAACAACGGCCTTCGCCGTGAACAGGTGAAAGCCCTCGTGCCGCTTGGCCTTTTCAGGCCGGAAACCACCATGGACGGAAGCAATTTTTTGTTGAAAATGCCGGGCCTGGAGCGAGGCCTTCTCATCAACGGAAATGAAATTTCGTGGCAGCTCCATTACGTCATGAAATCGCCGCACACCATCCAGGTCGTGCGCAAAAATGCCACTGCGCCGACCCACTCGAACCTCGACTGAACATTTTAACACTGACTACAAACCCTGTTCCCTGCACCTGTGGCCGGGGCGGGCAGTGCCATCATTTTAACTTAAAAAAACACCATCATGAAAACAGTTTCAAATCTTCGGACGGGCATTCTCCTGCTCGCCTTCGCCTTGTCGGTCGTCTCTTGCGAAGACACTTTTACCGAAATCGAATCCGCCACCCCTGACCTACCGGAAGTGCAAGTTCCGGCAACCGAGTTGGAAGTGTCGAGCAACACGGCCATTTCAACGGAACTCAGGACGACAACACCTTTCACTTTCCATATCGGAATAATAGCCTGTACCCGCACCGGCTACACCATCTACGTCCGCATGGTCAACATCGAGGCCTATAAAATTTTCTGGCAGATGGATGGCACCGACCTGGGCTACGGCAACCAAATCCACTGCGTAACCGGACGGACGGTGGAGGTGAAAGTTACCCGAAAATCGGATAGGATGTCCATTTCCCGCACCATTCAGCTTCCTCCCTCGGTGGTGGATGGCTTGAATTGAAACCTGTTTTTTATCAAAAAAAACTCTGTAATAACCTTAAAATCAATTCCAAATGAAAGCAAAATTCATTTCATCGGCACTGGTGGTTTTGTTTACCGCTACCAGTTTTTACACCACGATGGCGAACGCCATTCCTGCTGAAACGTTCGGCAGGGCGGGCAGTACCTTGTCCGCTACCGATCCTGGCGGCCCTGGAAAAAAGGCCAAAAGAAAAGCGAAAAAAGCTCAAAAAGGGAAGCACAAAAAAATATCAAGGAAGTACTGCATGTACTGCCCGCCTACCCGGCTTTTTGAAAAAGGCCAGTGGGATGCCAGTGTCGGTGCGGGTGTCATACCTACCTACCTGATGGACAAAGCCACCGTGCTGTTGCCGCCCGTGAGCCTCGGAGTGGACTATCGTTTCAGTGAAAAATTCAGCCTCGGCGCAGCAGCCGGGCACTCCGTCTCGGAATCCCGGCCCATCACAACGCCGGATGGCATTGTTGCCCAATGGACGAACAGGCACTACACCGTGGGGCTTCGGCCTGGCATCCACATCACCCGGAAAGAGAACTGGGATTTTTACGGCGGCTTTTCCGTGGGCGTGAATTTCTCCCATCTGGATGGGAAAACCGACTTCGAGCAGGCCGACATGAAGGAAATCGAAATTCACATGGGCATTCACGAACAGACCATCTCGCCCTCGTTTTACGGCTTCACAGGCCTGCGCTACGTCGTGTCGCCCAAGTGGACGCTCAACGGCGAAGTGGGTTTTGGAATCTCCATTTTCACCGTCGGCTGCACGTATCTTTTTCATAGAAATGAAAAAACAAACGGGGTGACATTGTGATACAAGCCGTTGCAAATCAATGGATTGAATAAATTAACTTCTCAATTTTTCATTCATTAAACCTGATAACCAAATGAAAACTTATCTCATTTTTTTGCTCGCTTTCGTGATAGCATTTGCTGCCTGCAAAAAGCCGTTGGACGAAATTTTACCAACGCCGCAGGCACAGATTGAAATGGAAAAAACCTTGCAGGAGCAATTAGATTCCAACGCCGTTTTGTCGTTCAGGTACAGCAGCGGCACCGTGGATCCCGATTGCTCCATGCCCGTGTGCAGCCTCCTGATACAGGAACAAAATGCCATTTTACAAGCGCAGGCCAACGAACTGTGCCAGCCGGTTTTCAATTGCGTGGAGTGCTGCCTGGACGGTTGGCTGGTCTTTGCGACGTTGTACGTGGAGCCAACTGCACCCAAATGCAAAATACTCGATTGGAACTCGTACCTACTTGAAAACCTGTGAAACAGGATGGGTGAAATGGATGGAGGAGGAATCGACAGCCACCCGTCTGCTTTCAATTGAAATTGAGGCGTGAGTTGTTTTGAGAGAGTGTTTTGAATTAAAAATGCTGAAATCAAATCTCGATAGTTATTGGGATAAAATCTCACTTTCTCACCGTCTCACTTCTCACTTCTTGACACCCTGGTAAGCCTTTTTTTGCATTAGTTTTATTCTCATGTTGGAGCGCATCGGAAGAAACTTCCCAACTTACCTGACATCTTCCGATGTGCCTTTTTTCCTACCACCGGATGAGCGACGCTGCCCAGGTGAACCCGCTTCCGAACGCCGCAATGCACACGAGGTCGCCTTTTTTCACCTTGCCGGCCTCCCAGGCTTCGCAAAGCGCAATCGGGATGGTGGCCGCCGTGGTGTTGCCGTAGCGTTGGATGTTGTTCCAGACTTTGCCATCGGGCAGGCCCAGCTTGCGCTGCACGAACTGGCTGATGCGGAGGTTGGCCTGGTGCGGTATGAACAGGTCGATGTCGGCAACCGAGAGGCCCTGGTCGTCGAGCACTTCCCTGATGACTTCCGGGAACTTGGTCACCGCTGTTTTGAACACCAATTGGCCGTCCATCACGGGGTAGGTCATGGCATCGTCGAGCATTTTCTGGGTGACGAATAGTTCGCCAAATTCAAGATTTTCATCAAAGCCGAAGTCAACGTCCATGCCCATTTTTTTGGCGTGATACCCCCCGTGGGCACCTGGACAAATCAAGGCCAACTGCTCGGCGTGGGTGCCGTCGGAGTGCAGTTTCGAGGTCAAAATGCCCTGGCCCGGTTCGTCGGTAGGTTGCAGCACGACCGCCCCGGCACCGTCGCCGAACAGCACCGACACGTTGCGGCCACGGGTGGTAAAATCAAGCCCCATGGAGTGGACTTCCGCCCCCACGAGCAGCACGTTTTTGTACATGCCGGAGCGCACAAACTGGTCGGCCACCGTGAGGCCGTACACGAAGCCGGAGCACTGGTTGCGGATGTCGAGCGCCCCGATTTCCGTGTGGGTGATGCCGAGTTCCCGTTGCATCAACACGCCACAACCGGGGAAAAAATAATCGGGGCTGAGCGTAGCGAAAACGATAAAATCGACTTCTTCCTTCGTAATTCCGGCCCGTTCGATGGCGATTCTGGCAGCCTTGGCGCCAATGGAAGCAGTGGTTTCTTCGTGGCGTTCCACGTACCGGCGCTCCACGATCCCGCTTCGTTCCTGAATCCACTCGTCGGTGGTGTCCATGTGCCGCATGAGGTCAAAATTGGTCACCACTTTTTCAGGAACGTAGAAACCGATACCGGCGATTTTAGTGCTTGGCATAAGGCTGATAATTTTATTTTCAGTATTTTGACAGCGGGCTTGACTTGCCATCGTGGCTTGATTGGAACACGGATGAAACGGATTGAACGGATTTGAACGGATTTTTTTTTACTCAGACGCTGATTTCCACAAATTTCACTGATGCAATTTTTTCATAAAAAATTGCAGGTCAACTATTTGTGTAATCAGTGAAAATTTGTGTCAAAACAAAGAATCCGTTCAAATCCGTTCCATCCGTTTTCCAATCAAGCCAGGAGGGCATCAGGCTACGGCTTCCATTTTCCGCACTCCCACCACCGCTTTCAGCTTCTCCACCACCACATCGATTTCGTCTTTCGTGTTGAGGTGTGAAAATGAAAACCGGATGGATTTCCGGGCCGGGTCGGCGTTGATGGCCTTCAGCACGTGGGAACCCGCCTCCGCACCGCTGCTGCAAGCACTGCCCCCGGAGGCGCTGATGCCTGCAATGTCGAGGTGGAGCAGCAGCAGTTCGGATTTCGGCGAAGCCGGAAAAGAAACGCTCAAAACCGTGTAGAGGTAATGGCCGTCGTAATCCCCGTTGAAGCGGATATCCTCGACATTTTCCAGCAATTGCTCCATGAAATAGCTGCGCAAATCTTCAATGTGTTGGCGGTACTCTTCCATCTGCCCGTAGGCCAGTTCGAGCGCCCTGGCCAGCCCGGCGATGCCGTACACGTTCTCGGTGCCGCCACGCATGTTGCGCTCCTGCCCGCCCCCGTCGATGAACGGCTTCAACTGTGCCTCGTTGTTGATGTAGATGAACCCGGCACCCTTCGGCCCGTGAAATTTATGGGCACCACAACTGAGGAAGTGGATTTTCAATTTTGAAACATTGATGGGGAAGTGGCCCATCGTCTGCACGGTGTCGGAGTGAAAAAGTGCCCCGTAGTTTTCGCAGAGTTTTGAGATGCGCTCCAGGTCGTTCAGCGTCCCGAATTCGTTGTTGGCGTACATCAGGCTCACGAGCGTTTTCGTTCCCAGGCCATTTTGCAACAGTTCCTCCAGTTGCTCGTAATCAATCCTGCCGCGCTCGTCCACTCGCAGCAGTTCAATCACAACTCCCTGATGTTCAACGGCTTCCAGCGAGTGCAACACGCAGTGGTGCTCCAACGGCGAACTGATAATCCGCTGCACACCGAGGTCACGCACGGCGCATTTGATGGCCATGTTGTTGCTTTCGGTACCGCCGGAGGTGAAGAAGATTTCGCCGATGGAAGCGCCGATGAGCCGGGCTGTTTTTTTCCTGGCTTCTTCCACGATGGCACGCATGGCCCGCCCGTCGGCATGGATGCTGGAAGGGTTTCCGTACTGCTGGCGCATGACCGAAGTCATGGTTTCGATGACTTCTTCCCGAAGGGGCGTCGTGGCTGCGTTGTCGAGGTAGATCCGCATAATTTGTTCGTTTTTGTTACTTCGTCAGGCTTGATTAAATCGTTTGAAATGGTTCGACGGTTCAAAATGGTTTGAGTTTGTCATACCGCATTGACTCACGGCGGTTTAAACAACTTCAAGCAAGCTCGAACAAACTCGAACAATTTCAAACAACTACTTGAGATTGGGGAGGTTCTGCAAAAGTAAAAATTCTTTTTCACCACTGCCTATCTTTGCCCGCCATGCCAGCATCTATGACAAAACAAAAACTACCAACGCCACCCGCCCACACGGAGTGGTTTCAGGACTGGTTCAACTCGCCGTACTACCACCTGCTGTATAAAAACAGGGACGAAACCGAGGCCAAAAAATTCATCGACCGGCTGCTGGCCGAACTCAAACCCCCGGACGGCGCATTCGTGCTCGACCTCGCCTGCGGCAAAGGCCGATACTCCCGCTACCTCGCCGAAAAAGGCTTCGACGTGACTGGCCTCGACATTGCAAAGGAAAGTATCCTGTTTGCACAACAGTTTGAAAACGAGCACCTTACGTTCTTCCAGCACGACATGCGCCTGCCGTTCCGCATCAACTATTTCGACTACATTTTCAACTTTTTTACCAGCTTCGGCTATTTTGAAAAGGAAAAAGACCACCTGAAAACGGTCGTGAACATCGCCAGGGGACTGCGCCCGGAGGGCAAGTTTGTCCTCGATTTCTTCAACTCAAAAAAAGTCATCAGCGGCCTGCGGATGAACGAAATCAAACAGGTGGACGAGGTGGTGTTCCACATCCAGCGCCGGGTGGACGAGGCGGGCTACATTTTGAAAAACATCCAGTTTGGAGACGAAGGGAAACATTTCAGCTTCACGGAACGGGTCAGGGCGTTTACCCTCAACGATTTCCAGGTGCTTTTTGGCAAGGCCGGTTTGAAAATCGCCCGCACCTTCGGCAGCTACCAGTTGGAAAAATTTGACGAAACCACCTCCGACCGCCTCATTCTGGTGGGCTGCCGGGCGATTTCGGATTTCGGATTTCGGATTTCGGAAACGAGCGGGGAAACTTGAGGGGGTTCCAATTTTGAAGGAAGCAGTTGTTTCCGAAATCCCACATCCGAAATCCGAAATCACTCGACCAGCATTTTCTCCACGCCGGGCGTGTATTTCACCTGTAAATTCCCCTGCTCGTCGCTGTAAATGAAGAGCGCCTCGACCCCCTCCAACTGGGTGGCAAGGTCGTAGGCTTCGTCAAGCCCAAGCACCATGAAGCCAGTGGCGAGGGCATCGGGGGTGAGGCAATCCGTGCCAAAAACCGAGGCACTGAGCAGGTTGCTTTGCTTCGGGAAACCCGTGCGGGGGTCGATGAAGTGGCTGTATTTTTTGCCGTTGACTTCGTAAAAATTACGGTAGCTGCCGGAGGTGGACACCGACCTGTTTTCGAGCCGGACCACCCTCGTGAAATCCGTCAGTTCGGCATCCGGTTTCGGCGTGTTGATGCCGATGGTCCACCACTCGCCCTGTGGGTTCTTGCCTCGGGCACGGCTCTCGCCGCCGATGTCCACGAGGTAATTTTTGATGCCGTGCAGTTCGAGGAAAACGGCGATTTCGTCGATGCCGTAGCCCTGGCCCGTGCCGCCGAAGTCGAGTTGAACGCCGGGCGACGATTTTCTCAGGTAGGCAATCCTGCCGCTGTCCACCACTTCAACCTTCTGAAAACCAACGTATTGCAGCAGGGAATCTACCTTCAGGCTGTCGGTTTTTTCCACCGGCTTGTGGGGCGTGTAGCCGAAGCCCCAGTAGTTCACCAGCGGCATCACGGTGGGGTCGAATGCCTGACGGGTGCGCTGGTTGGCCACTTTGGCAGCCAGATAGTTTTTGAAAAAATGGACGTTTTTTACCCTTCCGCATTTCGAGGGGTCGGCCACGCATTCGACGTACTGCGTGAACTGCATCCCCAGCCTGAAAATGCTGTCCGACTGGTTGAACAGTGAAATCGTGGACTTGGGCAGGTAGGTCGAAATCTCGTTGTTGATGGCTATCAGCAGCGAATCGACCGGCTTGAAAAAGTCCCGGCCCAGGCTGTCCCGGTAGGTCACTTTGTAGTAGGTGCCCATCGTTTTTCCTTCGATGGTGCGGTAGGAGGTGATGGGGGCATCCTGGTTGCACGAGGCAACGAGCATGGCAATGCAAAGTAGGAGCGGGAAGTTTTTTTTCATAAAACAAGATTATTCTTTAGCCCAAAACACTTTGAACTCCTCATAGGTAAGCACTTTCACTGGCGGGAAATCCAAATTGTTCAGTTGTTGGAAATGACGGTCATTGGAGACGATGAAATCAGCCCCGCCCATGAGGGCGCACTCAACGAACTTGTTGTCGCTTGGGTCCGTGAAAATAACAGGGTACTTGAAAAATGGCGTAACAAGGTTCACGTTTGGCAAGAGGACAAGGAAATCAAGGGTAGCATCCGTTTTTTGTAAACCGTATCGGGAGGATACAATTTCCTGGTATTCGAGCAGGATTTCTGTTGAAACACAGACTTCAATTTGGTCAGATAAGATGGCCTGGAATATCCAATGGTACTCATGCTGCGAGGGCAAAGAAACCAAAAACACATTGGTATCGAGCACTACCTTATGCCTTTTCATTCAGCCAGGATTTGAGTTTTTCGGAAGTAATTTCCTGTTGTTGTACTGCCTCATCAACTCGCTGCACCAATTTTTTTGCAAAATACCCGGCGAGTAGTTTTTTGATGGCCAACAGGTCTTCCTCCGTTGGCTGAAAGGAATATACTTTGAGCAGTTCCAACTGGAGCGGGCTTAATTGTCCTGTTAATGATTGCATGGCAATATTTTCATCCAAAGTTAGAAGATTTGCCCCAAATAAGGCTATCAAATTGTGCCTGCTACATAATTTCACCTTCAAACATTTTGTCGCCCTCGTCCATCAGGCCGTCGGCTTTGGCTTGTTCCTGTGCGCCATGAAGCTGGATGGGTGGCTGTTTTTTGCGCAAGCGCATGTTCAAAAACTCCACGAGCAGCGAAAAAGCAATGGCAAAATAGAGGTAGCCTTTCGGCACGGTGCCCACTTCCCCCCCGGCAATGACGAGGTGGCCGAGGTGCGCCCCTTCGGCAATCAGCATGAAGCCAATCATTATCAGGAAGGCCAGGCCGAGCATCTGGATGGTCGGGTGCTCGTTCACAAAACGGCCCACCGGCACGGCGAAAAGCATCATAATTAGCACGGAAAGTATCACGGCAATAATCATAATCACCAGCGCCCCGAACACGCCGTTGGTCATGCCCACCGCCGTCAGGATGGAGTCGAACGAGAAGACGATGTTGATGACCGTGATTTGGATGATGACGCTCTGCATGGAAGCGAAGCCACTGCTTTTTTTACCGCCCTTGCGGGCTGGTTCGCCCTCTAATTTGTGGTGGATTTCGGAGGTGCTTTTGTAGAGCAAAAACAGCCCACCGAGGATGAGGATGATACTCTGACCGGAGAGGCCGCCGTGGAGAAAACTGCTGTGGAATTCAATCCAGGGCTTGCTCATGGCCACCAGCACCGAGATACCGAACAGCAGCAGAATCCGCAGCACCATAGCCAGCAGGAGGCCGATGTTGGCAGCTTTTCTTTGCTTTTCACGGGGCAGTTTGTTGGCGGCAATGGAGATGAAAATGATGTTGTCGATACCAAGCACAATTTCGAGGAAAGTCAGCGTCAGCAAGCTCATCCAGGTATCGAAACTTGCAAAATTGGGCATCACGAATTCCATGCGACTGAGTGATTAGTTTATGTTTTGACGTGTTGGGCGGTTGGCATGTTGGCGTTTTAGGTTGGAATGTTTATAAATTCAAAAACCAATACGCCAAAATGCTAATTCACCAAAACGCCAACCGCGGCGCAATTTTACGAAAAAAGCGCTTCTTCCTCGCCGTTCACAAATTTTATCACGCCGTTGATGACCTCCCGGTGTTTCATCAAAAAATAATGCCCATGACCCTGCGTAACGAGCAGGCTGGCGTGGTCGTATTTTTCAAAAATCGCCTCCGCCGAGTCGAAGGGCACCGACGGGTCGAATTTGTCGTGTACCACCAAGACCTCGCCCACCCTCGCTTTGCCGAGCGATTGCAGCAGATCGGTTTCTTCAAACGACAGGCCGCCGACTTTTTTGTGGAAGATTTTTTTCAGTTCTGCCACCGCACGGGATGGCAGGCCGAGGAAGCGGGTGAAGTCGTTCACTACCTTGCGGGTACTGGCCGGCACGGCGATGAGCACCAGCTTTCCCACTTCGATTGTATTGTCCAAATGCGCCAGGGCAAACACGGTGGTCGAACCGCCGAACGAGTGCGTGATGATGGCCTGCACCGGGCCAACCTGGTTGAGCACCGCCCGCACCGCCCCTGCAAAATCGGGCAGGTTGGTCTGCTTGCCGCCTGAATTTCCGTGCGCCGGGCCATCGAACGCCACCACCCGGAACCCCGCCTGCACCAGCCCCGGCACGAAGCTGCGCATCGCCGTGCCCCTCGATTCCCAACCATGCACCAGCAGCACGGTGCGCTCGCCCCTGCCCCATTCGTAGCCTTTCAGGATGGTTTTCCCATACAAAATCTCGAAAATCCGGGCACGCTCGATGAGGTCGTCCGTTTTTTTATGCACCGCCCGCAACCTGGGCGTGGTGAAAATGCGGAAAGCCAGCTTCGCAGCCGTTTTCGGGAAAATATTGCCCAGAATGGCGAAGGCCCATTTCACAAGCACCAGGTAAAACGGGTACCTGTGAGGCTTTCGCTCCGGCAGGGTTTCCAATTGGAAAGCCGGGATTTCACGATAATGCTTCGTCGCTGTCATGGCAAATAGATGTTAGACGTGAGATTTTAGATGTTAGACTTTAGATTTTAGACATCGGGCTTCATGCCTCTCTAAAGTCTAATATCTAAAGTCTCAAAAGTACCGTGAGACTTTAGAATTCAGACTTTAGATATTAGATTTCTACGCCCTCTAAAGTCTAATATCTAAAATCTAAAGTCTCAAAAGTACCGTGAGACTTTAGAATTCAGACTTTAGATATTAGATTTCTACGCCCTCTAAAGTCTAATATCTAAAATCTAAAGTCCCAAAAGTACCGTTCGGTCTTTTTTAGCTCCGCAAATTTTCAATCATTGTCAGCAGTTGCTTCGACATCACCTCGAAGGGTTTGATACTGCGCTGCACCCGTGCCAGCAGGATACCGCCTTCCAAGTTGCCGATGAACAGCGTGGCGAATTCCGCCTTGTCCACATCGGGCCGCACCTCGCCTTTTTCGATGCCTTTTTCGAGAGTGCGGACGATGCGCCGCTGCCACTCCCCGATGGCCTGTTCCACTTTTTCCCGCAGCAGGGGGTTGGCATCGTCGGACTCGACGGCCGTGTTTTGAATCGGGCAACCTCCTTCCACTGGCGGGTCGAGGATACGTTCCCGATAAAAATAAACGACTGCCTTGAGCTTGTCCAATGAGTGCTCGATGACCGCCGTGCGCTCATTGATGGCATCGTACACCCGCTGCACGGCGTGGCCGAAAGCAGCGATGGCGATTGCGTCCTTCACGCCGTTTTTGTCCAAACCCTCCCGTTTGAAATTGCCGTAGATGCCCCCCTTCGACAGCCCCGTGACCTCCATGATGTCGGACATGGAGGTGCCGCTGTAGCCTTTCTGGTTGAACAGCGCCGCTGACTTCTCGATGATGAACTGCCGTGTTTTTTCTGATTTCGTCATGGTGTATTTGAATCGTGGCACAAAAATAAACCGTTCGGTCTATTTTGCAAAGAAAAGGAAGGAAAAGTTTAGAGGAGGTAGCACAGCAACCGTCAACCTGGCGCAAACCCTGCTGCATCCATCATCTTGTAACCCCTTGTTTCAACGAGGGGTATCCCGGACGACAACGAACCACATCTACCCTCTTTGCAAAGCATCCACATCCACGTTGGTCGCAGATATGATGCCCTGCAAAGAAGATAGATGGGTGAGGGGGGGTTGTAGTCCCGCCCGTTGAAACGGGCGGTTACAAGATGATGGATGCGCTTT
>JACRAN010000186.1 GCA_016234735.1 Bacteroidota bacterium | reverse complement strand
TCGATAAAATGCTGCGTAGTATTTGCCGGAAAGTTTGCCTTTTGCGATAGGTTGGGGAGGGCGTAGCGGGATGGGGTTTTCTAAAAAGACAAAGACCGTACCCGATTTCAGGGCGTGAAAAGCATTTCAGAAAAGCGTCGCACCAGTTGACAGGCTGAAAAAAAATAAGCGGGGAAGTTGGAATTCCATCCAACCTCCCCGCTTTGACAACTGCCATTTTGACCTAAAAAAGCCGTCTTACCAACTGCCGATGAGCACCAATTTCTCGACCACCCGCTTGTCGCCCAATTGGTACGTCACGAAGTAGGTGCCCGGCGAATATTGCGAAACAGGTATTGAAAACAGATGCTCGCCTTCCGGCAGGATTTGCTCGGGCTGAATCTGGCCCACTTTTTTGCCCAGTGCACTGAGCAACACCGCGCTGACTGTCATCGGACGGTCCAGCAGGAAACGAAGGTTCACCTCGTTCGTGGCAGGGTTGGGGAAAAGCTGGAACGACGGTGCGGTTCGTTCAGTCAGGGCTGATTCGGATGCCCGTTGGTTTGTCGGCACTTCGTAGAAAATGACCTTCGGGTTTTCTATTTGGGCAAGGAGGCCGAGGGGCTTGTTGGCCACGCAGGGGTCGCACGGCTGAATCCGGGCCAAAAAGTCGCTGCCTGCCTGTGCCCGGAAGCCGGGCAGGAGGGCGATTTCCTCACCGGCGAAAAACCGGGCCGAAGTACCCGAAAGGACGACCACATTGCCCGATGTTTCCAGCCGTTGACGGACTTTGTAGGTTCCGCTGGCGGGGTTGTCGGTCACAGTGCGGTTGATGGGGCAGTCAATACGGATGTCTGCGTCGTTGATGTCGAAGAAGATGTTGTTGGAAGCCATGACCATGATTCTTCCCTGGGTGGTAATGGCATTGGCCGGGATGGCTACCGATTGGGAGCCATCGTTGGGGGTGTCGTCGGCCAATAAAATCGTGAAATTGTTTCCTCCATCCAGGGAAAGCAGGATGTCCACGTTGGCTGTGTTGACGGGAGGGGCGGTGGTGTTGGCCACATTCCAGGAAATGGTGGCGTTGTCCTCGGCAAGCAGGCAATTAGCGCCTGGCCCTGTGACGGGATTGACGCTGAACGGCCCTGCGGTACCAACGACCGTGACAACCATGTCGTCCTCCTCGGTACAGCCCCCTGCGGGTATGTTGTCCCTTGTTGTTACCCTAAAGTTCAAAGTTCGGGCAACGCTGGGCAGCACCTCCCAGGTAGAGGATAAGGCACCGCTCAAAATGGTCGGCAGTGCCGGAAAAAACCGGGTTGGGGAAGTGGAGGGGTCAAGGCTCCTAAAAACCGGGCCGTTTGTTACCGTGGAAGCAGGCGGGTGGTTTATTAGCTGGTTGTCCATTTGTTCCCAACAATAGGTAATCGGGTTCCCATCCGGGTCGCTTGCGGTAGCGGTCAATTTAAAAGGAGTGCTGGCAGGAATCGTAAAGTCTGCGCCTGCATTGGCGGTGGGCTGGTTGTTGGCTACAGCCAGGTTTGTCCCACAGGTACTTCCCGTACCCACCGTGACGTAAATGGCAATCTCCTGGAGGCTAATTGCGTGGAAGTAGTCGTCGCTGTTCGATTGCACATCGACGGGATTACAAATGCCTGCATAAGCCATGATGGTGGAACCGCTTCCTGGTTCAAAGGCTTGGCCCGGAGAAACATTTGTAGCATCACAATTGGTCACGTTGTCTTCGTTGAAAGTGTGGTTGGCACTGAACTGGTGTCCCATTTCGTGCGCCACGTAATCAATGTCGAACGCATCGCCAATTGGGCTGCCCGAACCTGTGACTCCTGTTGCTTTTGAGGCATTGTTGCATGGCCCGGGGCCGGCAATGCCACCACCTCCTGTGCTGAAGACGTGTCCGATGTCGTAGTTTGCCGAGCCAATAACTGCATCACAGTTTGCCTGGTTTTCGCCCAGCATCGTGGTGCCATCATTATTGGTATAAGGGTCAGGTTCGGCAAGGGAAATAAGCAGGTTATTGTTGGCAACGATGTTCATTCGGATGGAAAGCTCACCCGAATAAACCCCATTTACCCGGTTCATGGTAGTGACCATGGCTGCCATCACCAGCGGAACGGTTCCACCGTGGAAGGTTGCATATTCCGAGGTACATGCCAGGGCCAGGCGGTATTCTCGGCGGGTTCCACAGCCGTCCACCAGATTTTCAGCAGGCGTCGAGGGAAAGTCGAATCCATGCCCAAGCCCCTGGGTTTTACATTCCCAAGCTTCCGTCCGTTTCGAATCTTTTTTGAAATAACTTATGTGGTGGCGGTTGTCGCCGCTGGCAACCGGCGCGATGTAGATGGAATTTCTTTTGCTCGACAAGATTTGAGCATTGAACCCATGCGGGGTGAAATCCAACCGGACCATGATGGCAGGGTCATCGACACCCTGGCCAGCAAAGGTTTGTATTTCGGGGTATTTCTGCGCCAGGTCGGGGTGCATGATTGGGTCGTTGTAGATTCGGAACTTTTCGTAGCTACCGTCCGGGAGCGGGAGCGAAATTTCAATGGCAGGCTTGTCAGCGTCTTTTGAAAAATCGAGAGGAACTTGAGCCAACTCCCGGCCCATTTGTTCAACGTCCAGTTCCAGGAGCCGGTATTTTTCAGGAAGCGGCGCATCCCTGCCGGTTTTCGGCAGGGAAATTTGCGGAATATCTTTCCAGGGCCCGTTTGGCGGTTTTGTGTTTCCTGATGGATTTTGGCCCCACCCCTCACTGAAAAGGAAACAAAACAAAGCCAACGAAGCGATTAATTTATTTTTCATCGTATTGGTGATTTAGATTTTGGTGAATGAATTTGGTGAAATGCCTTGCGGCCAATTGATTACCAATTTTCTAATTCCTCAACCCTTTTTTAATGGCTTCGTTTTCCGCTTGCAGTGCTTGCACTTGTTTGTTCAATTCAATCACGTGCAGGTACAGTTCCTCGATTTTCTCCATCATCGCCGCTTGCGTTTGCCCTAATTGCAGCCCTTCCTGGGCAACTTCAGTTGCGGAAGGGATGCCGGGCAGGTGTTTATGCTCAACGATGTACTGCTCCAATTCCGATGGCGAGGGGAGTGGGTAGTTTTCGTCGAAAACATAGTCGGGCCAACTGGGCTGTAGTTTCACAACCACTTCCTCGGCAATGATGCTGCCGCCCACGGCAAGCCTGTGCCCTGTCGGGTTTCCGGTAATGACACCTATCTGAACATTGCCGGTCACGGTGCCATTTCCGCTCACCGATAAGTTGCCGCCTGCGGAAACATTACCTCCGGCAGAGATACTATTGACAGCCGACACGTTGTTCCCGGCGCTCACGTTCTGGCCTGCGGATACGTTTTGGTTGGCAACCACGCTGCCCAACGTAGAGGTAATGTCTTGCCTGGCCGTGACAGACCCCTCCTGGGCATTGAAATTACCGTGCCTTGCGATAAAGTCGCCATTGGCACCCTCGGCGATGAAGTCGCCATCGCCAGGATTGCAGGGGACAACCAGCGCGCTTCCGCCAAGCGCCACCACGTTTCCATTTTCGGAAACAACATTGTTTTCGGCCTTCAAACATTCCGATTCCAGCGTTGCACAAACATGGAGGCCGCCGGGGCCTTCCACGTACACGCCGCCGGGGAAGCCGCCCTCGTTGTTGAGGGTCAGCACTTCATTGGGCAACACCACCCCTGCGCAGTCCTGGTTGGAGTGGGTCAGCGCTTCGCCCCCGTCGCCGAAGGCACTGCCGAGGCCCAGCGAGAGCCGGGTGCCCCGCACGATGACGTTGCCGTTGATGTCCACCAGTTCGGCAGGGTTGGAAAGGCCGATGCCGATATTGCCGTTTTCCAGGATAGTCATGCGCTCTATCTGGCTGAAGGCACCTGTGTAAAATCTCATGCGGGAGGGCAGGTAGCCATCAAGCGGGGTACCTGTCACATCCACGCCGATACCGGCGGATGACTGGTACTCGTTGCCGGGTGTCCAGCCCCGCCATTCGATAATGCCGAGGTTCTCGCCATTGTGTACGGTCACTTTGTCGCCATTGGTAGCACTGTTGTAACGGTTGAGCCAGAGGTTTACGACTTGTCCGCTGATTTGGGCGGACAGTTCGGTGGAAGCAGCCAGCAGAAGGGCTGCGAACAGGAGGAAAGAGGAGAATTTCGCTTTCATTGTAAGTGGTTTTATGAAAAAATAAGGATAGTTGATGACAGCCTGTCGGTTTAGGAATTTATCCATGCACGGTCGTTTCTGTTACCGGGCAGAAGCGATTTTTGGAAAAAAAAAACAGAGCAGATTGTAAAAAGAAGGGAATTAGATATTGAGAGCGGTTCTTCGGTTGGGAAATATTTAGGTTTTTTTGAAAAACCTGATGCAATGTAATTGAAAAATGAAAAAAATCAAATTTTTAAAACATGCTTTGTCTTTCTTTTCCAAAGCCCAACCTGCGATTTCTCCTATTTTTGCCCACCGAAAATCAAAATCGGGTTTTCTTCGTTCAACTTGCATCCCCAAACACCAGTCAACCAGTCACGAACCAACAAAAATGAAATACCTGCTACCCGCCATACCGCTCGCCTTCCTGCTGCTGGTTGCCTGCAACCGGGAGGATAAATTCACCACCAAAAGCAGCGACCAACTCGAATTTTCCGTCGATACCCTGCACTTCGACACCGTGTTCACCGAACTCGGCTCGGCCACCCGCTACTTCCGGGTGTACAACCGCCACAACGAGAGTATCAAAATTTCAAAAATACAACTCGCTGGCAATCAGCAGTCTAAGTTCAACCTGAACGTGGACGGCATCCCCGGCGACCTGCACGAGGACGTGGTGATTTACCCCCACGACAGCATCTACGTCTTCGCCGAAGTGACCATCGACCCCGACGACCCGCTCTCGGCCAGCCCGTATTTCGTGTACGATTCCATCCTGTTTGAAACGAACGGCAACGTCCAGTCCGTCACGCTCGAAGCCTGGGGGCAGAATGCCAACTACATCCCCAACCGCTGGTCGAAGGACAGCATCGTGCTGTACTCCTGCGGCGGCAGCGAAGTCATCTGGGACGACCCCAAGCCGTACGTCATCTACGGCATCGTGGCCTTCGACGACTGCACCCTGACCATCCCGGCGGGTGCCCGCATCCATGTGCATGGCGGCGTGTCGAAGGGCGAGGACGAGAACGGCGAGGCCATCACGTACAATTCCGGCAGGTTGTTTTTTCTGCAAAATGGCCGATTGCAGGTGCTCGGCACCGCCGAAAACCCCGTCACCATCGAGGGCGACCGATTGGAGGAGGACTTCACCGATGCCGACGGCCAGTGGACGGGCATCATCCTCGGTGCGGGCAGCGATGGGCATGTCATCGAACACGCCACCATCAAAAATGCCCTGTTCGGCGTGTACGTGGACTCCTCGGCGGAGCTTTCGATGAAAAACGTGCAGATTTACAACACCTCCGGAGCGGGGCTTTTCGCGGTCCATGCCGACGTGGAGGCCGAGAACTGCCTGTTTTACAACACCGGCAGCCACGGTGTGCAGTTGGTGTACGGCGGCAACTACGATTTCACCTACTGCACCCTCGCCAACTATGGCACCGATGCCGCCGCCCTGAGCATGGGCAACGGCATCTGTTCCGACCCATTCTGCGCCGATGCGCCGCCCCGCATCCACAAGCTCCGGGCGGATTTCACCAACTGCATCGTCTTCGGCTCCAAGCGGGACGAAATTTCCATCACCGACTTCACCGGCAACCAAGGCCAGGACCCTGGCACGATGAACTACGCCTTTGACCACTGCATCGTGCGGGTGGACGAACTGACGGACGCGATGACCGGCTTCCCCGACTTCTTCGACCACTGCCAGAACTGCCTCACGCCCACCCCGCAGGAGGCGCTTTTCGCCGACACCAACG
This sequence comes from Bacteroidota bacterium, assembly GCA_016234735.1. Lineage (GTDB taxonomy): Bacteria > Bacteroidota > Bacteroidia > Chitinophagales > Saprospiraceae > UBA6168. The sequence goes on along the minus strand of JACRAN010000186.1, from coordinate 6,238 downwards.
AGGACGATTATCGCCTCGACACGCTCTCGGTGGCGGAGCAAATGGCACTGACCATCCCCGGCATTTTGATTGATTTGATTGGCACGGAACGAGACCCGGCGACACCGGACATCGGGTGTTTTGAGTATAAATAGGAATGACCAGATTTAACGAAAATCAATTTCACATGAACCAGAAACTCTACCTTCCATTGCTTAAAAAATTAGCTGCCGCTATTGTCTTCGCCCTGATTCTCGTTTCCGGGTTTGGGCAACCCTACACCACCATCGTCTGGTCGGAACCAACGGAGGTAGCCCCGTCGTCGTTCGGCGCATCCAGCCCGAAGCTGGCGCTGTTGCCCGGCGGCGTTCCGGTGGCGGTTTGGGGCAAATCGGGCACCAGCCCCAAAATCTATTTCTCCCGAATGTCCAGCGGCAGCTTTGAAGCGCCCGTGCAGTTGAGCACCGGCAGCATCCCGCCCGACATCTACGGCTTCGGCGGGCTGGATTTGGCCGTTTCCGGCAACCGGATTTACGTGGTTTTTGAAAACTTCGATGCGGGTGTCCATCTGCTGCGCTCGGAGGACGGCGGACAAACTTTCCTCCCGGAAACCACCGTCTTCGACCCGCCCGCCTCTGACTTTACGACCCTCGCCTCCCTCGCCGTTGACCAGGGCGGCAACCCCCTCGTCAGCGTCATCCGGGAGTTGGCCAGCGAGACGCAGGCCCGCTACATCACCGTCCGCTCGGAGGATGGCGGGCTGACTTTCCTGCCCCCGGTCGTGGCCAGCGAACCGGCGGCAGGCGAATTCGTCTGCGAATGTTGCCCCTCCGACCTGCTGGTTTCCGGCGACTCGGTCTGGCTGGTTTTCCGAAACAACAACAACAACCTGCGTGACATCTGGGTGAGCCGCAGCACCGACCACGCCGCCAGTTTCGATGCCGCCTGCGACGTGGACAACACCGACTGGATGGTGAACGCCTGCCCCATCAGCGGCCCCCGCCTGCAGCGCCTCGCCAACGACAGCCTGCTCGCCGTCTGGATGAGCGGTGCCACCGGGCAGGGCCGGATTTACGGGGCCACCCTGCACAGCGGCACGATGTCGAAGGGCTGGCAGTTTGGCTTCCCGGCCACCAACGCCAGCGGCCTGCAAGCCTTCCCCTCCATTGCCGGAACTGGTGATACGCTGTGCGTGGTGTGGGAAGAAACGGGATTTGGTGCCAATGCAACGGACTTGCTTTTCGATTTTTCGACAGGCGGTGCTTCCGGGCTTTCAACCCTGCCGACCAACCTCACCCAGGCCCCCGGCAGCCAGAAATACCCCTCCTTGATTTACGGTGACGGCGTTTTTCACCTGCTGTACCAAAGCGGGGGAGCGCTGGAATATCGTACCGGCACCATTTCGGAGGTCAGTCCTGTGGTGGAAACCGGGCCATCCGGGCCGCTCTTCGAGTTGCTTTCCAATCCGGCTCAAGGTTTCATTTCGGTAAAAACGCTGGCCCCGTCTCCGCTCCGGTTCCGGCTGGTCAGCACCGACGGCCAGGTGGTGCAGGAATGGCCGAGTGCTTCAACATTCAGCAGCGAGACAATCCAACTTCCCCTGAACGGTGTTGTCGCCGGGCTGTATTTTTTGGAAGGGGAAACGGACGGGGAAATCTGGGCGGTGAAGGTGGTGGTGCGGTGAACGAAGAGTTTTTTTTTGAAAAACCGTGAACCCGATTGGCTCGAAAACTGTATTTTTGAAGAAAATTAGTCCTCATGTTTGAAGTCACCATCCGAACAGACAATCAGGCCGCCTTGCAAAAGTTGGTGGAGTTTCTTGCCTCGCTGAATGTCGAGGTGTTTGGCAAAGGGGAAACGACCACCAATGGCAAAAAGAAGAAGCCCGCCGCTACGCCCAAACTTACCGTGCAACTCATTGAAAAACAGCAGGATGTACCTCCAGGTGCTGCCACCGGCAAGCCGAGTTCTTCCATAAAATTCAAACCTGGCTTCGGCGGGGCAAAAGGGATGATTACCCTCTCACCGGATTGGGATGAACCGCTGGAGGATTTCAAAGAATACATGTGACCAAGTTTCTACGATTTGGTAAATGTTGCGCCCCGCAACTCCGCCACCACCGCATCACACACCGCCCGCCCGATGCCCTCAGCCACTGCCCACCACCAACGCCACCTCTGCTTCCGTCAATCCGTAAAGCTCAAACACCATGCGGTCAAGCTCCCGGTCGGCTTGCCCGATGGCGGCAAGCGCATGGCCAGCGATTTTTTGCTGCTCCTCGAACACCGCCAGCCATTCCTTCTGCTGCGAGGGCTTGAGCGGGGATTTGGCTTTTGCCATTTCTTCGAGGAATTCCTTCCAGTTGAGGCGGTGCCATTCTTCTAATTTTTTCGGCACAGTAGCAAGCGGGAAATTGGCTTGCAGCAGTCGCAAAAAAGTATCGGTGCCTTCGTGCAGTTCCCGGTGCTTTTGGAGGAGGATGTCGGCTTGGGCGATGAAAGGAGCCTGGGTGGCTGGAGCAATTAACTTAACTGGAAATTTTTTGGCATTTTCAATCAATATTTTCTGGAAAATCTCCTTTTCAATGTCGAGGAATTTAAACTTGTGGACAAAATTTATCAGTGAAGAATTGAGCAAGGCCAGCAGGTACTTGATGTGAAATCGCTGGTCGCTAACGAGCAAGGCGAATCCGATTTGTGTAAAATACAAAGGCTTTTCCGTATAGCCTGCATAAATCCTTGGCGGCTTTCCCGACACAATTTGCCGAATGATAATTCTGGGTTCTGTGAAAAACCGCTCTTCCCGCATTGCACCAAGCCAATCCCCGTATTTGAGGTATTCCTTTGCTGTCTCGTCAATGAAGTAGCGCTTAATATTCTCTCCCGCTATCAATGGCCTATAAGTTTCATCCAACGGCTTTGATGCGTGAAACCCTCTGGATTGGATTAGTTCGTCGGAATGCCCTTTATACCTGTCGTAAGGCGTTATGCCCAAAGCAAAATCACAAGCTTCGTCCAATGGAACGTGCTCCGCAAAAACTTTTTTTACGACTTCTTGGATTTCATTGGTAGCGTAAATATTGAACGTCAACCATTCTCCTTTCCAATTTGCTTTATCCAGATAGCTATACGTTTCGCCACTGATTTGTTCGATTTTGGCGTCCCTCGGATAAACTAGCGCCTTTGCTTTGGCAATTAGTTTGTCTTTTTGACAAACAAGAATCATAGTTTCCACGCTGGCGTCAGGAAAAACATGGTCGGGTAGTTTCACTATGGTTTGAACAGCGTCGAAAAGCAATTGACGGACTTTCAAATAAGAAGAATTGACAAGCAGTGAGTTGGGGATAATGAAAGAAAAGCAACCGTCTGTCTTGAGAAGGGCGTATGTTTTTTCGATAAAAAGGGCGTACAAATTAATTCGGTTTTCGGCGGCAGGATAATTTGCCATAAAGAATCTTACCAGGTCAGTTGGTAATTGCTTTATGTCCACATACGGCGGATTCCCCACCACCACGTCGAACCCGCCGCAGTCCATGATTTCTTTGAACCCGTCCTCCCAGCGGAAGGCGTGGGCATCCACCGCCGGGTCGTCCACCAGCGAGTTGCCCTGCCGAATGTTCTCGGACAGGTTTGCCAGTGAGATGGATTTGTTGGCGGTTTTGAGCCAGAGCGAGAGCTTGGTGATTTCGACGCTTTCGGCACTTAGGTCCACGCCGTAGAGGTTGTTGGAGACGATGCCCCTGCGGATAGCGGCATCGCGGTAGCCGTCGCCGTCGTAGCCGCCGTTGCCTGAGGCGAAAATGCCTTCGTTCACGCGGTCGCTTTGGGTGGTGGTCGGGGTATTCAGCTTGGCAAGTTCAACTTCCGAGATTTTCCATTCAATGTAGAGATGGTTGAACACCTGGTTGAGGAAAGCGCCGCTGCCGCAGGCGGGGTCGAGCACCTTGATGCGGCGGAGTTGGTCCTGGTAGTCCTTCCAGAATCGGCGGTGCAGGAGGATGAGCGGGTTGCCTCCGCCGCTGGTGGTGATGGTCGCGTAGTCGGCTGCGGATGGCTCCACCAATTCTTCGACGCCGAGCGAGGCGAGCACTTCGCAACGGCGCTCGTCGAGCCATCCGCCGACGGACTGCTCCACGATGTAGTGGGTGATGTATTCGGGCGTGTAAAAAATGCCTTGCTTTTTTTTCTTGTTGACCTGGTCGGGCGGCGGGGCTGGCAAGTCGTTGCCAGCGGCGAGTTCGGCCTTGATTTTCTCGATGTCACTGATGCTTTTCTCGAAGATGTGCCCGAGTATGTTCACGTCGAGTTCGCTTTTGAAGTCGTAGCGGCGCACGAAGTCAATCATCTCGAAAACCGTTTCGTCGGCAAGGGCGAGGTTTTCGAGCAGGTGGTCGGGTTGAAACAAGCCGCCGTTGAAAGGCGGAATGATTTTGCTTTTTTTGGAATACCCCTTGTCAAAGGCGCTGAACAGGTCTTTGAGCAACTGCCAGGCGAGCTGCGGATGGGTGGAATAACTTTCGTCGTAGCTTCTCGTCAGGTTTTCAAAAACGTCCCTGACGATGGGCATGTCGCGCACGAAGGCGATGAAAATCAGTCGGTCGAGCAGGCGTTGGGTGCAGCCCATCAGTTCGTCATCGGAGCGTGTGGGGTTACCCCTGCGCAGCGCATGGAGCAGCAGGAGGCGTTTGGCGGCGTAGTCGCCATAGAAATCGGCTTCGATTTTTTCCAGCGTCGCCTGCCGGTTTTCGAGCAGGCTTTCAACGGGGGAAGTGCCGCCGCTTTGCCAAAAGAGCCGGTCTTTGTACAGCAGGAAAAAAAACCTTTTCAGGTCGCCGTTCACGAGCAGGTCGGGGATGAAAAACCGCTCGAAGCGGCGCATGTCGGAGGCGTGGTAGAGGCGGATTTCCACGAAATCCGAGACGATGACCCAGCGGCATTGCCCGCCCATTTTCGGCACGTAGGAAAATGCCTGCTCGACGGGGGAGCCGGGGAAATCTTTGCGGTTTTGTTTTTTGTCGAGGTTGATTTTGCTGCCCTTCAGCTCGATGACCGCTTTGACGGTGGCCTCGCCGCCCCGGTGGAAGAAGCCGAGTACGCCGTCGGGTTTTTTGCTGTCAAATTCGGTGGAACGTTCGATTTCGAGTTGGCAGGTGTCGGCGGAGATGTCGTAGGAATAGCCCAGCACGTCACCGAAAAAGGTTTTGAGGAACTCATCCTGCAACTGTTCTTCCTTCATGGAAAGCAGCCGCCCGGTCTGAATGAGGTTTTGCCAGCGCTCGATTTTCTGCTTTTTTTCTCCGATGGCGGGGATGTCCTGGAAGGCGCGGTCGAGCTTTGCCGGGTCGAAATCTTTGGGCGCAAAAATGGACTGGTGCTGCATGGGGCAAATCTATGGAAAAACGGAGAATGGTCTGCCTTGCCGTCCATTCTGTGGAAAATTTTGAAGTCTGGGTTGTGGAAGCAGCCCTTGACTGCCACCTGCCACCTGGCCACACGGAGATGACGAACTGTGTTTAGACACAGTTCGTCACCTCCCCGCCACCCGCTGGAACGACATGCCCGGCCCGATGGAAATAATTTCCGGGATGCCCGGCAGCATATCCAACTGGAAATAGCGCCCCTCGGTGAGGCGGTGCCGCCACGACACCATGCCGCCGTACCACACGAACTTGGTCATCCACTGCCGGTTGTCGCTGATTTTGAAGAGGCCGTCGTTCACGTAGCCGGGCAGCAGCGCCCAGTTTTGGCGGTAAAAAAACATGGGCCCGAAGCTCACGTCCACGCTGTTCGGGGAGTCCCGCAGGTCGTTCATTTTGCCGAACACCCCCACGTGCGACATGCCGAGGAACCGCCCGGAACAGTCCCTCGCCACCAGCGCCTGCGAAACCTGCACCCCCCACCGGGAATCCACGTGGTAGCGGGCGGTGAGCAGCACGCCGCCATTGACCACCACCCGCCCGTTGTGCGTGATTTTGCCTTTGAACAGTTGCCGGTTGTTGCTTTTTTTCAAATGACAGGACAGGCCAATGACCTGGAAGCCGAACGAAAAATGCTGCGACAGGACCGGGGCCGCGAAGCCAAAAAAGAAGAAAAAAATCAGTGTAGCCGTTTTCATAGGGCATCAATTTTCAGGCAATGTTTCCCGATGGTGTGTAGGCCATTTTTTTGCTGGGGAAAAATAAACCAATCCGCAGAGAACCACCGGAAAAGTTTTTTTGTACCGGCGACTTGAGTCGCCGCTGCTTCGGCGACTCAAGTCG
>JACRAN010000183.1 GCA_016234735.1 Bacteroidota bacterium | reverse complement strand
CCCTGACCAACAAGGACATGGATTTGGGCACCCTGCAACTCATGGCTGCTGCCACCCAACTCGGCGAAGTGACCGTGAAAGACCGCACCCCGATGGGCCGGGTGCAGGGCGACACGGTACTGTTCAACGCCGATGCGTTCAAGGTGATGAAAGATGCCAACGCCCAGGATTTGATTGAAAAAATGCCGACCGTGACGGTGGAAAACGGCACGGTGAAGGCGCAGGGCGAAAACGTGCAGCAGGTACTGGTGGACGGCAAGCCGTTCTTCGGCAACGACCCCTCGGCGGCACTGAAAAACCTGCCCGCCGAACTCATCGAGAAGGTGCAGATTTTCGACCAGCAGAGCGACCAGGCGCAGTTCACCGGCGTGAACGACGGCAACACCACCAAAACCATCAACATCGTGACCCGCAAGGGCATGAACCAGGGACAGTTCGGGAAAATTTACGCCGGCTACGGCTGGGAAGACAAGTACCAGTCGGGCGGCAACGTGAACATTTTCAAAAGCAACCGCCGGATTTCGCTCATCGGCATGTCGAACAACATCAACGTCCAGAATTTCAGCATGGACGACATCCTCGGCCTGACGGGCAGTGGCGGTGGCCGCCAGGGCGGGTTCACGGGTGGCCGCCCGATGGGAGGTGGAGGGGGCCGGATGGGCGGCGGCGGTTCCGATTTTCTCGTGCAATCCTCCGGCGGCATTTCGACGACCCACGCCCTCGGCCTCAACTACTCCGACAAGTGGGGCAAAAAAACGGAAGTGACCGGCAGCTATTTTTTCAACAAAAGCGAAAACAACTCCGTGAAAAACATCAACCGCCAGTTCGTGAGCGATGAGGGTTTGGGCGCAACCTACGGCGAGGAGAGCAGCACCACCTCCGACAACACGAACCACCGCCTGAATTTCAGGTTCACCATCGAACTCGACAGCGCCAACTCGCTTATTTTACGGCCTCGTGCCACCTGGCAGTTGAACGACGGCAACTCGGCGATTTTCGGCCAAACCATACTCGACACCGCACTGCAAAACCAGACCGACAACAACTCCGTGACCGACTACAACGGCCTGAGTTTCAACAATGGCTTGCTCTGGCGGCACAAGTTTGCGAAGGACCGGCGCACGTTTTCGGTCGATGTTTCCTCCGGGTACAACCCCAAAAACGGCAACAGCGCCTTCCGCTCCAACGACAGCTACTACTTTCCGCTCCCCTCGGCTTTCGACTCCCTCGACCAGCAGGCCACGCTCGACGCCCTGAGTTGGAACACCTCGGCCAACCTCGAATTTACGGAACCGGTGACGGAAAACGCCCAACTGCTGCTGAACTACCGGGCCAGTTGGCAGCAGGAGGAATCGGACAAGCTGACCTACGACTTCTGGAACCTGACCGGCGATTACAGCCTGCTGAACGAGCAGTTGAGCAATGTTTTCTCCAACGACTACTTCACGCAGCAGGGCGGCCTGGGCTACAATTACAGCAAGGGCCGGGACCTCAACTGGAACGTGCGGGCCAACTACCAGTGGGCCAAACTCATCAACCAGCCGGAGTTTCCCGAAGGGGCCGACACGGAGCGGACGTTCAAAAACGTGCTGCCCTCGGCGCAACTGCGCTACAATCTCGACGAGGAGCGGAACCTGCGTTTCAACTACCGCACCAGCACCCAACTGCCCTCCATCGACCAACTGCAAAGCGTGGTGGACAACTCCAACCCGCTCCAGCTCAAAACCGGCAACCCGGCGCTGGCGCAGAGCTACAAGCACGACCTGTTCATGCGTTTCCAGTCCACCCGTGCCGAAAAATCGACCGTGTTTTTCGCCATGCTGGGTGGCAGCGCCACGAGCGGTTACATCGCCAACGCCACTTGGTTTTCGGGGAGCGGCGCACCGATTTTCGACAGTCTGGACGTGCCGCCCGGTGCCCAAATCACCCAGCCGGTGAACCTCGACGGGCAGTACAGCGTACGCTCGTTCGCCACCTACGGCGTACCGTTCAAGTTCATCCGGTCGAACCTGAACTTCAACCTCGGCTGGAACTGGTCGAGGACGCCGGGCCTCATCGACGGGCAGGAGAACTTCGCCAGCAACCACAGTTTCAGTACGGGCGTGACACTGAGCAGCAACATCAGCACCAGCCTGGACTTCAACCTGAACCTGCGCCCCAGTTGGAGCAAAGTGACCAACACCCTCCAGACCGGCAGCAACACCGAGTATTTCAGCCAGAACAGCAGCTTGCGTTTCAACTGGATCATCTTCGAGGGGCTGGTGCTGCGCACCGACGTGGCGCACCAGTTTTACAGCGGCCTGTCGGAGGATTTCAACCAAAACTACGTACTGTGGAACGTGGCGCTCGGCAAGAAACTTTTCAAAAGCGAGCGGGGCGAAATCTCCCTCGCCGTCAACGACGTGCTGAACCAAAACCGCAACATCAGCCGCAGCGTCACCGAAACCTACACCGAAGACACCCGCACGAATGCCCTCACCCGCTTCGTGATGCTGAGTTTCACCTACAACATCCGCCATTTCGGCCAGGCCCCGCAGACTCCGGCCAGCGAAGAACGCCGTTGGGAGGGCAGGCCGCCGGGGTTTTGAACAGAGGGTGAGAAGGGTGAGAGGTGAGAAGGGTGAGAGGTGAGAAGGGTGAGAGGTGAGAGAGCCGGTCGATGATAGTATCGACCGGCTTTTTTTTGTTTCAAAACCGGCTGACCTGTGGCAGCAGGTCAGCCGAAATTTCAGTGATTTTTTTGTTGACCAGCATCTCCCGCATACCTTCCCGGCAGGTAACAAACTGGTGGTGCAGCGGGCAGGGATTCACACCCGAACATTGCGGCAAACCCAACACGCAGGAGGTCAGCACCGCCTTGCCGTCGATACATTCCACTACTTCCAGCAAGGACATTTTCAGGTTTTTTTCGCTCAAAAAAAAACCTCCGTTCGGGCCTTTGACGGACGACAGGAGGTGGTGCCGCACGAGTTCTTGCAGGATTTTGGCTAAAAACTGCTGTGGCACCTGGAGCGCTTCGGCAATTTCTTTGACGCCTGTATTCTGGCCTTCCCTCCCGTGTGCGGTGAGGTAGATAACGGCCCGAATGGCGTACTGACAGGATTTTGAAAACATGAACTTCGATTGATGAAGCGCTACGCGGCAAAATTCATGGAAATGTGGAGACCTTCCAACTGATTAAAATCACTTCCCGCCCTGACAAAGGTCATCGAAACAATTTTGCATCCGTCCAATCTTTGCTCCCATAAAAAGATAAAAATGTCCGAAATTTTTTTGCCAAAAAGAATTTCACAAACCATTAAAAACGAAGCTGTTATGAAATCTTTTCTTTTGAATTGTTCCGTTTTCCTTCTGCTCGTCTTTGCCGCAGGGTGTGGCGGGGACAAGACCGAACCCGCCGCCGGCGGTGCCGATAAGCCGAAGCCTAAATCCATGCTCGCCGAAGAGGCAAACCCCTTGGAGGACAAAGGAATTGGTCCCATCACCTCTGTGGAGATGGGTGCTGCGTTGGACCAGGCGCTGGCCGAAAAAGGCAGGGTCATCTATGAAAGAATGTGTACCGCCTGCCACAAGCCGACGGAGAAGTTCATTGGTCCCGCTCAAAAAGGCGTTCTCGAACGCCGTTCGCCGGAGTGGGTGATGAACATGATACTCAACCCTGAACAGATGGTGAAAGAGAACCCGATTGCCAAAAAACTCTTCATGGAATTCAATGGTTCTCCCATGGCGAACCAACACCTCACGCAGGAAGAAGCGAGGGCGGTGCTTGAATACTTCAGGATACTTTAAACAGTTAATCGCTTGATGGTCAAATGTTTGTGAGTCGCAATCATTTGGCTGTCAGTAAAAAATCCTTTTTATGAAAAACTTACCGAATCGGTTTTATTTAATCGCAGCAGCGGGTTTGGCGGTTGCTTTTTTGACACTGTCCGGCTGCGGCAAAAACAATCAACAGACCGGCGGCGCGCTCGGTGGCGATGCTGCCTCCCAGGTTTACGTGGCGCCTGGTCAATACGACGAGTTTTACGCCTTCCTGTCCGGTGGTTTCAGCGGGCAAATCAGCGTGTACGGCCTGCCATCCGGCAGGATGCTCAAAGTGATTCCCGTATTCTCGGTGGATGCTGAAAAAGGTTATGGTTTCAATGAGGAAACCAAGCCGCTGCTGATGACCTCGCACGGTTACATCCCGTGGGACGATGCCCACCACCCTAACCTTTCGCAAACCAACGGCGAGACGGACGGTCGCTGGATTTTCATCAACGGCAACAACACGCCGAGGGTGGCCCGCATCGACCTGACCACTTTTGAAACGGTGGAGACCCTTGAAATCCCCAACTCCGGCGGCAACCACTCCTCGCCGTACCTGACGCAAAACACGGAATACCTCATGGCGGGCACCCGCTTCAGTGTGCCCATCCCACAGAAGGACGTGGCCATCAGTTCGTACGCCGAAAATTTCAAAGGGGCGCTTTCTTTCATCAAAGTGGACAAGGAAACAGGGCACATGAACGTCGAGTTTCAGGTGTTGATGCCCGGCCTGGACTTTGACCTCGCAAGCTGTGGCAAAAACCAGTCGCACGGGTGGTCGTTTTTCTCTTCCTACAACTCCGAAGGCAAAAACTCGCTGCTGGAGGTGAACGCTTCGCAAAACGACAAAGACTTCGTGGCGGCCATCAACTGGAAGAAGGCCGAGGAGTACCTGAAGGCTGGCAAGGGCAAGGATTTTCCGGCCAATTACATGCACAACGTTTACGACGATGCCACACACTCGGCCACTTCCACCCCCATGAAAACCGTGAAGGTGCTGATTCCTTCGGAATGCCCGGGCCTGGTGTACCTGCTCCCGACGCCCAAATCGCCGCACGGCGTGGACGTTGACCCGACCGGCGAGTTCATCGTTTGCAGCGGCAAATTGTCAGCCGACATCACGGTACACTCGTTCCCGAAAATGTTGAAAGCCATTGACGAAAAAGCATTCGATGGCGAAGTAGGCGGTGTACCTGTGCTGAAATTTGAATCGGTGATGGGCGGTACGGTGAAGGAGCCTGGCCTGGGGCCGCTCCACACGGAATTCGATGCCAAAGGCAATGCCTACACCAGCTTTTTTATCTCCTCTGAAATCGTGAAATGGAAACTCGGCACCTGGGAAGTGCTCGACCGGGTACCGACTTACTACTCCATCGGCCACCTCATGGTGCCCGGCGGCAACTCCGCCAAACCGGAGGGCAAGTACGTGGTAGCGTTGAATAAAATCACGAAAGACCGCTACCTGCCTACCGGCCCCGAGGTGACGCAAAGCGCCCAATTGTACCGGATTGACGGGGATAAAATGCAACTGCTGCTCGACTTCCCCACCATCGGCGAGCCGCACTATGCGCAAGGCATCTCTGCCGACCGCATCGTGCCCAAGTCGAAGCAGTTTTTCAAGCTGGGTGAAAACAAACACCCGTATTTCACCCCCAGCGAAAAGGATACACGTGTGGTGCGGGAAGGCAACAACGTCCATGTGTACATGACGACCATCCGCAGCCACTTTGCGCCGGACAATATCGAGGGCTTCAAAGTTGGCGACAAGGTGTATTTTCACGTCACGAACCTGGAACAGGACTTCGACGTGCCGCACGGTTTCGCCGTGATGGGTGCCACCAACGGCTAGTTGCTCATCATGCCGGGCCAGACGGAAACGCTGGTTTGGGAGCCTAAAAAAGAAGGGGTTTTCCCGTTCTATTGCACCGACTTCTGCTCTGCACTCCACCAGGAAATGCAGGGTTACGTCAGGGTATCGCCCAGCGGTTCAGCCACCGCTTTGAAATGGTGGCTCGGCGAAGCACCAGCCGTGCAGTAGTCAACAATTTGGCCCGGTGGATGCTGGACAACCTCCCTCCTGTTCAGCGTTCACCGGCCATCATTCATTTCAATATGAAATCCAAAGTCCTATTTTTCCTCGCTGCCGCAAGTTTATTGATGTTGTTCGTTTTCCCAATGTGGAGAATAACGCTCATTGCCCCGCAATATCCCAAAGGCGTAACCATGTTTATCTGGATAAATAAAATCACAGGCAGCGAGTCAGGTACCTTGCAAAATATCAATATCCTCAACCACTATGTCGGCATGAAATTCATAGAACCAGATGCCATCCCGGAGTTCAAGTATTTTCCATCGATAGTGATTGTGATGTCGCTGTTGGGCATGGCTCTCGCATGGACAGGCAAGAAAAAATTGTGGCTTGCATGGCTGGTGGCGGGGATTCTGCTATGCAGTGCGGGGATGTATGACTTCTATTTATGGGAATATGATTATGGTCACAATCTCAACCCGACAGCACCCATAAAAATACCGGGAATGGCCTATCAGCCGCCGCTTATTGGCAATAAACTGCTGTTGAACTTCCTGGCAAAATCATGGCCATATATCGGTGGGTGGTTCGTGGGGTTGACCTTTGTTTTGGGAGGTTTGGCTGTTTGGCTTCATAAGGAAAAAGACAAGAAAGATGAAAAATATAAGCCTCGTACCAACGATATTTCTGTTGCTGCTAATTAGTTGTAAACCAGCACCTGAACCTATTGAATTTGGCGTGGATGCCTGTGCGCATTGCAGAATGACCATTGTGGGAAAGCCCTTTGCGGCTGAATTGGTCAGCAAAAAAGGCAAGGTTTATAAGTTCGATGCCATTGAATGTCAAATGGATTTTCTGAAAAATATGGAAGAAAATGACATCGCCATGTTGCTTGTCCGGGATTATGATTTGCCGGAAGAGTGGCAGGATGCAAAGCAATGCAGCTATTTGATTTCAAACGAAATACCCAGCCCGATGGGTGCTTTTTTATCTGCTTATAAAGATAAGGAAGCGGCAGAAATAAAGCGAGAGGAAAAGGGAGGGGAGGTACTGGATTGGGATGGATTGAAGCGCAGTCGCCAGTAAAAGTCTGTAAAAATACACCTTCACATGAAAACGGTTTTTGTCCTTCTTTGCGTAAGTTTTGCGCAATTTCTTTTTGGTAAAACCATAGAAGTTTGCCCGACCTGCCCTGTTTCTTCCATCAAACAGGCCATCCAGATGGCCCACGCCTGCGATACCATTTTTATCAAAAAAGGAACATACACGGAAGGCAACATCCTGATTGACAAGGAATTAACGCTGATTGGCGAGGACTATCCCGTGCTCGACGGCCAAAATAATACCGAGATTATCACCATCACCTCCGATTTTGTGAATATCATTGGCCTTCAAATCCAGAATGTAGGCACAAGTTATACGCAGGACCGTGCGGGTATCCGGCTCAAAAAAGTCCACCATTTTCATATCAAAGATAACCGGCTGTTCAATAGTTTCTTTGGGGTATATCTTGAGAACTCATCGGATGGGATAGTGGAAGGCAATATGGTGAAAGGCAAAGCTACCAATGAAACCAGTTCCGGCAATGCCATCCACATGTGGTACTGCAATAACGTGCTGATAATCAACAATTACGTGAGTGGCCACCGGGACGGTATCTACTTCGAATTTGTGGACCACAGCACCATCACGGGCAATCTCAGCGAGGACAATCTAAGATATGGGCTGCATTTTATGTTTTCCAACGACGACACGTACCGCCGAAACACCTTCCGCAACAACGGTGCCGGGGTGGCGGTCATGTATTCGAGGCATATCGGCATGTTTCAAAATATCTTTGAAAGAAACTGGGGGGCTGCTGCCTATGGCCTGTTGCTCAAGGAAATCCATGATTCCGAAATCAATGGCAACACTTTCCGGGAAAACACCGTGGGCATTTTTGCCGAAACCTCCAACCGCATGAACTGCCACGGGAATGAGTTTACCCAAAACGGCTGGGCCATCAAAATATCCGGGGGCTGCCAGCAAAGCAGGGTGGAGGGCAATAATTTCTTCAACAATACCTTCGACCTGGCAACACAGATGGCCGCAGCCGATGATTCCTACAACGGCAACTTTTGGAGCGACTACAACGGCTACGACCTCGACCATGACGGCCGCGGCGACGTGCCCCACCGCCCCATGAAACTTTTCAGCTACGTGGTCGGCAAAACGCCCGAAGCGATGGTGCTGCTCCGCAGCCTCTTCGTGGACATCCTCAACTTTTCGGAAAAAGTAAGCCCCGTTTTTACCCCCGAAAACGTGGTGGACAAAAGGCCCTCCATGAAGCCGTTCCCACTGAAAGGTGCCAGGCAGTTTGCCAATCGCCTTCCCTTCACCGCCAGCATCGGAGGGGCTGTGGATGAAGCTAAATAGTTTTCAAAAACGGGAAAACCAATGGTTTGTAAATACACTACTCATCATCGAAGCAATGATTTCAATCAAAAACCTGCATAAATCTTTTGGCAAAAACCACGTCCTGAAAGGGCTTGACCTTGGTTTTGACAAGCCCGGTACCACGGCCATTTTAGGCCCCAACGGCTCCGGCAAAACGACCATTATCAAGGCTGTTTTGGGCATGGTGATACCCGACGAGGGGTCGATCGAGATGTACGGCAAGTCTGTCATCGGGCAGTGGCAGTACCGGGAGCATATCGCCTACCTGCCGCAAATCGCCCGTTTCCCGGAGAACCTGACGGTCGGGGAACTCATCAATATGGTGAAAGACCTGCGGGGCCAGGCGGCAAAAGCGCCCCAGGATGAAGCGTTGCTCACGCAGTTCGACCTGCAGCCGTTCCTCGACAAGCGCCTCGGCAACCTCTCCGGCGGCACCCGCCAGAAAGTGAACATCGTGCTGGCTTTCCTGTACGATTGCCCCCTCATCATCCTCGACGAACCCACCGCCGGGCTTGACCCACTGTCGCTCGTCAACCTTAAGGAACTCATTGAAAATCAACGGGCTATGGGCAAAACCATCCTCATCACCACCCACGTCATGGGCCTTGTGGAAGAACTGGCCGACGAGGTGGTGTACTTGCTGGAAGGCAGAATCCACTTCCGGGGAACGCCCGCCGCACTCAAGGAAATGGAACATGAAACCAGCGTCGAGCGGGCCATCGCCAGCCTCCTGCGAAAACAAAAAAATCAGGTTTCTTTCAGTGCCAACGGCCATTCCACGTTGAAAGTAACCCTCAGCCACACCTGATTGATTGTTGGATTGTTCCCGCAACAATCCAACAATCCAGCAATCAATCAATCCAGCAATTTCACCAACCATGCTCAAGATTCTGAAATACAGCTTTTTCGACCTGATACGCAGCCGGTGGACGTACATCTACTGCGCTTTTTATCTCATCCTCACCTTCTCGCTGCTAGCCCTGAGCAACGACCTCGCAAAAGTCGTCATCAGCCTGATGAACATCGTGCTGCTGCTCTGCCCGCTCATCGCCACCATGTTCGGCGTGATGTACTACTACAACGCACGGGAATTCACGGAACTGCTGCTGGCGCAACCCGTCCGACGCACCAGCATTTTTCTGGGGCAATTCCTCGGCGTAGCAGGCTCATTGTCCATGAGTTGGCTCATCGGGGCGGGCCTGCCGTTTGTGTTGTACGGCGTGTTTGGGTCGGCGGAAGCGGGGAACTTTCTCACCCTGCTGTTTATCGGGGTCGTGCTGTCGTTCATCTTTTCGGGACTGGCGTTTTTGATAGCCCTGAAAAACGAAAACCGCATCAAGGGCTTCGGCCTGGCCATCCTGGCCTGGCTGTTCTTCGCCGTCATCTACGACGGGCTGCTGCTGCTGGCGCTGTTGCTCCTGAACAGCTACCCGCTGGAAAGATTTGCCCTCGCCGCCTCGATGTTCAACCCGATTGACCTGTCGAGAATCCTGATTTTGTTGAAATTGGACGTTTCCGCCCTGATGGGCTTCACCGGGGCGGTGTTCCGCAAGTTCCTCGGTACCGGCTTCGGCATGGCCGTATCGTTGGTGGTGCTGGCCGCCTGGGTGCTGCTGCCCACGCTGGGCATCCGCAGGCTGGCCATGCGGAAGGATTTTTAAGATAACGTCGGAAGGGAGGTAACGTCGGAAGGGTTTCAAACCCTTCCGACGTTGTACAATTTCATTTCTTCACCTCCGCTCCCGTGTTGATGACCACCTGCGCACCTCCGGTGCCACTCTGCGTGGTGGAAGGCCCAGAACTTTGGATGGTGATTATTTTTTTCAAGGCATCGAACCAGAACGGGGCGCCCAACGAGATGGCCAGCGCCGTGATGAACCAGCCGAGCAGCCGCAGCAGCCAGTCCTTGAAGCTCACCCGGACATCGTTTTTCGCCCAGCCGAGGCCGAGAATGTTGGAGGATTCCTTGAATTCCTTGCTGTTCACGAAGTTTTTCACCTCGGTTTTTATCTGCCCGGCAGTGAGCGAATCGCCCGGTGCGACGGGTGTCGGCAGCGTCTCGTTTTCGTTGGCGTATGTTTTGGCGAGTTGGGCGAGTTTCTGGCGGGCGGCGGTGTTGGTGGTCAGGTGGTGGTAAATCTGGAAACTGTCGGCGTTCAGCACCGCTGCGATGCTCAATCCCACCAGCAGCGTCACGAATTGCAGGTGGCGCTTGTACCAGCCGCTGGCCTGCGCCATCACGTCATCGAACCAGGTTTGCAGCCGTTTTTTGAAATCATCGACCGTCTCGTAGCCTTCGTCTTTGAGTTGTTGCAGCACATTTCGGAGTTGACCGTCCTCCGGCAGCCCGGCCAACAGGTCGTCCACGGTCTGCACCGCCTCGTTTTTTTTCTTCAAAACATTGGTGAGCATCGAAGCAAAATTGGCCGAACTCAGGTAGGCCGGGGCCTGCGAAACCCGCAACGGTGCTGCATGTTGCATCATTTGCCGGAACAGCGGGTTGTTTCTGAACTTCTCAAAAACCGCCGGGTTGTCCTTGAATTCGAGCAGCCGACGCAGGGCTTCCTCCAAATAGAAACCCCGCCAGCCCCGCCACGACGACACCAATTCGTTCACCGTAGTGCCCAGCAGACCGAGCAACATGAAGGTGAAAATCATACCGATGATAACTTCGATCATTGCCATTTTGCAGTGATTTATTTTGGTGAAACAGGCAGGCAAGTTAGGCAAAACACTTGGGTATTTTTGTTGAATGCCACATAAAGAAATCAGGATGTTTTCCGTCCGGTTTTTACGCTGGAAAACAAAAAAAAATCAGGACATTGGCCGAAGCCAAGCCCTGATTCCAGAGGGATGTGTGTTTGCTCAAAATGAGCTTGAAAAAATATCAGTGTGCAGTCGCCATAGCCGTTTTTCGTGGGATTCGATGCTGGCGGGGTACTTTCGGCGGACTGTTTAACGGGGGGAAAGTATTTTATCAGTGAATCGTTTTGACGAAGGGAAATTCAGAAAAGTTGAAACTTCATTTGGTTTTTCAGATAAAAAACAAGCCCCCATTGACTTGAAATCCTAACCGGCTTGAACTTCATTTTGTTCGGTCGGATTAATTTTATTTTTATTTCAATGAAAAACAGGTCCCTGCTCCTCCAACACCCACCCTCGCCGCTGCAAACGGTCGAGTCGGAAATCTTCGCCCGGCAGGGGTTGCGGCTGATGGTGAAACGGGACGACCTGCTGCATCCCCACGTCTCCGGCAACAAATGGCGCAAACTCAAGCACAACCTCCTGGAAGCCAATCGGTTAGGTTGCTCCCGGCTCATCACGTTCGGCGGGACGTACAGCAACCACCTGGCCGCCGTGGCCGCCGCCGGGACAGCGTTCGGCTTCGCAACGACGGGCGTGGTGCGAGGTGAAAAAAACGAACCGTTGAACCCGACTTTGCAGTTTGCGGAGGAATGCGGGATGGAATTGCACTTCACGAGCCGGACAGATTTCAAGGAAAAAACCAACGCCGGACTCCTGGAAAAACTGAAAATCGACACGACCGGCAGCTACATTTTGCCGGAAGGCGGCTCCAACTGCCTCGCCCTCACCGGCTGCCGGGAACTCGTCGCCGAAACGGAAGCCCAACTCGGCCACCTGCCCGATTTCATCGTCACCGCCTGCGGCACGGGTGCCACCCTGGCGGGCATCGTGAGCGGGTTGGCAGGCCAGGCAACGGCGCTCGGCGTGTCCGTTTTGAAAGGCGGTTTTTTAAAAAATGACGTGGAAAAACTGTTGACCAAATGCCTACCCCCCCAATCCGAAATCCGAAATCCGAAATCCGCAATCGTCGTGGACGATTTTCACTTCGGCGGCTACGCCAAATGGAAGCCGGAATTGATTGATTTCATCAACGATTTCAAGTTCCGAACGGGCATCCCGCTCGACCCCGTGTACACCGGCAAGGCGTTTTTCGCCGCTTTTGAATTGGCCAAAAATGGATTCTTCCCTGCGAACTCAACCGTCATGCTCGTCCACACCGGCGGCCTGCAAGGCATCGCTGGTTTCCACCAACGCTTCGGCCCCCTCCTCCTCTAAAATCCTCTCACCCTCTCACCTCTCACCTCTCACGCTCTCACCTCTCACGCCCTCACCTCTCACTTCTTGTTTACCTCACCAGCGACACATCCCCCTCCAGCAGCAGCACTTTCCCGTCGATGAACTCCACCTCGGCGAACCACACGAACACCGCCGGGTCCAATTCCTCGCCCCGGTGCTGGCCGTCCCAGCCGAAGGCAGGGTCGTTCGGCGGGACGTTGAAGTATTGAAAAACCGTCTCGCCCCAGCGGGAAAAAACGAGGAACGACCGCACCTTCCGCACCGTGTTGGGCTTCGCAAAAATCATGAACCCGTCGTTGATGCCGTCGCCGTTCGGCGAGAAGGCATTGGGCACGTACACATGCCGCCGCCGGTCCACGAAGACCGTTACGGCATCCTCGTCCGTGCAGCCGTTGTCGGCGGTCACGCTGACCGAGTAGGTGGTGGTGAACAGCGGCACCACCGGCTGCGTCAGGCAGGCCGGGCACTCCACCGAGTCGATGCCCGACCAGCCGATGGCGGCGAGCGAATCAAAAGGCAGGTTGACGATGGCGTTGAGGGAGGCTGACTCGCCCAAGTCGATAGTCAGGTCGTCGCCCAACTCCACCTCCACCGGCAGCGGGGCGTTGATGCCGATGATTTCGGCAGTTGTGCAGCCGTTGGCATCCTGCGCCGTCACGTTGAAAGTGCCGGAAGGCAGGCCGGTGAAGGCGTTGGAAGCCTGCGGCAACCCCCCGTTGAGCGAGAAGGCGTAGGGCGGCGTACCGCCGCTGGGCTGCACGAAAATCGACCCGTCGTTTTGCCCGAAACAATCCAAATCGCTGACAATGAACGTGATAGCAAGCGCCGGAGGCTCATCGAGCGACACCTGCCCGGCATCCGTGCAGCCGTTGGAATCGGTCACGGTCACGGCAAAGGTTCCGGCAGCGAGGTCGTTTGCCTGTGGAGCGGTGGCTCCGTTTGACCAGGAAAAAATGTACGGTGGCGCACCCCCGCTGGCTGTGGCCGCTGCGCTGCCGTCCGTTTCCCCGGCGCAACTCACGGCAAATCCGTTGAAATCGGAAGCCACCTGCACGGCGATGACCGGCGGCAGGATTTGCAAAATTTCCGCCGTCACCGTCGTCGTGAAGCCGTTGGCCGCCGTCACCGTCACCGAGTAGGTGCCGGGCGGCAGGTTGCCGATGACCTGCGGCACGTTCACCACTGCCGCCACGCCCGACCCGCTCTGCGGCCCCGTCCATGAGTAGTTGAACGGCGGCTGGCCGAGCGTCACCGTCAGCGTCAGTGGGCCGGTGGTTTCGGTGCAGGGCACGGTGCTGCCGGTGAGCGTGGCCAGTACGCCGCAGTCGGCGGGCGTGGTGAGGCTCGTGAGCGTCAGCACGAGGCTGTCGCAGCCGAACTGGTTGGCCAAAATGACCGCCACCAGCCCCGTGTCCTGCGGGTTGCAACTCGTGGCGAACAGCAGTGTCGTGTCGCTCGGCAGCAGCGTCACCGTCTCGATGGTGGTGCTGTCGCAGCCGTCGGGCAGGGTGATGATTTGCGTGAAAACGCCCGCCATTGCTGGGTCGCAGGTGGTCGAGGCGAGCAGCGTCGTGTCTTGGGGCGAGTACGTGACGGTGAGCACCACCGTGCTGTCGCAACCGTACTGGTTGGTCAAATTCTGGATGAACGTGCCCGCGTTCGCCGGGTCGCAACTCGTGTCCGTGAGGAAAACGATGTCGGTGGGCAGCAGCGTCACGGTCGCAACCACGACGCTGTCGCAGCCCTCCGGGGTGAGGTAGTTTTGGGTAAAAACGCCCGCAGCCAGCGGGTCGCATGTGGTCGAACCGACCAGCGTGGTGTCGGTGAGCGAGAAGGTCACGGTCAGGAAAACGGTGCTGTCGCAGCCGAACTGGTTCGTCAGGTTTTGAACAAAAACACCCACGCTGGCGGGGTTGCAACTTGCGTCCGTGAGGTAGGTCGTGTCAGTGGGCAGCAGCGCCACCGTCTCAATCACGATGCTGTCGCAGCCCTCCGGCGTGACGTAGGTTTGGGAAAAAACGCCCGCCGCCACCGGGTCGCAGGTCGTCGAACTGAGGAGCGTGGTGTCCGTGCTGGAAAACGTGGTGGTCGTCACCACGAGGCTGTCACAGCCATTTTGATTCAAAAAAAACTGCGTCACGGTGCCCACGTTGGCCGGGTTGCAGCTTGTTCCCGTGAAAAATGTCGTGTCTAACCCATTGACCATCAACGCACTGACGATGACGCTGTCGCAACCGTGCGACGTACTCAGCGTGTCGTGAAAAATGCCGGGAGCCAACTGGAACCCCCCGCCGAGCAGCACGCTGTCGCCGTCGCAGATTTGCAGCGACTGGTTCGTGAGGGCAGGTTGCCACACCGTCACGGTCACGCTGTTGCCGCCAGCCACCGAGCAGGCGGGGCTGGAATTGTCGCCGGTGGAAACGAGCGAGTAGGTCGTCGTGGCGGTCGGAGTGACCGTGACGGTGTGCCCGTTGAGGATGTTGTTGAGGGTAAAATTCTGGCTGCCGTCGGAGTACGCCACGTCGAAAGGCGCATTGCCCGTGAGGGTGAAGGTCAGCGTGGACTGCCCCCCGTTGCAAATCTCCACGCTGCTGCCGAGGCTGGCCTGCGGCAACGGGTTGAACAGCACCGGCTGCCCGAACGACACCGAGAGGCAGGGGTCGTTGAGGTCAACGCCGTCGTTGGCGGTGCTGTCACCTGCCACTGCCGAGATGTAGTACGTCACGCCCGGCACCATCGGCGGCACGAGGCCGAACTGCCCACTGCCGTTGCTGCCGAACACCGTGCCGAGGCTGTTGCCGTTGCTGCCGTGCAGCACAAAAATCAGGTTGTCGCTGGCATCGAGGAATTCGTCGCCGTTGTGGGTGGCCGTCACGCTGTCGCCGACGCAGGCCGTGAGCAGGCCGCCGCTCATCGTGCCCGCATCCGTCACGCACTGGCAGGAGAAACTTCCGGAGAGCGTGGTCGGGTCGCAGTCGTTGACGTCGTTGACCACGAACGAGTACGCCGAGCCGCTCGGAATCGGGTCGCTGGTGAAAATGTACGGCGGGCTGACGGTCAGGTTGCCGGGAACCGGCCCCGTCACCGTGTACGTCGCCGGGTCGCCCCCGCTGATTTCAAAAGAAACCGTGTACATCGTTTGGGTGGGGTCGCAGGTGAGGTCGAAGTTGCCAACTGTGGGCGCACCAACAACTGTGACCGTAGCCGAGCCGGTACCCACAGCAGTGCAGTCGTTGTCGTCAGAAATGCCAGAGATGGTGTACGTACCAGGGGTGTTCGTAGGAAAAGTAAAGGGGCTTGAGGTGATGACAAGGGGTGGTAGCGGTACGCCGTCGATGGCTACTGTGACGATGTAAGGACCTTGCCAACAACTAAAACCATAGCTGTCCACGCCGCCAATATCACATAGCCATTGGGTTGTTTCTCCTTCGCAAATGGTGGCAGAGCCGCTAAGTATTGCATATGGCATACAGTGGATTAGCACATATATTGTATCCGCACCAGGGCAGGCATTGGCCGACGAGTAGCTGTACGTCACCATGTTCAGGCCAGTGTTGAGCGCCGCCGGGTTGATTTGGCCGCTGGCATTGGCCGCCCCGCCCCAGGTGCCGCCGGGGGGTGTGGCCGTGAGGGTCTGCACAGGAGCGGTCGGGCAAAACGGCCCTGCCGGTTGGATGTTCACCGGCGTTGCCGGGAATACCTGAATGAAAATTTCATCATCGCCCTGGCAACCATTGCCATCGAAATAGGTGTAGTGGACGACGTGGATGCCGGTCGGCAGGTTGGCCGGGGTCACGACACCGCCGGGGTCGGCAGCGCCCGTCCAGATGCCGCCGGGCGGCGTGGCTGTCAGGGTGGTGGGCGGGTCGGTCTGGCAAAATGGCCCCGGTTGGGTGATGTTCACGTTCGGTGCCGCCACGATTTCCACGAAAATTTCATCCGTGTCCGAACAGCCGTTGGCATTGGTGAACGTGTACGTGACAGAGTGGATGCCTGGCGGCAATGTGGCGGGGTTCACCTGCCCCTGCGCATTGGCGGCACCGCCCCAAACGCCGCCGGACGGCACGGCCAGGAGGTTGACGACGGGGCCGTTGGTGCAAAGCGGCACCAGCACCGGCACGATGGCCACAATCGGCAACGGGAACACGACGACCTGTGTGCTGGCGGACGCAGTGCATCCGGCAGCGTCGGTGACGGTGACGGTGTAAGTTCCAGAGTTGGCTATTTCGACGTTGCTGATGGATGGGTTTTGCTGGTTGGAACCCCAAAACAACGGCCCCGACCAGGCATAATCAACGCCGCCGGAAGCGTTGAGCAGCAGGGTTTCACCTTCGCAAAGCGGGCTGTTGCTGCTGGCCACAGCGTTGGGCGGCGGAGCCACGAACACGGTCACGTTGTCGGTGGCAGAGTATCCACAAGCGTACGAGATGTTCACGGTGTAGGTGGTGGTGGTGGTAGGCGTAGCGACGGGGTTGGAAATGTTCGTGGCACTGAGGGTCGGGTTCGGTGTCCAACTCCAGGAGGTGCCATTCAGGTCGGCTTGCAGGGGTGCGCTTTGGCCGGGGCAAACGGTCTGGTCGTCCATCGGTGTCAAAGTCGGGCCGCCAAAGCAGACCGAATGGATGTTGGACAGCGAGCCTGTGCCCGACGAAAAACCGTAGTAAACATTGGGGTTTCCACCAAAAATGGAAGCGATGATGTTGCCGGAGTAACTGACGGTGGTGGCGTCGATGGTGGCAGTGAGTGTGTTGGAGGCGGGGTCCCAGTTGACACTGAAACAATGGTCCAACCCGTCTTCGACGTTGGGAAGTACCACCGGCCCGACCAGGTTGGAAGGCAAAGTGTGGTTGACACTGCCGTTGGAAATGATGGCCACGTGGTCTTGGGCGGGGTCGCCGAAACCGCCGTTTTGGTAGTCGTCGTACTCGACCGCAATGGAGGGGGTGATGCCATCGTAGCCCAGGCCGCCGCCGCCAGTGCCCAGCGCCGTGTTGGTGGTGGCAAAAATGAACACGATGCCGTCGGCACCGTTGGCATCCTTGCTGCCAAAATTCAGCACTGCCGAAAGGTTGAACGGCTGGTTCAGGTCAATGCTGGCGGAGGAAAAAATGGACCCGGCCTGCCCGCCCACGTCCGGCGTCAGTTGGCAGCAACTGCCGCTACAGGAAGCGCTGCCGTTGGCGACGTACTGGGCGTGCAGGTTGTTTTTTGCAAAAAACAACCCGAAAAAAACGAGCAGCAAAAAAGTAAAAAAACGTGTAGGTGTTTGTTTCATGCCTGAAAATTG
Source organism: Bacteroidota bacterium (assembly GCA_016234735.1). Classification (GTDB taxonomy): domain Bacteria; phylum Bacteroidota; class Bacteroidia; order Chitinophagales; family Saprospiraceae; genus UBA6168. The sequence goes on along the minus strand of JACRAN010000183.1, from coordinate 2,147 downwards.
GTGTGGCGAAAGGTAGCTGTTTTTGAAGGAAACTTGTGAAAGTAAGACAGGAACTGGCGTAAATCGGCCAATTTGCTGTATTCTTTTGGCCCAAAAAAAATACCGCAGCCCAGCAGCCACAGTATTTTCCGTTCAATCCGAAATCCGAAATCCGAAATCCGAAATCCGAAATCCGAAATCGTCAGTCCTTCACCGCTTTCACGGCAGCTTCCACATCCTTCGTCGCCTTCTCCAACTCGCTGAACTGCTTCTCCCGCTCTTTGGAGGAAATGACTTTTTTCCCCTTGCCGCCGCTGTCTTTGCCGACCGGCGGTTTCGCACCGGCCACCGCCATGGCACCCTTCACCGGCTCCTTGCCGAAAATCAGGGCATCGTTCGCAGCGTCCACGTACACCGTGTCGCCCGGGGCGAACTCGCCGCCGATGACGTGCTTCGACAACTCGTCGATGAGCATGTCCTGCAACGCCCGCTTCATCGGCCGGGCACCGTACTGCGGGTCGTAGCCTTCCTCGCCCAGCAGGTCGAGCGCCGCCCCCGTGACTTGCAGGCCGAGGCCCTGGCGTTGCAGCATTTTCTCTGTTTTTTTCAGCAAAAGCAGCAGCACCTGCTTGATTTCATCCTTCGACAGCGGCAGGAAAACGATGACCTCGTCGATGCGGTTGAGGAATTCCGGGCGCAGGTTTTCTTTCAGCGCGGCCAACACCTCCTCGCGGGTGGTGGCGATGATTTCCGCCCGGTGCTTTTCGCCGAGGGCATCGAGGTCTTCGAAGTTTTCGAGGATTTTGTCGGAGGCCATGTTGCTCGTCATGATGACGATGGCGTTTTTGAAATCCGCCGTCCGGCCCTTGTTGTCGGTCAGGCGGCCCTCGTCGAGCACTTGCAGCAGGATGTTGAACGTGTCGGGGTGCGCTTTTTCGATTTCATCCAGCAAAATAATCGAGTACGGTTTGCGGCGCACGGCCTCGGTGAGTTGGCCGCCCTCGTCGTAGCCGATGTAGCCCGGCGGGGCACCCACCAGTCGGCTCACGTTGTGCTTTTCCTGGTACTCGCTCATGTCGATGCGGACGATGGCGTGCTCGTCGTTGAACAGCACATCGGCCAGTGCTTTGGCCAGTTCCGTCTTGCCCACGCCCGTCGGGCCGAGGAAAATGAACGAGCCGATGGGCCTGTTTTCGTCCTGCAAACCTGCCCGGCTGCGGCGCACGGCATCGCTCACAGCCTTCACCGCCTGCTCCTGCCCGATGAGGCGGCTGTGCAGTTCGTCCTCCAGTTGGAGCAGCTTGTCCCGCTCGCTCTGCATCATGCGGGTGACGGGGATGCCCGTCCAGCGGGCCACGATGTTGGCGATGTCGTCCGCCGTGACGGAGTCGTTGGTGAAACGGGCTTCCTCGGGCAACTTTGCGAGCTTCGCCTCCGCTTGCTTGAGCGCCTTCTGCTCGTCGGGCAGGTCGCCGTAACGGATTTTGGCGACGGCTTCGAGGTCGCCGTTCCGCTCGAATTTCTCCGCAGACTGTTCCAGTTCCTCGATTTTTTTCTTGATGGCCTGGATGGTGTCCACGACATCTTTTTCGTTCTTCCAGGCCGCCCGCAGGCTGTCCCGTTTCTCCCGTGCATTGGCAATCAAACCATTGATTGTCTGCACTTTGGCAGTAGCGCCTTCCCGTTTCAACGCCTCTTTTTCAATCTCCAACTGGCGCACTTTGCGGTCCCATTCGTCCACTTCCTCCGGCACCGAATCGAGTTCGAGGCGCAGTTTGGCAGCAGCCTCGTCGATGAGGTCGATGGCCTTGTCGGGCAGTTGGCGGTCGCTGACGTAGCGGTGCGAAAGTTCCGCCGCCGCCACGAGAGCCTCGTCGCTGATGGCGATTTTGTGATAGACTTCGTACTTCTCCTGCACCCCCCGCAGGATGGAAATCGTGTCCTCGACGCTCGGCTCCTCGACGAGCACTTTCTGGAAACGGCGCACCAGTGCCTGGTCTTTTTCAAAATGCTTCTGGTACTCGTCGAGCGTGGTGGCACCGATGGTACGCAGTTCGCCACGGGCGAGGGCGGGCTTGAGGATGTTGGCGGCGTCCATCGCCCCGTTGCCGCCACCGGCCCCCACCAGCGTGTGGATTTCGTCAATGAACAGGATGATTTCGCCGTTG
>JACRAN010000034.1 GCA_016234735.1 Bacteroidota bacterium | reverse complement strand
TTCTTTTATGAGACAGTCAATCCACTTAGCTTTAACCATTGTAGCCCTATTGGCTAGCATTCATGGGGCATACGGACAGCAGCACGATAAGCACTGGATGGGCGTTGAGATTGACACAAGTGGGACTTATAGCCCCATCTTCATGGGCTTTGGAAGCGACGAAATCAGCTATCAGGCCGCGCCGCCAACTTCTAACTTTATAGTCTTACAAGAGGCCGTTGCCATGAGCGATGCCGATGGCGAGTTGCAGTTCTACACTAACGGCAACGTGGTGGTCTCCTGGGACGGCTATATCATGGAGGGGGGCAAGGGCTTCAACGAAGGCTCGGCCGACAGCGACTTCGACGACCCCTCCTATGGTGACACCATGGCGAACAGTTCGTACGTCCCCTACACGTACCAGTTGATTCCCGACGGCTACGAGGAGGGTGTCTATTACATGCTGCATTCCTTCATCACGGCGGAGGATTTGGAGCCTTGCGCCCTTATTGCGTCATCCAAGATGCAGTTGAGCAAAATAGACATGGAGGCCAACGGGGGCCTTGGCAAGGTGGCCTATAAGAACCGTTACATCAACGAGGCGGTGATGGCTGCGGCTTTTTCGGTGGTGCAGCACGGCAACGGGCACGACTGGTGGCTGGTACAGCGCAGCCCCGACGGGATGTATTTCCGCTCCACCCTGCTGCACAGGGACACGGTGCTGCTCACCGTGGAGAGCACCATGCAGAGCCTAAGCTCCGATTGGTACGACTGCGAGGATTTTTGGAATTCGGCGCTCACCCTGCTCCAAGTTTCTCAGGACGGGGGCATGTTGCTCGACAACTACGGCATCGGCTATGCGAAGCTGATGGCCTTCGACCGCTGCAGCGGGAAGGTCTCTCTGATGGACACCTTCAGCCTGGGCACCGTACCGCTTGTTTACCAGAATCAGTTGGTGTATGCTACGGTCAATGATTTCGCCTTCTCGCCCTCCGGCCGCTACCTGTACGGGGTGGGCTGGGGCGGGTTTGCCCAATACGACCTGTGGGCTTCCGACATCCTTGCCAGCAAGGTGCCGTTGGGCGGTGTGCCCTGGGATATGGACGATTTGCAGAATGTGCTAGTGGGCCAGCCCCTCGGCTACGGCCCCTTCTGCCTTGGCCCCGACGGCAAGCTGTACAGCCTTTACGAGACCACGCACAACGTCATTGAGTACCCCGACGAGCCAGGAGAGTCCAGCGGCTACTGTGTCGCTGCGGACAATCCGCCCTCCTGCCTCGGCCCCAACGTGCCGTACTACCTTTTCTCCACGCCCCACCCCAACTACCGCCTCGGCCCCCTCACAGGCAGCGGATGTGATACCATCCTGAGCAGCACCAAGCCGCCCGTGGACGGCGGCTACGGTGTGGCGGCATCGCCCACGGTGGCCAGCGGGCAGGTGGAGGTGAACATCACCCTGCCCAGCTATGTCGGCAGCACCGCCGAACTGCAGGTGGTGGACATGCTGGGGCGGGTGGTGCATAGCCACCACTTCCCACCCTACGCCTACCTGCACACAATGGAGGTGCAGGACTGGCTTGCGGGGCTTTACAACATTGTGCTATTGGACAAGGGCAGGCCAAGGGCGGGGGCGAGGCTGGTGGTGGCGAGATAGCAAGTCAAGCACCCCGCATCGTGCCAAACCCGGCGGACGACATGGTTCGTATAAGCCTGCATGGCTCAATAACTGAAGGGCACCAGGTGCAGGTATTCAGTACGGATGGGCGGCAGGTGTTCACCGGCAAGATGCCGACCAATGGCGAACTAACCAGTAGTTGCAAGTGTTCCCCCACAAGAAACAACTTCCCTCCAACCTCCATTAGAAATTAAAGCACAAGTTCAAGCAAGTGTTGAGCGAAGCGACACTTGCGCTTTGTTTGAACTAATGCGTTTACAGCCAATATCAGCGTTGTCGGTTTTGATAAAGTGGAAAAGACTGGATGCAACTGGTGACCACCAATCGTAAATCCCAAATCGTCAATCGTAAATCTCCTCACTCCTTCCCTTTCTCCCCCACAAAATAATCCTCCTTGTTTTTGAACAGCACGTTGAAGGTCGTCAAGCTACCATAGATGCGGGTGATGTATTGCTGCAAGTCCACCTTCTCCTCGTCGGTGAGTTTGCTGGCGTTGATGCGCTGCTCCATCACCCGGAGGCGGTCCCGCACCATCACGATTTTGTGGAAAAACGCTTCGATGGGCACGTCCTTCGGCTTGAGGCTGTCGTCGCCGGGCTTCAAAATCATGGTGCCGCCGTCCCAGCGGTCGCCGAGGGGCACCACTTCGCTGATGTCCGACCAGTGGCGCAGGATTTTCATCAGCGATTTTTCCGCTTCGCTAAATGAGATGGCAGCTTCGGCGGGCAGCGCCTCCACGACCTGCCATTTGTCGTAGTCCTTGCCGACCATTTTGATGCCGTAGAGCATGAAGCAACATTCGTACGCCACTGGGTGCAGGCGGATGATGGCCCCGTCGCCGTAGGCCGGATGTTTTACCCTCGACCCGATGCCGAGGAGAGTGGTGTTGGAAGTGTCGGGCATGATGGAAGTGAGAAATTTTGAAATTAAGAAATTGATTGTCAAGTAGTTAACCCAAGTTGTGGATAATGTTCCGTTAGGAACAAAATCTTTGTAGCAATTGGGATTCAACAGTGATTTACCGTTCCATCGGAACGGTATGTTACACACGAAATGCCGTTCCGATGGAACGGATGCCTCTATAATCTTTGCTTCTACAAAGATGCCGTCCCGATGGGACGTTACCCGCAACTTGAGTTAGTCACTGCCCCCGTCCGGTCAACCGCCAGCATTCAAGCAGGTCCCGATGGGACGTTACCCGCAACTTGAGTTAGTCAGGCAGATTTATTTAAAAAATCATACCCGCCGGTTGTGGTTGAAAAATTTCAAACGGAAAAATTGCCTGAAGGTTTTGCCGAAGGCAGGGAAAGAAAAATTGCCCACCTTTGCCCCTCCATTCGGCACACAAAATATGAAAAACTACGACGCAATCGTGATTGGCAGCGGGTTTGGGGGTTCGATGACCGCCCGGCAACTGGTGCAGGCAGGCATGAACGTACTCATGCTCGAACGGGGCGATTGGGTGAAACGCAGCCCTGAAAACTGGGGGCTGCGAGGCTCGCTCGACCTCTCGCCCCACCACGACCTGTCCACCCCGTTGCACGTGGCGGCTGGCGGAAATAAAAAAACAATGGGGCTGTACTCGTGCGTGGGCGGGCCGTCGGTGTTTTACGGCGGGGTGTCGTTCCGGTTCCGGGAGGCGGATTTTGAAAAAAACGAGGAAATCGAGGGCACGAACGCCGCTGGCTGGCCCATCGGCTACCACGACCTCGAACCCTGGTACACGCAGGCCGAGCAAATCCTGAACATCTCCGGCGAGGCTGGCACCGACCCGACCGAGCCGCCCCGCAGCGCCCCGTTCCCGCAGCGCCCCGCCCCGCTGGCCGATATTTCACAAAAAGTAAAATCCAGTGCGGAGGCGCTGGGACTGCACCCGTTCCAACTGCCGTTGGCCATCAATTACGAGGACAAAAAGCGGGAAACCTGCGTCAGTTGCACCACCTGCGACACCTTTGCCTGCGCCATCAGTGCCAAAAACGACCTCTCGACATTGGTACTTCCGCAACTCATCGAGCAGGGCTTGGAATTGCTGCCGAACATGGTTGTCACTCGCCTGACGGCGGAAAACGGCAGCATCAGCGGGGTGGAAGCGGTGTCGAAAACCACCGGAGTGCGGCATTTTTTCAAGGCAAAATACGTGGTGCTGGCAGCCGGGGCGCTCGCCTCGCCGCACCTGCTGCTAGCCTCCGGTCTGCACGAACGCAACCCCGGTGGCAGCGTGGTGGGCCGCTACCTCATGCGGCATGTGAACGCCATCGTGTTCGGTATTTTCCCCGGCGTGGCCGACCGGGAGAGCCGGTTCCATAAGCAATTGGCCATCCTGGACTACTACTTCGGCAGCCCGGATGGGGCATCGCCGCTCGGCAAACTCGGCAGCCTCCAGCAGATGCCGACTCCGCCGATGGGCCTCGTGCAAAACGAGGTGCCGGGGCCATTGGGCAAGCTCCTGAGCCAGGGGGTGCGGCTGCTCACCGGCCTGCTGGCCATCGCCGAAGACCAGCCGCAGTTCAACAATTCACTGACGCTCGACCCCAATTTCAAGGATGAATTCGGTTTGCCGAGGCCCGTCATTTTTCATCAATATTCCAAACGGGACATGGCAGCGCTCGGTGTTTTGACCAAAGAAGCCAAAAAAATCATGTCCGGGGCGGGGGCCGTTGCGCACTACGTCCATCAAATCCGCACCTTCTCCCACGCCGTCGGCACGGTGCGCATGGGCAGCGATGCCACCACCTCTGCGCTGGACGAAAACTGCCAATTCCGTGGCGTAGGCAACCTGTTCGTGACGGATGGCAGCGTGATGCCGACCTCGGCGGCGGTGAACCCCAGCCTGACAATCGCTGCGAATGCGCTGCGGGTGGGGAGAATTATTGGGAATTAGGAATTAGGAATTGGGAATTAGGAATTAGGAATTAGGTATTGGGTATTGGGTATTGGGGGTACAATACCCAATACCTAATTCCCAATTCCAAACTTACACGAAATGAATTTCAAAAAAATAGAACCGAACCGCTCCATCCGGCTGGTTTTTTTAGGCTGCGGAGGGGTGACGAAGCGGCACAGCAAAACGTTGCGCAAATTCCCCGATGTGCAACGGTTTTACGCCAGCCGCTCGGCGGAGAAAGCAATCGATTTTTCAAGAAAACTCAATGGCAGCGGGAGTTTCGGCTCATACGAGGCGGCCATCACCTCGCCTGACATCGACGTGGTGTTCATCGCCACCCCGCCTGACAGCCACCTCGAATTGGCATTGCAAGCCATCCGTGCCGGGAAGCATGTCATCGTAGAGAAGCCGCCTTTTTTTCGCTCCGCCGACTTCGACCTTGTGGCTGCCGAGCGTGAAAAAACAGGGGTGCAGGTGATGGTGGCCGAGAATTATTTTTACAAACCGCTGCTCCGAAAACTCCGGGAAACGCTCGCTGACGAACCCATCGGCGACCTCAAATTCCTGTTTTTCAACGCCACCAAAACCCAAAAAACAAGCGACTGGCGGAACCAAAAAAACAAGGCCGGTGGTGGTGCCCTGTTCGAGGGCGGCATCCACTGGGTCAATTTTATGTCAAACTTAGGGCTTGATATTCAATCAGTTACAGGTTTTATGCCCGGTAAAAAAGCGATCGACGGCAGCTTGGAACGGAGCATGCAAGTCACGGTAAAATACCAGGACGGCCCGGTCGGCACGCTGCTTTATTCCTGGGAAGTGAACGCCTTGCTGAAAATAATTCGGTTGTCGAGGGTTTACGGCACGGCTGGCTCCATCACCTTCGAGTCCAACGGGATTTTCCTTTTTGTCAGGGGAAAAAAATGGCGGCTGATGTTCCCCGGCTTTTCCGACATGGTGGGGTCGAAGGCGATGTTCCGGGACTTTTTTGAGGCGCTGCGGCAGGGCCACGAGCCGCAGTTCAACCTCGCCCTGGCGAAGCGGGACGTGGCCATCATCGAGGAAGCCTACCGGACGGCGGCGGTTTGAAATCTGGGCGACTTGGCTACCTTTGCAGCCTGAAAATGAAAAATGGCTTTGACAGGAAACAGCCGTTTGACGCAAAAAACACACTTGACAAATGGAATTAATCACGGTACTTCTGACCGGCCTCACCGCTGGCCTCCACACCTCCACCTGGGGCATGTACAAAGACACCCCGCACGAGGGTTTCACCTGGCCCCGCTACTTCCGCAGCACGATGGTCAGCATCGTTTTCGCCCCCATCATTTGGAAATTAGTGGGCCTCGATGTGACCACCGCCTCGGGCATCTTCCTGCTCTGGGGCAGCATCTACACTGCCGAGCGGACGGTGGTCGAAATCTGGAAAACCTTCCTGCGCACGGCTGACCAGACCAAATACTTCATCCCGATGCAGCTACATGTGTTCGGCAAAGTGGTGGAAAGCAAGCGGGACCGCTACATCGCCGCTTTTTTCTACGTGGCGGGCATCGTGCTGATTGGTTGGGGCCTCGTCACGCTGTGGGGGATGCACAAAAACGGAAGTTTGGGCTGGAACCCCTACTTCATCCTGTTCGTGTTGAGCATCGGCGGCTGGGTGTCGGCGTTCGGCGGTGCCTGGAAGGATGCACCCATCGAGGGTTTCGAGTGGTTCAAGTTTTTCCGCAGCCCGGCGGTGTCCTACTTCTGGGGCTGGGTGGCTGCGAACCTCACGGACAATTTCGTGGCCATCGCCCTGTGCAGCCTCGGCTTCACCATCGCCAGCATCGAAACCTACAAAACCTTCTTTTTCCCCAGCCGGCCACGAGGAAAATTCCAGGGGAAACCGATTCTCTACCCCGAAATGCTGAAAAAGCGGCAGCCGTTCGTGCTGGTTTTCATCATTTGCTGGATGTTCGTCATCGTGGCGGGGGTGCTTGCGTTTTTAGGCCCGCACCAGGGTTTGGTTTAATTTCAGGATATGCAAAACGAGGTTTCAGCCTTTCTTTTTGTGCCGCAGTCGGCGGCCATGCACACCAAAATCTACGGACTGACCGTGCTCGAACGGACGCTCCATGCGTTGGAACGGGGCGGTGTTGAGCAGGTTTTTTTGCCCGAAAACCAGCAGGGCAAGCTCCCGGCAGCCGTAAAAAACAGCAAAGACTGGAAAATCGACATCCGGTTTTCGGGTGGCTTTTCGGCAGGTTTGTGGGCATCGGAGGGGGCGCTGGTGCTGGCCGAGCCGTTGGTCATCGACCCCAAATGCATTCAACTCCTGCTTGAAAACCGGCAACAAACCAGCGGTGTTTTGGTGGCAAAAAACGGCGGTATCGGCTGGTTCCCGGCGGCGGTTTTGCAGGGATTAGGTTCAACCGAACCGGGTTTTTCCAGCTTGTTGGAACAGGCCAAACAGCATGAAATTTCCATTGAAACGATTGACTTTCAGGGACTTGTGTGTATCATAGTCCACACTCCCGACGACCGGAAATCTATCGAAAAAGCGCTGATTCGCAGCCTCATCAAGCCCACGGATGGTTGGGTTTCCCGTCACCTGAACCGGCCCATTTCCACCAGCATCAGCCGGGTGCTGGCGCACTCCGCCATCACACCCAACCAGTTCACCATCGTCACGGGGCTGGTTGGCGTTTCCACCGCCTGGTTTCTGGCGGCAGGCGGCTACTGGAACTACCTGATTGGCGGGGCGCTGTTCCACCTCACCTCGGTGCTCGACGGCGTGGACGGCGAACTCGCCCGCCTGAAATTCAAGTCGTCGCCCTTCGGCCAGTGGCTCGACACGGTGGTGGACAACCTGTCGTACCTTGCCGCATTGGGTGGCATTATCGCAGGGATTTATCTGCACGGGGCACCGGATTATATCATGGTGGCGGGCATACTGGCGGTGGTTTTTGCCTTGCTGGCGCTGGGCAGTTTATATTTTTATTTGTTGCGGTTTAAATCCGGCGGCACCCTGCTCAATGTGAAATACAGCTTTCAGGATGGTAACAGCACTTTCGATAAAATATTCCAGATAGCAGGTGCTTTCGGCAAGCGGGATTTGTTTGCGCTGATATTTTTTATATTGGGCATATTCGGGAAAATGCAATGGGCGCTGATTTATATTGCCATCATGGCGTTCATGGTTTTTTTGTTTTCCATACAATCGCATATCATGGCGGCAAAATCCAAAAACTGAGATGCCCCGACCGCTGCCAAATATTGCCATCATCTCCAGCGAACGGTATCCGCACCACGACACGAACACGCAGCAGGTGGTCAAAAATGCCAACGCTTTTCATGCAGTCGGCCTGTCTGTCGAGTTGATTATTCCGAGCCAGCCCAAGAGTTTTTTCAATAAAAATTATGACCTCGCCGCCGAAATATCGAAATATTACAACGTCGCTAATGGCCTGAAAATCAGGGAATTGAGCACGGTTCCGGCGAACAGCTTGCGGTTGGAAAAATTCTTCCATTCCTTAGCTGCCACGATATACGCTGCATGGAATAAAAATATAGGCATCGTTTACACCCGGAATAAGTTTGCGGCCATACTCACCCTGCTTTTTGGTAAAAAACTGATTTTTGAAACGTATCGGCTGCTTGGCGACGAGCACCCAAAACTGATGAAATGGCTGGGCAGCAGAGCAGGAAGTAAACGGTTTGTGGGTATGGTTTTGCACAGCCAGGTCGCTGCCGAATCCATGCTGCGGGCCGGTTTTCCGAAGGATAAATTGCTGGTGCTGCACAATGGCGTGGACAATGCGGACATGCTGCCCATATTGTCAAAAAAAGAAGCGAGGGAAAAATTAGGGCTGGATATTTCGGCAAAATATGTCGTTTATACCGGCAATATGCAAAAGAACAAATGCGTGGAAAGCCTCGTGGATATTGCGGCATATTTGCCCGAAATCACTTTTTTATTGGTGGGCGGAAAACCGGACGACATGGAGCGGCTCCGGCAATATGGCGATGAAAAAGGCGTAAAAAATGTGATGTTGATTGACCGCCAGCCCATTGGGGTGGTGTCGCAGTATTTGTACGCTGCCGATGCGCTCATCATCCCGCCGGTGTCGGCCCCGCTGGAAAAATTCGGGAAAACGGTGCTGCCTTTCAAGTTGTTCCCCTACCTCGCCGCCGGTCGCCCCATCGTGGCTCCCGACCAGCCGGACATGCGGGAACTGCTCCGCCAAAACGAAAACGGCCTGCTCGTCGAGCCGGATAATTTTGAGCAAACTGCCTTGATTCTCAGGCAGTTGTTTCAGGACGAAAGGTTGCAGGAAACCCTGTCGAAAAATGCTGCGGAAACCTCCCGCTCCCTGACCTGGGAGGCACGGGCGAGGAAGTTTGCAGCGTGGTTGGAGGAAAAAGTGCAGGCTTGGCAGTAGCGTTTTTTCATCGTTCCTTTGCAGCAAAACGAGCAGTCTTGCAAATTTCAAAAGACAACAAAACAGCGCTGGTTTTCGGGGCGAGCGGTCTCGTCGGCAGCCATTTGACCAACTTTCTGTTGCTGCATCCGGCTTACGGGAAGGTAGTGGTTTTTGTGCGGAAACCGCTGGAAACGGAGCATCCCAAACTCGTGCAGCAGGCCGTAAACTTTGACCAACCGCTTGATTTCCAGCAGCTTGTGAAAGGTGATGACCTGTTCTGTTGCCTCGGCACCACGATGGCGAAAGCGGGCAGCAAGGAGGCATTTTTCAAGGTGGATTTCACCTACGCACACGAGGCGGCGGTGATGGGTGCCAGGAACGGCGTACACCAGTTCCTGCTCGTTTCTTCTGTGGGAGCCGACCCGGATTCCTTATTTTTTTACAGCAAGGTGAAGGGCCAATTAGAGGCTGCCGTGCAGCAACTCAACTTCTGGAGCACTCATATTTTTCGCCCGTCGGTGCTGCTCGGCGAGCGCAACGAAAACCGTTGGGGCGAAGACGTGGCGGGCAAAATGGCCAGGGTCATCGACCGTTTCACGGGTGGCTTGTTGAGCAAATACCGGCCCATCGAAGCCGATGTGGTGGCCAAAGCGATGGTCAGTGCGGCGCAGGGGTTGAGGCCGGGGGGGCATTTTTACCCGTCGCATTGGTTGCAGGGCATCGCTGCCGAGATTGACAAAATTTCCTGAAAAAATTACAGAACTAATTGATTTTCAATGAGTAATCCAACCAAATCTTCCCAAATCCGCATCACCGTCCACCTGGATGGCAACAACATGCCGACCGCCATCGACTGGGATGCCGATGACCGCAGCCCAGGGGCGGCCCCACTTGCTTGCAAGGCCATGCTCCTCTCCCTCTTCGAGCGGGAGACGCTGGACACCATGAAAATCGACCTCTGGACGAACGACATGCAGGTGAACGAGATGGACCGATTCGTTTTCCAGACCCTGCGGGGCCTGGCCGACACCTACTTCAAGGCCACCCAAAACCGGGAACTGGCGGTGGACATGCAGCGCTTCGTGCAGTATTTCGGTGAAAAAACAGAAATATTGAGGTCAGAGGTATGAGGTATGGAGGTATGTCACGAAATACCTCATACCTCCATACCTCATACCTCCATACCTCATACCTCAAAACCTTTCGGGATGGCCGCTAACAATTGCCGGGTGTAAGATTTTTTCGGTCGGTAAAAAACCTCGTCGGCGGTTCCCAATTCCTCGATTTTCCCGTCCCGCATCACCGCAATGCGGTCGCTCATCAGCCGCACCACCGAGAGGTCGTGGGAGATGAAAATGTAGGTCAGGCCATGTTTTTCCTGTAAATTTTTCAGCAAATCCAGCACCTGCGTCTGCACAGTCACGTCGAGCGA
>JACRAN010000182.1 GCA_016234735.1 Bacteroidota bacterium | reverse complement strand
GCCGATGGCTGGAACAGCGACCAGAACATGACCTACGATACCGCCGAAAATGCATGGACCATCACCGCCGACCTGGTGGCTGGTGAAGCCAAGTTCCGTGCAAACGATGGTTGGGACATCAACTATGGCGACAACAGTGCCGATGCCCTGCTTGAAGGGGGCGGGGCCAATTTCACCATCCCTGCCAATGGCACTTACCTCATCAAATTGTACCTGGACAGGCCGGATTACACCTACTACATCGAAAAATTTGCCACGGAATCCGACCAACGGAACTTGTTTCACACCGATGGTCAAAGCATTGACATTGCTGACATTACCCTGTTCACGGATGGCTACGCTGTCGGGAAATTCAAGAACGTCACCTCTACGGGCACTCCTGGTTCCGACCCGACCTTTGTGGACACGGACTTCCCGATGTTCCGCCTCGCCGATGCCTACCTGATGTATGCGGAGGCAGTGCTGCGCAGCGGCTCCGGTGGCGACGCCGGCACGGCGCTTGGCTACATCAACGCGCTGCGGGAACGTGCCTACGGAGGCACTTCCGGCAACATCAGCGCCGGTGATTTGACGCTCAATTTCATCCTCGACGAACGGGTGCGGGAGTTGCTCTGGGAAGGCCATCGCCGCACGGACCTGGTGCGCTTCGGCAAGTTCAGCGACACGGATTACCTGTGGCCCTGGAAAGGCGGCGTACCGGAAGGTGCGTCCGTAACGGATTGCTACGATGTTTATCCAATACCGTCCCAGGACCGGGGGGCCAATCCGAATTTGCAACAGTTCCAAAGCGGCTGTTATTAATCTTCTCCAACGAGAGTATTCTCTCATTCTAAAAAATTAAGAAAAATGACAAGGAAATATCTGACTTTCATCCTGGCCTCGGCACTGTTGCTGCATGCTTGCAGCGACGACTCGTTCGACCCCGTATTGACCCTCGAAGGGGGCCAAGTTATTACGAACCCGTCAACAGGGTCATCTTACATCCTGACTGCCGACACGAAAGACGATGTGTTTGAAAAAATTACCTGGACTGCCACTGATTTCAATTTGACCAACTTAGTCAACACCACGTACAGGCTTCAAATGGACGTGAAGGGGAATAATTTTTCTGCCCCTGTGCTCCTGACGAATACCAAGGAATTGGAGTATGAAATTACGGTTGGCAACTTGAACAGCAAGCTGCTGCTCATGGGCCTGAACCCTGATGAGGCTGCAGAGATTGAACTGAGAGTGGTCGCAAACAAAGACCAGAAGCTGGACGACATCATTTCGGAAATCGTCACCATCAACGTCACACCTTACGGCGCAACAGTCACCGTTAAGCCGGTTTACCTGCTCGGCTCGGCAACGCTGGCAGGTTGGGACAACTTGGCTGCATTGCCCATGACATATCTGGACGGGGGGCGGTACGAAATTGTTACCACACTGAATCCGGGGGCAGACAAGTACTTCAAATTCATTTCTGTACTAGGCCAATGGGCACCGCAATGGGGTACCGATGCAACAGGCCTGCCGGAAGGCGGCCCATTGGTTTACAGGCCAACGGAATCAGAACCTGACCCGCCCGCTATTCTTGCCCCGGCTCTTGCAAGCCAGTACAAAATCATCGTTGACACGGCACAGTTGACTTACGAAGTCTTCGAGTACGGCGACATTTATTTGCTGGGTGGTGCAACGCTGGCCGGGTGGGACAATACCATAGCTTTGCCTATGACTAAGGTTTCCGAAGGCAAATACACCATCACGACCACGCTCGACCCTGCCGGACAGTTCTGGAAAATCATCGACGAACGTGGTGCATGGGCACCGCAGTGGGGCACTGATGCGAATGGCACACCGGATGGTGGTGCGTTGGCTTACAGGCCAACTGAAAGCGAGCCTGACCCGCCTGCTATCCCTGCTCCGGCAGCTGCCGGACTTTACAAAATCGATGTTGACATCGTCAACCTTACGTACACAGTTACAGCACAATAATTCGGGAAGGAATTGATTTTAAACGTCCCGAAATACAAGTACACCGTGACCAAGAACTAAGTGTCAAGAATTGGTGAAAAAGTAAAGCCGGACAACCCGCATGTGGTTGACCGGCTTTTTTTGTGGCTATTTTACCTCATGCCAGTATCCCCCTGACCACCTCGCCCGACACGTCGGTCAGGCGGTAACGTCGGCCCTGGTGCTTGTAAGTCATGCGGGTATGGTCGAGGCCCATTTGGTTCAGAATGGTAGCGTGGAAGTCGTGGATGTGTACGGGGTCCTGCACGATGTTGTAGCCGAATTCGTCCGTTGCGCCATACACCATGCCGGGCCGGATGCCGCCCCCGGCCATCCAGACGGAGAAGCAACGGGGGTGGTGGTCACGTCCGTAGAGTTTGGCGTCGAGCGGCCCCTGGCAGTAGTTGGTACGGCCAAATTCACCGCCCCAGATGACGAGCGTGTCGTCGAGCAGGCCCCGCTGTTTGAGGTCAAGGATGAGAGCGGCGGAGGGTTGGTCCACCTGCCTGGCCTGCATCCCCATTTCGTCCACGAGATTGCTGTGCTGGTCCCAGCCCTGGTGGTAAAGCTGGATGAAGCGCACGCCTTTTTCCGCCAGCTTGCGGGCCAGCAGGCAATTGGCGGCGAAGCTGCCCGGCGTAATCACGTCCGAGCCGTACATTTTCAGGATGTGGTCGGGTTCATTCGCTATGTCCATCACCTCCGGCACGGAGGCCTGCATCCGGTAGGCCATTTCGTACTGCCGGATGCGGGAGACGATTTCCGGGTCGCCCAATGCGTCGTGGCTCTGTTGGTTCAATTCGGCGAGGTGGTCGAGAAAGCGGCGGCGGTCTGCTTTTTCCATGCCTTTGGGGTCGTTCAGGTACAGCACGGGGTCTTTGCCGCCCCGCAACAGCACACCCTGGTGTGCCGAATCGAGGAAACCCGCCGACCAGAGGTGGGCGTACAGCCCCTGCGAGTTGCCACCGCCCCGGCTCGTGAGCACCACGAAGGCGGGCAGGTTTTCGTTCTCGCTGCCAAGGCCGTAACTCAGCCACGCCCCCATGCTGGGCCTGCCGCCTTGCTGGTGGCCGGTCTGAAAAAATGTGATGGCCGGGTCGTGGTTGATGGCTTCGGTGAAAAGGCTCCGCACGATGCAGATGTCGTCGGCAATCTGGCCGGTGTGCGGGAAGAAATCGCTGACCCACGCCCCGTGTTTCCCGTACTGCCGGAACTCAGGCGCCGACCCCACGAGTGGGAAGCTCGTTTGCCCGCTGGTCATCGTCGTCAGTCGCTGGCCCATGCGGTGGCGGGCTGGCAAATCCTGCCCGTGAATTTCCCGCAGCAGCGGTTTGTAGTCAAACGACTCCAACTGCGAAGGTGCCCCGCTCTGGAAGAGGTAAATAATCCGCTTCGCCTTCGGTGCAAAATGCGGCAGCCCGGCACCGGCGAAGTCGTCATCTTCCCGCCCGCTGGTGCATGATGTGAGCAGGTTCGGTACCATCAGCGAGCCGAGCGCCAGCGAACCAATGCCGACGCTGAGTCGGGAAAAAAATGTCCGGCGGTTGATGTTGAGCCGGGATTCGAGAAGTGGGTCTTGCATGGTGTTTGACTGAGAAGATAGATTTTAGGTGTACTGATTGATTAGGTTATTCCCCTCGAATTATGCTCCAAAGACAAAAAAAAAACTTGTTTTTGAGCATATTTACGGGTACAACCTAACAAATTAGTACATTTAGGCGTTAGAAAACACCAGATAAATTGGCTACAACGTCTGATGACTAATGTCTAAAATCTAATGTCTAACCTCTGATTATCTTCTGTAAAGATAGCTCGTCATATCCTCGATGATTTCCTTTTGCTGGTGAATGTAGGCAGAAACCACGTCGCCGATGGAAATGAGGCCGAGCAGGCGGTCGTCCTCCAGCACGGGCAGGTGCCTGATTTTTTGGTTCGTCATCATCACCATGCACTCCTCGATGGGAGCCTCCGGCGATACCGTGTGCAGGCCAGGGTGCGGGGTCATGATTTCATGGACGTAAGTGTTTGCGCTGAATTTCCCTTGCAACACCACCTTGCGGGCGTAGTCCCGCTCCGTCAGGATGCCCACAAGTTGGTGGTCGTCGTCCATCACCAGCACCGAGCCGATGCTGTTTTCGCCCATCACCCGGATGGCTTCATAGACTGTTAGGCCGGGCGATACCGTGTAGATGAGATTGCCTTTCTGTTCCAGGATGTGCTTTACTTTTTTCATAAAATCTGGATTTGTGCGTGTAGTTAAGAATATGAGGTGATTGGAGAACGGACGAAACGGATGCAGCGGATTTTTTTGATTTGACTTGTGCGCTATCCAAACACATCGCCTAAAAAATAAAAATCCGTTGTTATCTGTTTCATCCGTTTCATCCGTTCTCCAATCCTGCCCCACCCGTCATCTGCAAATAGTTTCGTCCATGTTGAACACCAGCGCCGCCACCTCCATCAGTGCCGCACAGTCGGCAGCATCGACGGTTTCGTCGGGCAGGCTGTCCCCAGCTTTCAGGAGCATTTTTACCACCTCCGGTTGATTCGCCAGCACAGTTTTTCTTTCGTCGAAATGCTTTTTCAGCACGGCCAATTCCTTTTCCGTTGGTTTCCGGCAAGCTGCCATGCGGAATGCCGCCTCCAATTTTTCATCAAACCCCAGCGCTTTGTTTTTCAATAATTTTTCCGCCAACACCCGGCTGGCTTCGAGCATCAGTGGGTCGTTCATCAGGTTCAGGGCTTGCAGTGGCGTGTTGGTGCGCTGGCGTTTTACGGCGCACACGTCCCGGTAGCTGGCATCGAACGTGGTGAGGAACGGGTGGGGCAGCGTCCGCTTGAAAATGGTGTACATCGTGCGGCGGTAGAGCTTGCCGTCCTTGTCGGGCACGTATTTGGTCAGGGTCCCCCGACCATCCCCCGCGTTGGTTGCCTCCCAAAGTCCGCCGGGCTGGTAGGGCCGCACCGGCGGGCCGCCGATGGCCGGGTTGAGCAGCCCGCTCGCAGCGAGCCAGGTGTCCCGGATCATTTCGGGCGTCATGCGGTAGCGGGGGCCACGTGCCAGCAGGCGGTTTTCAGGGTCACGCTCCATTTTCTCCGGCGAGGCGACAGCGGACTGGCGGTAGGTGGCCGACGTGACGATTTTTTTTATCAAACGCTTCACGTCCCAGCCGTTGTCCCGGAAGTCGATGGCCAGCCAGTCGAGCAGTTCGGGGTGGGAGGGCATCTCGCCCTGGCTGCCAAAATTGTCCGAGGATTTCACCAGCCCCGTCCCGAAAAGTTGCTGCCAGATGCGGTTTACCGCCACCCGTGCCGTCAGCGGGTTTTTTTTGTCAAACGTCCACCGGGCCAGGCCGAGGCGGTTTTTCGACAAGTTTTCATCAAAAGCCAGCACCGCCTTCGGTGTGCCGAAGGTCACCTCCTTGTCCGGTCGGTCGTACTGGCCCCGTTTCAGCGTGAAAGTTTTGCGAAGCGTGTCCGACTCCTGCATCACCATGCTCACCACCGTGTCGGCCTCCGTGTTGTTGATGAAATCCAGCAGCCCGTCCAATTCCGCCTTCGTCGGCACCAGCACGGGCAACTCTGCAATGGAAATATTGCTCACATCGCCGTAGAAACCTCGCTCGCTGCTCTGGTTGAAAAATGCGTAGGCGCCGTAATATTCCTGCTGCGAAATGGGGTCGAACTTGTGGTCGTGGCACTTGGCACACTCGAACGTGAGGCCGAGGAACGCCATGCCGTACAGGTTCGTCTTGTCGGCGATGTACTCCGTGCGGTACTCCTCCTCGATGACGCCGCCTTCCTGCGTGATTTTGTGGTTTCGGCAAAATCCGGTGGCCAGAATCTGCTCCTTCGTGGCATCGGGCAGCAGGTCGCCCGCCAACTGCCACGTGACGAACTCATCGTAGGGCATGTTTTTGTTGAAAGCATGGATGACCCAGTCCCGCCAGGGCCATTGCGAGCGGTAGCTGTCGTCCTGGTAGCCGTGCGAGTCGGCGTAGCGGGCGAGGTCGAGCCACTGGGCGGCCTGGTGCTCGCCGTAGGCAGGCAGGGCCAGCAGTTCGTCCACCGTTTTTTCAAAAGCATCCGGCGAATCGTCGGCAAGGAATTTCTCGGTAAGTTGCGGCGAGGGAGGCAGGCCGGTCAGGTCGTAGCTGGCCCGGCGCAGCAGACGTTCCTTGTCGGCTTCGGGGTTGGGTCTCAGTTTCTCCTCCTCCAATTTTTTTAAAATGAAATGGTCGATTTCATTTTTCACCCAGCCCTTGTTTTTCACCTTCGGCAATTCCTGCTTTTCCGGCTGAAGGAAGGCCCAGTGTTGCTTGTACTTCGCCCCCTGTTCAATCCACTTTTTTATCACGGCTTTCTCCCAGGCGTTCAGGCTGAGGTTGCTTTCGGGCGGCGGCATCATTTCCTCCGGGTCGGTTTCCGTGATGCGGCGGTAGAGTTCGCTCTGCACCGGCTTGCCCGGCACCACCACGTGGCGGGTGGAATCTTTTTTCAGCGTTTTGAAAAAACCTGCCTCGTTGTTCAGGCCCAGTTCCGATTCCTGTTTGTTTTTGTCTGGCCCGTGGCACTTGAAGCAGCGGTCGGAAATGATGGGTTTGATGTGGAAATTGTAATCGACGACATCGGGCAGGGCGGGCATGTCAGCCGGGTCTTTTTTGCTGAAAAAACCGGAGAGCAGCAACACGGTGGCGGCGATGAGTGCAAAAATCAGGAGCAGGTACTTGACTGGAATCCGCATGGGCGTGGTTGACTTTAGAAATCTCACGCCTAAAATTATCTAAAAATTTTACTTTCCCACGTAGTTGTGCGGTGAAATTTGCTTCAACTCGTTTTTCACCGAATCATTGACGTTCAAACGGTCAATAAATTGGTGAATATCCTGTTTTGAAACGGCGGCCTTCCCCCTCGTCAAATCCTTCAACGCCTCGTAGGGCTGAGGGTAGCCTTCCCGACGGAGGATGGTCTGGATGGCTTCGGCCACCACCATCCAGTTGGCTTCGAGGTCGTCGTGGAGTTT
Organism: Bacteroidota bacterium; assembly: GCA_016234735.1. Taxonomy (GTDB): domain Bacteria; phylum Bacteroidota; class Bacteroidia; order Chitinophagales; family Saprospiraceae; genus UBA6168. The sequence goes on along the minus strand of JACRAN010000182.1, from coordinate 37,305 downwards.
GGTTTCGTTCAGCACCAGCTTGCCCAAACCTTTCGTGATGGATTGCAGGGCAATGAGCGTGTGGCCAAACGGCACCCCCACATTGCGCAGCACCGTGCTGTCCGTGAGGTCACGTTGCAGGCGGGAGATGGGCAGTTTTTCCGCCAAGTGGCCGAAAATGGCGTTGGCGAGGCCGAGGTTGCCCTCTGCATTTTCAAAATCGATGGGGTTCACCTTGTGCGGCATGGCCGACGAGCCGACTTCGCCCTGCACGGTTTTTTGTTTGAAATAGTCTATCGAAACGTAGGCCCACAGGTCCCGGCAGAGGTCGATGAGGATGGTGTTGATGCGGCTGAGGGCATGGAAAAGCGCCGCTAAGTTGTCGTAATGTTCAATCTGCGTGGTGAACTGCGAGCGCTCCAGCCCCAGGTAGTTGAACAGGAAATCATTGCCGAAGGCGTTCCAGTTCACATCGGGGTAGGCCACGTTGTGGGCGTTGAAATTGCCGGTGGCGCCTCCGAATTTTCCCCGCCAGGGCACCTCGTCCAACTGCCGCCACTGCTCGTCGAGCCGCTCGACGAACACCATCAATTCTTTGCCGAGCCGGGTGGGGGAGGCCGGCTGACCGTGTGTGCGGGCGAGCATCGGCACGTTGGCCCAGGTTTGTGCCAGGTTGAAAATAAAATCCCTAACCTGCTGAAAATGAGGCAGGTACACGGCCTGCACAGCGTCTTTTATCAGCATCGGAGTGGCCGTGTTGTTGACATCCTGCGAGGTGAGGCCGAAGTGGATGAACTCCTTGAAGGTACCGATGCCCAGTCGCTCAAATTCTTCTTTCAGGAAATACTCGACCGCCTTCACGTCGTGGTTGGTGATTTTTTCGATGTCCTTGATTTGCTGCGCCTGCTCCAACGTGAAATTTTCGACAATTGCTTCGAGCGCCGTCAGTTTGCTGGTATCAAAACCAGCCAATTGCGGCAGCGGAAGTCCGCAAAGTGCCTTGAAGTAGCGCACCTCCACGAGTACCCGGTATTTAATCAGGGCGAATTCGGAAAAATATGCGGAAAGTTCCTTTGTTTTACCGGCATAGCGGCCATCGATGGGCGAAATTGCGGTCAGCATGGTTTGGTCGTTTCAATGCGTTTCAGTAGTTTGATAATTTGTTTACACGCACCACTCAAACCCTCAAATTCTCAAACCCTCAAACCCTTTTTCCGCCAAAGGTAGGAATAAAAAAAAGTGCCATCACTTGGATGGCACGACAACATAACCATGAAAATAATTAACCAAACTTAAATTTCTTTCAAAAAATCCACCGGGAGCCTCTCGATGGGGGGCCGTCGGTTTGCCCCCGGTGTTTTTATGTGTTTCAAAGTGTGAGGAATCGAGCAGTTTTTAGTCTGGCCTCACGGCAGGGGTTTACTTTTAAAAGCAAACCAATTCAATTTCATTTACATGTTTACCAACTACTATACCAAAATGAAACGGAAGTCACTTTACGGGATATTTTCATTTTTTTTAATTTTAAATGCCTGTCAGAAGGCAGCCGAGAAGCCTCCCTACACCATCGTTCAAAGCCTCGTGGAAGACTCGGCGATGGTGGTGGCGGAGCACCCGTTGGCGGCGATGGTGGGCAAAGAAATCCTGCAAAAAGGCGGCAACGCCGTGGATGCGGCCATCGCCACGCAGTTTGCGCTGGCCGTCGTCTATCCCAGGGCCGGCAACATCGGCGGAGGAGGTTTCATGGTCATCCGGTTGGCCAACGGCGAGTCGGATGCGCTCGATTACCGGGAAAAAGCGCCCGCCACCGCCCATCGGGACATGTACCTCGACGGCGAGGGAAATGTGGTGGAGAGCCTGAGCAAGGAAGGCCACCTGTCGGTCGGAGTGCCGGGCACAGTGGCGGGCAAGGAGCTGGCATTTCAAAAACACAGCAAACTCAAAGACTGGGAGCAACTGCTCGCACCGGCCATCCGACTGGCAGCGGAGGGTTTTTTGCTCACGGAATCGGAGGCCGACCGGCTGAACGAGTACAAGGAGCAATTCCAAAAAGCGAACCCCGATGCCCGCCCGTTCGTGAAGGACGGCGTTTGGAAAATGGGCGACCGGCTCCGCCAACCCGACCTCGCCAGGACGCTGGAACGCATCCGTGACCGGGGGGCTGCCGGTTTTTACGAAGGGGAAACCGCCGAAAAAATCGTGGCGGAAATGCAGCGGGGCGGCGGCCTCATCACACTCGAAGACTTGAAAAACTACGAGGCCAGGTGGCGCACACCCATCATCGGGCGGTACAAAAACTACCGGGTCATCTCCATGCCACCTCCGTCGAGCGGGGGCATCGTGCTGATGCAACTGCTGACCATGTTGGAGAAATTTCCGTTGGGCAGTTACGGTTTTCAGTCGGCAAAATCCGTCCACGTCATCGCTGAGGCGGAGCGAAGGGCCTACGCCGACCGGGCCAAGTACCTCGGCGACAGCGATTTTTACCCCGTGCCGGTCGATTCGCTGCTCGACCCCGCCTACCTGGCTGACCGGATGCAGGATTTCGACTCCACGAAAGCCACGCCCAGCGAAGTGGTGGGGCCGCTGGTGAAAATCGGGGTGGAAACATTTGAAACGACCCACACTTCGGTGGTGGATGCGGCGGGCAACGCCGTGTCGGTGACGACCACGCTCAACCTCAACTACGGCTCGAAAATCATCGTGCAGGGAGCCGGTTTTTTCCTGAATGACGAAATGGACGATTTCAGCGCCAAGCCGGGCGTACCGAACTACTTCGGGCTGGTGGGGGCAGAGGCCAACGCCGTCGGGCCGGGCAAGCGGATGCTCAGTTCCATGACCCCGACGATTGTGGAAAAAGACAGCAGCCTGTTCCTCGTGTTGGGCGCTCCGGGCGGCTCGACCATCATCACGGCGGTGCTGCAAACCCTGCTCGGTGTCACGGATTACGGCATGACGCTCGACGAGGCGGTGTGGGCACCCCGCTTCCACCACCAATGGCTGCCGGATGCGATTACCTGTGAGGATGCGGCCATCGACACGCTGGTGCGGAAACAACTCCGGGGCATGGGACATCGCTTGGAAAACGTGGGCAGGATGGCGCTCATCAAAGCCGTGATGGTGCTGCCGGACGGCAAACTGCACGGTGTCGGCGACAACCGAAACCCAGATGACGATGCGGAGGGGTTTTAGAAATTGGATATTGGAAATTAGATATTGGGATATTTGGTGTTGAGAGAATGAAAAAAAGAGCGTGAGAAGCACGTCGCTGCAAGCAGCCGCCTCGGTGTTTAAAATCGGTTTCAGGATAGCCTCCACCTCCGAATTCGGAGCCGTGTATCCATCGTCTGAAAAAATTAAGAAATGAGAATGCTCAGGGGAATATACTTGCAGACAGGTTAAAGAAGTAAGAAGCCCAAAGGTAAAACGGCCTTTGGATTTACCAAATAAAAACGGGGTCATGTTCTGAAAAAAATGAACATGACCCCGTTTTTATTGAGGTGAGGGGTGAGACAGCGAGAGGTGAGACGGCGTGAAAGCGAGATTCTAAAATATTGATTTTCAGTGCTTTAAATCCAAACCACTTTCTCGAAACAACTCACGCCTTGATAAGTTGGGGTTATTGCTTGACAAGGTGGTGGTTCGACCGATTGGTGCCGTTTTGCACCGTCAGGAAGTACATGCCGGCAGGCAGCCCATCGGTCGGCAGCTTGGCTTCGAGGGTGCCGGGCTGCACTTCCATCGCCGACACCAAACGCCCGGTCTGGTCGAACAGGAAAACCATCCCGGCCTCGCCTGTTTCTTCGGGGAACAGGATGGTGGCGGTTTCCTGTACGATGGAAGGGAACACCCGCACCGAACCTTTGCCACCGTCGAAATGGACGGACACGACCGGCGAGTAGCTGAACTGCCCGTCGAAATCCACTTGCCGCAGGCGGTAGTAGTTGATGCCGGGGGCTGGTGCCTCGTCCGTGTACTGGTAGTTGTGTACCTCGTAGCTGGTGCCCTGGCCTGCTACCTTGCCGATTTCCCGGAAGGTCTGGCCGTCCGTGCTTTTTTCGATGGAGAAGTGGGAGTTGTTGGTTTCGGAGGCGGTCAGCCAGGAGAGATGAACGTTTTTTTGTACCAGATTGGCACGGAAGTCAACTAATTCGACAGGCAAGGATTGTTCACCACCTGGAACGAAACCTGAACAACAGGTAACACCGGTGAATGATGCGGTGTTAGGATTGCCTCCTCCCGCCGAAACCGGGCCGGCCACATTTGACCAAGTGCCCGCTGTGTTTTTGAACAAGTACAAAGTGCCCGGGAAATTGCTCCCTTGGACATCAGTAGGCCACTGAAAATCAGCGCTGATGGTGCCTGAGCCTCCCGTTCTTGTGATGTCCCATTGATTGGTCAGCGCATAGGTAGGGTCACTCAGACCGGCTGCCGTTGTTGAAAGATTGACATTGTACGTGCCTGTACCTGTTAGTGTGCATGGCATGTAAGCGCTTATAGTACCAATTGGAAAGGTAAAGGAAGTAGGGGTGGCCTTACTGACTCCAGGAAATGATTCTGCAATAATATAACTGGTACTGGAGCCGCCTGAGATTGTTGAAACGGTTAACTGGTTCCCATTCAAATTCAGATTTCCTAATGTCATGGTCAGAGTTCCGCTGACAGTCAATAAATTGTTGAGCGTAACACCACTGGAATTGTTGATAGTTATGTTTGCATTTGAGGCAAAAGTGAGGGTACCAAGGTTTGAAATTGATTGGCCAGAAGTACCGTTGAATGTTAAAGTATTTGCGGAGGCCGGGGAAAAGGTCAATGTTTGACCCGATGCAACTGAAATATTTCCTTTTATATTTATTCCGCCAGTAAGGTTAAGGTTTAATATGCCGGTTGTGATAGTTAAATTATCTATTGATAACAACCCTGTGCCTGTAGGACTGTAGCTAAAACCAGTAGCCATAATTTCTAGATTAGCATATGTTCTTCCCGAGAAGCTGGGTGCCGAATCCTGCTGGAAAGAGAAAAGGCTGCCTGTTTGGAACACTACTTTCGAAGCCGGAGCAGTCAGTCCAAATGGATTTGCGCCATCTAGTTGAATAAAGATTGAACCTGACGCAAAAACAATGACGTTTGCCGTACCTGTACTAGTGAAAATGTTACCTGTACAACCTGATCCCTGGGTTAATGTAGCGCCGGAATTAAATGTGATTGCACTTGCATCGGTAGCAGTTAACTTATGAACTGCACTTGTGAAAGTCATATTGCCATCAATACTACCAGTAGCACCAGTTGCTAATGCAATTGTCGTCGTGTTTATGGCTACGTTAATGTTCAGTGCAGAGCCGCTGGCTACTGACAGGTCTGTACCAGAACCGCCACCAACTGTTAATACAGTACCAGGTGCAGCACCTTGAAGATTTACTGTCGTGCTCCCACTTACAAGCAATTGTCCGATTGTTTGCGTCGGCACCGACGTGACAGTTAAAGTACCCCCACCGCTGAATTGCAAAATATCATTGGTGGCGGGCGTTGTTCGGTCAGGGGTCCAATTCGTGCTTGTAGTCCAAGATTCAGTACCTGTTTGGTTCCAAGTATAAGTCGTCTGCCCCCATCCCTTTCCCAAAAATCCCATAAAAATCAACCCCACTTTCAAAAGTAAATTCGTTGTTTTCATGACCTGATTTTTTAGTGTTTGTTCAAAAAAGAACCCCGGACGGTACGCAGCACCCTCCGAAAGCAGTTTAAAAGTTTTGACCCGAAGCATGGCTTCGGCATCCTGTCAGTAAGTTGTGCGAACGGGTGTCGGCTTCCTTCAGCGGAAGCCCGAATCGTGAGTGAATACACTTGAACGGGAGCCGGTCGGACCTGTCTCCGTCCGGCAAAAAGTAGCAGTGTTCAGGTTGGGTTGCGTGTTGTGAACGGGTAAAATTCGTGGGAAAATCAGTAGTTGGAGAACAGGCCAAAGATAGCGAGCAGCTTTTGAAAAAAGAACCCTGTCAACGGTTCTTTCCCGAAATTTAATCGAAACTTAATCAAAAAAAAAATTCACGTAGCATGGTCTTCGCCGTGCAGGACAATCATGCCTCGCCCCTCATCCCTTCAGCAAGTCCCTCGCAATCACCACCTTCTGGATTTCGCTGGTGCCTTCGCCGATGGTGCATAGTTTGGCGTCCCGGTAGAATTTCTCCACGGGGAAGTCCTTGGTGTAGCCGTAGCCGCCGAAGATTTGCACGGCCTCGTTGGCCACCTGGCAGGCGATTTCGGAGGCGTAGTATTTGGCCATGGCCGCTTCTTTCGAACATTTTTTGCCCTGGTCTTTCAGGAAGCCAGCCTGTCGGGTCAGTAACTCGGCGGCATCGATTTTTACGGCCATGTCCGCTAATTTGAAACCGATGGCCTGGAATTCGGCAATGGGCTTGCCGAACTGCTCCCGCTCCCGGGCGTAGGCAACGGCGGCTTCGTAGGCACCTTTGGCGATGGCTACGGACAGCGCCGCAATGGAAATGCGACCGCCGTCGAGGGTTTTCAGCGACTGGATGAAGCCGTCGCCCACCTTGCCCAGCACCGATTTTTTGTGTATCCGGCAGTTGTCGAAAACCATCTCGGCGGTTTCGCTGGCCCTCATGCCCAGCTTGTTTTCTTTTTTGCCGCCGGAAAAACCGGGCGTGCCACGCTCCACCACGAAGGCCGTCATGCCGTGGCTGTCCAACAGTTCGCCCGTGCGGGCAATGACGACGGCCACATGGCCCGATTTGCCGTGCGTGATGAAGTTTTTGGTGCCGTTGAGGACGAAGTAATCGCCGTCCTGCACGGCCACGCAACGCATCCGTCCGGCATCGCTGCCGGTGTTCGGCTCGGTGAGGCCCCAGGCACCAATCCACTCGCCGGAGGCGAGTTTCGGGAGGTATTTTTGCTTTTGCTCCTCGTTGCCGAAGGAGAGCAGGTGGTTGGTACACAGCGAGTTATGGGCGGCTACGGACAGGCCGATGGAGCCGCAGACCTTGCCGATTTCAACCAGTACGGTGATGTATTCCTGGTAGGTCAAACCAGCCCCGCCGTATTCCTCCGGCACCAGCACCCCCATGAAACCGTAATCCCCCATCTCGTGGAACAGGTCCATCGGGAAGTGCTGCGCCTCGTCCCACTCCATCACGTGCGGGCGGATGTTGGCCTCGCTGAAATCACGGGCACTTTGCTTGATAAGTTCTAAGTTGTCAATTGTCTCAACCGTCATTTCTTTAGATTTACCAGGAGCGGTACGATTGCTCGAAGCATCGTACCGCTCCTAATTCCCAATTCCTAATTCCTAATTCCCAATACCCAACTCCGAAAACCCGAACGCCTCCCTCATTTTGTCATAAATCGCCGTGTTTTCGTAAATGCCCCTGAAAAGTCCCGACTGCGGGCCGTATGCAAAAACGGGCACCATCGCTGCGGTGTGGCCGTTGGTGGTAAATTCGTAGTCTAATTTTCTGGGGGAGCCTTCGTTCAAGGCCATGCCGCCCGTCTCGTGGTCGGCAGTCACGATGACCAGTGTTTCACCATCCTTGCGGGCAAAATTCAGCACTTGTTCAATCGTTTTGTCAAAATCTTTCATTTCGGCCAGCAGCGGAACAGGTTGGTTGGCATGGCACGACCAGTCGATTTGCGAGCCTTCAATCATCAAAAAAAAGCCGTTCGGATTTCTTGCTTTCAGGTAATCGAGGGCAAGTTTTGAAGCAAACGGCAGGTAATCACGCCCCTGCATGGCGGGCAGCGGCTGGTTGTCGGCGGTCAGGAAAGCGAAGCGTTTGTCGGGGGAAGGTTTTACGTCGGTCAGTTCGTTTTGAAAGTAGTCATAGACTGCGAAATCCTTCTTTTTTAGCTCCTCCACCAGGTTGAAGTCGTCCTTCTCCCGCCGGTCGAAGTATTGTTTGCCGCCGCCGATGAAGAAGTCGATGCCGGATTTCAAAATGTCCTCCGCAATATTTTCGTACATGTTCCTGGCTTTCTGATGAGCCACAAAACAGGCTGGGGTAGCGTGTTGAATGGAAGAAGTGACCACCATTCCGGTTGCCAGGCCCCGCTCGCTGGCCTCTTCCAGGATGGTTTTGCAAGGCACGCCATCGTTATCCAATCCGATGACGTTGTTTTTTGTTTTCTTGCCGGAAGCGAGCGCCGTACCTGCCGCCGCAGAATCAGTGATGAGGTTATTGGCGGAGTGGGTTTTTTGAAAACCGATGACTGGAAATTGTTCCAGGCTTAGGTGAAGGTTGTTGTCGTAAAGTGCAGCCGAGATTTGAGCCAACCCCATGCCGTCGCCGATAAGCAGCACGATGTTTTTTGGCCTGTCCGCCTCAGGAATGGGGGTTGCTGACTGCCCCAGGTTGCCCGTCCATCCCCAAAGGATGATTAAGACTATTGTCAGGATGGAGAACTTCACGAGTTGAATAAGTAAATTTGATGTTTTTGCAAAGGCGGTAAAGGTAGCGTTCGGAAGTATTTTTTCGATTTTTTATCATCGGTTCAGCAAGGTTTTTTGCCAAATCAATTTTTTTTCTAATAAAAAGTGGAGGTGGTTTGCGCTCGGCCATGTCAATAAATTGTCATTTTGTGGCACTGCCGGGCGATTTTGAAAATCCATGGGCAGGTGCTAAATTGTAGGTATAACTAATTGAATGCTAATGTTTTGTATCTTTTTCACAAGTGAAACATGCAATGAATTAATTATGAAATTAACAATTGTGCCCACATTTTTTCCAAAAAATCGCCATTGGGGTTGCGTGAAGCGGATAAAATTTTTTTTCTTTGCACTGTTGTTTTAAAAAAAGCAACTTCGTACCTTGCAGCATCAATTCAGAAAGCACCTAAGCTAAAAATATCAGGCAAATTTATTTTGCATTAAAGATTTGGTTTTTTGGGGTTAAATAAGCTGGCTTCCTTCACTGGAAGTCGGCTTTTTTTTTATTTATTTCCTGCCATTTTTTCCGAGATGATTTTACGAAACATTTTACAATCATTTGAAAATCAGTGCATTATCGTAGTTGGTGATGTCATGCTCGACCGGTACCTGACCGGCAACATCAGCAGGATTTCGCCCGAAGCACCGGTGCCGGTGCTGGAGTGGGGGAGTGAGGAGAACAGGCTGGGGGGTGCCGCCAACGTTGCCCTGAACTTAGCCGCACTCGGGGCAGTCCCGGTGTTGTGCAGTGTGACAGGGAAGGATGCCGAAAGCGGATTTTTATCGCAATTGATGGAGCAGGAAGGTTTGATTCAATCGGGGATGGTCGCTTCGGGGGAACGGGTGACCACCGTGAAGACCAGAGTAATCGCCGGCACCCAGCACCTGTTGCGGTTGGACAAAGAGCAGACAAATGAATTGAGCAATCGGGAAGCATCGGCATTTCTCAGCAACACCCTGGAACTCCTGGCATCCGAAAAGTTTGATGCGATGGTTTTTCAGGATTACAACAAGGGCGTCTTGACCGAAGAAGTCATCAAAACCCTGATGGGCGAAGCGAAACAACGGAAAATTCCGGTGGCTGTTGACCCTAAATTCCGAAACTTTTGGTGCTACCAGGGGGCGGATTTGTTCAAACCCAACCTGAAAGAGGTCAACGATGCGCTCAGAGGTAAATACCCGCCCGATGAAATTTCCTTGCAGTCGGCTGCCAGGCTGATGCGCCAAAAACTGCACAATGGGCTGACTATTATCACTTTATCGGAACGTGGTGTTTTTCTGGACGACGGAGTTTCCGGTAAAATTTACCCCACGCAACCCCGCTTGGTCGCCGATGTGTGTGGGGCAGGCGACACGGTCATCAGCGTGGCGGCATTGGCGATGGCGGCAGGACTCGATTTGGACGAAATCGCACTCTTGGCTAACCTGGCAGGCGGCCAGGTAGTGGAGAAAGTCGGCGTGGTGCCGGTGGACAAGGCTCAGTTGCAGGCGGAATTGTTGCAGGCAGCGATGCACAAGGCTTAAACATCTTTTGTCATTGCCTTTTTTGTCATTGCTTATTTTGTCATTGCCGAAGGCAATCTCTGCGCTCCGTGTGTACGACGCAGAGATTGCCTTCGGCAATGACAAAATGAGGGATTAAGTAAAATTTAACCACCCAAAACCCGCCCATCGCTTGGAAAACAAAATTCCGCTCCTACATTTGCCCCCAGTTCTTTGAGCCGCAACACTTATCAAGAAAGGCTGAGGGAAATGGCCCTGCGACGCCTTGACAACCTGTCCTTGACTTCCGGTCGGGATAAGGTGTCTATTCCAACCCTGCACATGCGGGGGTAGATAAGTCGCTGTGAGTTGTTTATTAAGTTTGGATTTTTCTTTCCTCAAAATATTAAAAGCTCATCCGGTGACTTACCGGATGAGCTTTTTCATTTCAGCTTTCCGGTAAGTTCCCCCTCGACACCTTTCTTGTAAGTAGCCAATCAAAATCAACCTAATGGGACAGGATTGGAGAACGGATGAGACGGATTTTGCGGATTTGAACGGATTTTTTTTGTTTTGACAGGTGGGCTATCCATCCTCATCGCCTAAAAATAAAAATCCGTTGTCATCTGTTGCATCCGTTCTCCTGTCCCCACTCAAACCCTCAAACCCTCAATCTCTCAATCTCTCAAACCCTCAAACCCTCAAACATGTCCTATCAAAAAAAACTGACCATCGGCCTCTTCGGCTACGGGGTCGTCGGAAGTGCGGTGTACGAAGTATTGCAGCAAACGCCGTCGCTGGAAGCGGAAGTCCGGCGGATTTGCATCAAAAACCCACAAAAACAACGCAACATCGATGCGGCCAGGTTCACCACCGAGCGGTCACAACTCATTGAGGACGAGGCGATTAACGTTATCGTAGAAATGATAGACGATGCGGATGCGGCTTTCGACATCGTGAGCGAGAGCCTGTGCCGGGGCAAGGCCGTCATCACCGCCAACAAAAAAATGTTGGCCGCCCACCTGCCCGAACTCATTGACTTGCAGCGCCGCTATGATGTGCCGCTGCTCTACGAATCGGCCTGCTGCGCCAGCATCCCCGTCATCCGCAACCTCGAAGAATACTACGACAACGACCTGCTGCGGGGCGTGGAGGGCATCATCAACGGCAGCACCAATTTCATCCTGACCAAAATTTTCGAGGAAAAATTAGGCTACGACGAAGCGTTGGCGCTGGCCCAGCGCCTCGGTTTTGCGGAAAGCGACCCCTCGCTCGACGTGGAAGGGCACGATGCCCTCAACAAACTCTGCCTGCTGCTCGCCCACGCCTACGGCATCCTCACGCACCCCTCGGCGCTGCTGCGGCACGGCATCCACCGCCTCAACGCCATCGACAGCGACGTGGCGGCGGCGCAGGGTGCCCAAATCAAGCTGGTGGCCCGTGCCGTGAAGCAGGACGACGGGCGGGTGGCCGCTTTCGTGCTGCCGCAATTCGTCCAACCGCCCCATCTGCTGCACACCGTGCGCCACGAGTACAACGGCGTGGTGCTCACCAGCGCCCTCGCCGACGAGCAGTTTTTCTACGGCAAAGGGGCGGGCGGCTTCCCCACCGCTTCGGCCATCCTCGCCGACCTCTCGGCCCTGCGCTACGACTATCGCTACGAGTACAAAAAACTGCTGCTCCAACAGCCCTCCACGCTCTGCGACGACGTACCGCTCCACGTCTATGTCAGCTTCCAGGACTGGCAGATGCTGCCCGTCGATGCCTTCGAGGAAATCCACGAATACTTCTCCGGCAGGCAGTTCCACTACCGGAAGGGCGTGGTGTCACTGAATCAACTGTTGAAAAATGATTGGTGGAGGCAGGCGGGGTGTCGCTGATATTGCAGGTGAATGGAGTAGGGTAGCGGGCGTGTGACATTCAGTTTTATGTCATGCAATCGTCGGGCTTGTAAAGTTGACAGCATGTTTTCCAAAACCAGGATACTCACCGCCTCCTGAACCCCTGCTTCATCGGCTGGGGCATTTTCCCCTGCGCAAAACCGGGCATCTTCGTCATCTGGTGCATCATCTTGCGCATCTGGTCGAACTGTTTGATGAACAGGTTGAGTTGGTTCAAGTCCTGCCCGCTGCCTGACGAGATGCGTTTTTTGCGGCTCATGCTCAGGAGTTCCGGCTTGTTTCGTTCCTCCGGGGTCATGGAAAAAATGATGGCCTCCACCCGGTTCAGGGCTTTGTCGTCGATGTCCACGTCCTTCATGGCCTTGCCGATGCCGGGAATCATGTTGATGAGCGATTTCATGTCGCCCATTTTCCTGATTTGCTTGATTTGGCTGAGAAAATCATTGAAGTCGAACTTGTTCTTCATGATTTTTTTCTCCAACCGCTTGGCTTCCACCTCATCAAACTGTTCCTGCGCTTTCTCCACCAAGCTCACGATGTCGCCCATGCCGAGGATGCGCTGCGCCATCCGTTCGGGGTAAAACACGTCGAGCGTGTCCATTTTTTCGCCCATGCTCACGTACTTGATGGGCTTCCCAACGGTGTATTTTATCGAAAGCGCCGCACCGCCACGGGTGTCGCCGTCCATCTTGGTCAGCACCACGCCGTCGAAATTCAGGCGGTCGTTGAAAGTTTTTGCCGTGTTCACCGCATCCTGGCCGGTCATCGAATCGACCACGAACAACGTTTCGTTCGGTGAAATCGCCTCCCGTACGTTCGTGATTTCCCGCATCATCTCCTCGTCCACGGCGAGGCGGCCCGCCGTATCCACAATCACCACGTCGAACCCGTGCGCCTGTGCGTGGGCGATAGACTTCAGGGCGATTTCCACCGGGTTTTTGTTTTCCAACTCCTTGTACACCGGCACCGAAATCTGCTCGCCGATAATCTCCAACTGGTCGATGGCCGCCGGGCGGTACACGTCGCAGGCAACGAGCAGCGGCAGCTTCTGACGCTTGGTTTTGAGGAAATGCGCCAGCTTGCCACTGAACGTTGTCTTGCCCGAACCTTGCAGGCCGGCAATCAGGATGACCGACGGCGAACCTTTCAGGTTGATGCCGGCGGCCTGACCGCCCATCAGTTCCGTCAACTCGTCGCTGACGATTTTGATCATCAACTGGCCGGGGTTCACCGATTTCAGCACGTTCTGCGTACCGAGTGCCTTCCCCCGTACTTTTTCGGTAAATTCTTTGGCGATGGTGTAGTTCACGTCCGCTGCCACCAGCGCCCGGCGTATTTCCTTGATACTTTCCGCAACGTTGAGTTCCGTGAGTTTTCGCTCGCCGGTAAGCGATTTGAAGGCGAGGTCCAGTTTATCGGATAGGTTGTCGAACATGTTTCAGTTGAGAATTGAAAATTGAAAATGGAGAATGTCCATTGCCCGCTGGCAAACGGCGGCAAAGATAATTTATTCGGAGAAATGAAAAGCGGGGCATCATCAGATTGACGAACGGGGATTGACGAGTGACGATTGGTGAGTTTGCAGCATTTTCACCAATCGTCACTCGTCGTTGGTCAATCATTGGCCGGGGCTGATGCGAAATTGACGGCGGCGCTGTTGTTGACATCGCCTACTTTAAGGCCAACAAAATCAAAATATTCTGGCAGATAAGGCGGCGAAATGATGATTGTCTCCGGGAATGCAGTTGCAAATGGGTACATGGGGTTTGGAAAAACAAACGAGTCCGGCACGAACCGCCAGGAGGTGTTGTTTGGGAATGCCGGTATTTCACCCAAAATCAGCCGTCGGATCGTGACAACATCAAAAGTGGTCACGCTGTTGGAGTGGTTGGCATCCGCAGCAATGATTTTGTAAGGGCTATCGAGCAGTGTAGAGTTCAAGATATGCTTGGTAATCAGTACAATATCGAAAGTGGAAACCCCATTCAGCGGCGTGTCATTTTTGTAGGGGGTCAAAAGGCCGTCCGGGAAATTCCCAAATGCATTGGCCGGATAAAATCCATTGGTGTCCGTAACGACGGTGACACCGGATAACGTGACACTCACATTTGAGATTCCCAGGTCATCCTCTGTGTGAATCAAGCCTGCCCAATCAGGGGATTCACAATCAGCTGCCCCTTGCATTTGAACGATGACAAAGGTTTCACAGAAGCTTTGGTTGCCTGCCATGTCGGTTACCCAAATAATGACTGGGTTTTGCCCCAGGTCGTCACAAGTGTATATCCTGACAGTTTCGCTCATATCCTGGCTGAAAGAGACTTGCAACGTGCCCGGGCAATTGTCGAAACTGCCTGCATCAAAATCATCGGGAGAGAATTCTGCCGTCCAGGACTGGTTGAGAGATACCGTGAAACTGCTTTCACATACCGCCGTCGGCGCTATGCAATCCACCACCTTCACCGTCGTCAGGCACTGGGTCTGGTTGTTGCATTGGTCCGCTGCAACGTACCTGACATTGTAAGTGCCGGGGGGAACGTTCGTATAAGTTCCCAAACCATTGAGCCATACGCCGCCTATTTTTATTTGTGCGGTCAATATGTACAAGCCACATTCCCCAATTGCTTGCATCGGAATTAGCACCGTCCCGGCACACTGACTGCTGTCCACGCAAACATTAGGAATGGTACAGCCAGCTGTGAAGATGGGGTCAACATAGTCAATGATTTTGATGACCTGCTCGTAGGTGATGTAGCCGTCCCAGGCATTGCTGCCAGGGTCGGTTGGCTGGCTGGCAGCCGTCCAACTGTCCCGAAAAGTGCGGTTGTCGCAATCGCCATCCCCGTCGAGGTCGCAGTTTGGGAGGCCGAGTTGGTTTTCCGGCACCTCCACGACCGGGTTGGTCGTATCGGCGATGCACGTGTTTTTCACTACCCAGGTGCGCAGGATTTTGAAGCAGGCATCGGGTGTGACCGTGAACACCTGGTCGGTGTAACTGAGGCCGATGTTTTCGCAACTGCCGTAGAGGATTTCCGGCTCGCCCGCATCAAATGGCGACTGGCCGCAGGTGATCGTGATATCCGCCGGGAACTCCACGACGAAATCGGAGACATGCACCACCTCGATGGTCTGCTGGCATTGGTCGGGCGCTTCCTCCGTGCCCATTGTGCGCACGATGGTGCCTTCGCCGCAGCCATTGACGTTGACCTGCACTGCTTCCGTTGCGGTGAGCGGGCAGTTGACAAACAGGGACGGGTAGCCGAACCCGGCGAGCACTGGCCAGTCGCCAGCGGCCAACCCTACTTCGAGGTTTTCAGTATAAAAATCACAGGTAATAGTCTGGTTTTCAGGGCATTGCGAGATAGTGCCATCCGTCACAAGCAGCAGAACCGTGTCAATAGCCACATTGCCGCAGGCATCGGTGACGGTGTAGGTGCCAATGTATTCGCCGGCAATGGTGTTTACGCCGACATAGCCACCGTTAGAGTTGGTGACGTTCCAGGGGGTCTGCATGACTACCTCGAAGGGCGAACATTCCTGCTGCATGTTTACCGAAGGGAAAAAAGCATCCAGCCCGCAAACGCCGTCGGTGCTGATAAAAATGGTGTCGGGTATGGTGAACACGGGTGCCTCGTTATCGATGATGCTGATGAACTGTGTGTGGGTCAGCGACGTGTCGGCACAATCGTCGAACACGAGCCAGTTGCGCATGATCTCATAGCTTGCCCCACAGACGTTCATCACGCTGTCGGAAAACACGACGAGGCCGATGCCGCATGACTGCGATATTGGCGACAGCCCATTGAGCAATGGAATGCCGGTCAGGCTCGTGTCCGCCAATGCTTCGTAGTTCTCCGTTCCACTGCAAGGGATAGTCACGTCATCTGGGAAAACAATTTCACTCAATGCAGCCCTCCGGGCGGTGATGTGCTGGATGCACTGCCTGTTGTTGCCAAACGTATCGGTAGCCACCCAGGTCCGGTTGAGTTCAAAAGCAATGTCGTCGCCGCAAGGCGAAAGCGTCAGGTTGTCGAAGTGGGAAAGCGCAATCAGGTCTGGCTCGAAACAACTGAAAAAGCCAGGTGTGCCGAGTGTAGTCGAGTCAATGGGGCTGTTGCACAAAATCAAAGTGTCGGTGGGGCAAGTGATGCCCATCGGCAACGTGCTGGCCTGCACGATGATGGTGCCCCAGCAAGACTGCCCGGTCAGTGTGTTCGTTACTTTGACCGTGTGCTCCTCGGGGCCGACGTATGAAACATCGACTACGTTTCCAAAGAATCCTCCATTTGGACCGAGGATGTTGACTTGATACTCATCAGGACAGAAAAACCCTTCAAGAATCATGTCGTAAGTGACTTCACGGGTGCAGGTGGTGTCCAAATCAACAGGAATGTTGTCGTCGCACACCATCGTGTTACTGAACGGCAATACCGTCACCTCAAAAGTACACGAGGCCATGCCGCCGCCCGATTCGGTGACGGTGAGCGTGACTTCTGTGATGCCGACCGGAAAGGCAAACCCTGGCCCAGGGTCGAACAGCGTGTCCGTCAGCGGCACAGTGCTGCTCCAGTCGAGCGTGGAAAAATCGAGTAGCGCATCGCACTCACCCTGCGCCGCCGTGATGGTAACGGCATCGGGGCAGGTGAGCACGAGGGGGCGGGCGGCAAATGTTTCCGCCGGAACAAGCCAGGGAAAACAACAGGCGATGAAGGCATGGCGAATGCAGGAGTTGTGGAACGTAATACAGTTCATGGTACAGGTTTTTGGATGCGGGCCAATGGCTACGGCGTGGCAACCGGATATTGTTTGGATGCCACAAAGCCGCAGCCGCAAGCTGCGCATCGGGTGTCAGAGATTATTTTCCAGCCTTGAAATCGCACAATGAATTGTTGTCCCTTAACGAACAGAGGTAAGTGTTTCCTTGAATGCCACCGGGTGGCGCACTTTTGAAATCGTGGGCTAAAAATAAGGGGAAATTCGGAAATTCAATTTCTTTTTATTTTCAATGCAAAGGCGCAAAGAAGGAGAGGATGTATCGGGTAATTCTACCTGAAAAACTCTCCTTCTTTGCGCCTTTGCGTTGAAAATCACAGCCGCTTCACCACCTTCACTACTTTCTGCACCCTTCCGTCGAATTTCAACACCAGGAAGTACAGCCCCTGCGGCAGGCTGTTCGTCTGCATCGTGGCCGACAGGGCTTCGGCAGGGATGGACTGCGTGGCCAGCAGGCGGCCTTCGGCGGTGAAAAGTTCGCAGGTGATTTCCGCCGCTTCGTAGCGGTCGTTGATTTCAACATGCAGCACTTCGGTGAACGGGTTTGGGAACACCAGCCCCAGGTTGTAGCCGCCCGGTACCCAGACCTGTACCGTGTTCGACCAGGTGATGCTGCCGTCGATCCCGGTGAACTTCACCCGGTAGGCGTTCGTTCCCCGCCGTGCAGCATGGTGCATCAGCTTGAAGTGCATGAAATTGCTCACCTCAATGGCCTCGTCCGAGCCGCCCAGCGACTCGAACGGCCCACCTTCCCACGCCCATTCCACCTCGAAAACGGCTCCCTCCGTCAGCAGTGCAGGGTAAATCCAGTCCACCATCACGCTCGTTGCGCCAACGGCATTGCCACTGATAATCAGCGCATTGCCGCAAATCGTCGGGCTGTTGGAAATGGAAATCAGGTGGATGGCGGTCGAAGTGCAGCCGTTCCTCGTCACGGAGAGCGTGACGGTTTTTACCCCGAAAGTATTCCAAACCACACCGGGCACAAATTGCGTGTTCGCAGTGGCAGGGACACCGTCGCCGAAGTTCCAACTGTACGTGGCACCGGGGCCGTTGTCGTAGGCCGTGAAATCGACCGGGTCGCCCACGCAGGCGAGGTCGAGTGCATCAATGAGCGCCACCGCCACCGTATCCACCGTGATGGTCACGATGTTCGATTCGAGGAACTGGATGCAATTTTCCCGCCGTACACAGCGCACGAAGTAGGTAGTTTCGTACAGCGGTCCCGGGTCGTAGTTGGGCCCGGTGGCCGTCGGGATGGCCGTCCAGGTGTTCATGTTGAACGGGCCGGGTTCGTTGTGGAACATCCACAGGAATTCGAGTGTACCGGAGCCGCCGCCCGGCGGAACGACACCCGTGATGGGTGCCGGGTCGTTGCCGGGGCCGCAGAGCGTCTGGTCGCAGCAGATGGTACCGGGCACGGTCACGTTGTCGCAGGGCGGGGCAAGGTGGTAGCCGCCGTCGATGGTCAGGTTGATTTCGCCGGAGGCGATGGGAATGAACGGGGTCATGGACGTGAGCGGGTTCACGTCGCTGTCGATGGCATCGTTGCTGCCCTGGTTGTGCGGACTCAGCAGGTACCCGATGGGTATGCCGAACGTCAGTTTGTACGAGCCGGGTTGCACCACGAACATGTACATGCCGTTCGGGGCGGTGGTGGCGCTGGCATTGAACGTGTTGCCGTTGAGGGTCGTGCCGGTGATGCTCACCGGCACCCCGCCGAAGCCCAACTCGCCTGCATCTTGGATGCCGTCCTCGTCCGTGTCCATCCAGGTGAAATCGCCCAGCTTGGCCGGTTCGTACAGCGTGAAGCTGCATGTCGTCGTGCAACTGTTGGCATCGGTGACGGTCACGATGTAGGTGCCGGGACCAAGGTTGGTGGCCGTTTGCGTGGTCTGGCCGTTGCTCCACAGGTAGCTGAACGGGGCGGTGCCATTGCTCACCGAAGCCGTCAATTTTCCATCGCTGCCACCGAGGCTGGAGATGGGGTTGGTCAAAATAACCGAACAACTCGGCGGCGAAATCACCGCAATCTGGAAAGTTTTCACCGCCGTGCAGCCGTGCGAGTCGGTCACGGTGAGCGAGTAATTGCCGGCTGGCAGGTTGGTCACGGTTTGAGTGGTTTGGCCGTTGCTCCACAGGTACAGGTAGCCTGGCGAGCCGCCGGTCGGGTTGGCGGTTGCCGAACCGAGCGCTCCGCAAATGCCGTTCACGGCAGTCACCGTCACCTGCAACTGCGCCGGTTGCCCGACGGTGAAACTTTGCGTTTTGGAACAACCCGTGGCATCCGTCACCGTCACGGTGTAGCTGCCTGCGGCAAGGTTTCCGATGTTGGCTGTCGTGCCGCCGTTGCTCCACAAATAGTTGTAGGGTAAAATGCCGCCCGTCACGTTCAGCGTGACGCTGCCGTTGGTTTGGCCAAAACAGTTCACGTCCTGCACACCGCCGCTGATGGTGAAATTGCCGCCCGCCAGCAGCGTCACCGATGCCGAGCCGAAACATCCCTGGCTGTCCGTCACCGTCACCGAGTAGGTACCGGGCGTGAGGTTGATGGCGGTTTGGGTGGTCTGGCCATTCGACCACAGGTAGCTGAACACGCCGTTGCCGCCTGTGGCATTGGCCGATGCCGATGCCGTGCTGCCTGGGCAAACGTAGCTTGGGGCGTTGACGCTGACGCTCAACCCTGCGCCCAGCAGCACACTGGCCGAGCCGGTTTTGGTGCAACCATTGCCGTCCGTCACGGTGACGAGGTACGTGCCTGGCGGCAAGTTGGTGATGGTCTGCGTGGTCGCCCCGTTGTTCCAAAAAAACGCAAATGGCGCTGTTCCGCCGGTCACGTTGGCAGTGGCGGTGCCGTCCATCAGGCCGTTGCAGGTGGTGTTGGTGGCCGTCACGATGAGGTTCATTTGCGGATACGCCACGATGACTGTGCTGCCGGAAGCAGTGCAACCATTGGCATCGGTAACGGTCACGGAGTAGGTGCCGGGAGCGAGGTTGGCAATGGTAGAAGTGGTGGCACCGTTGCTCCACAAGTACGTGAACGGTGCCGTTCCGCCCGTCACCAGCACGGTGCTGAAACCATCGGCTCCGCAGCTTCCCGGCGAGTTGTTGAACGTCAACGACAGTGGGTTTGGCTGGTTGATGGTCACGCCCTGCACCTTCGAGCAGCCGACATTGTCGGTCACGGTGAGCGTGTACGCCCCGGCGGCGAGGTTGTTCACCGACGATGTGTTGGCACCGTTGCTCCAGGCGTAGCTGAGTGGCGGGGTGCCGCCGCCCACTGTGGCCGAGGCGCTGCCAGTGGCCGTTCCGAAGCATTCCACATGCTGTACCGCAATGTTCAGGTTGATGGGCGGGTTGCCAATGATGGTTTTCGTAGCCGTGCCGGAGCAGCCTTCCGAGCTGGTCACGGTCACGGTGTAGGTTCCGGCGGGCAGGTTATTCAGCGTTTGCGAAGCGCCACCATTGCTCCAAACGAAGGTGTACGGCGGCGTTCCGTACAGGACGTTGGCTGTGAGGGTGCCGTTGTTGTCGTTCCCGCAAACGAGGTTCGTTCCTGTGATGGAAACGTCCAGCGTCATGGGTTGCGTGACCGTGACCGAGCCAGTCGCCGTGCAGCTTTGCGAAGAAGTCACCGTCACCGAGTAAGTTCCGGCGGGCAGGTTGTTCAGCGTTTGCGAAATGCCGCCGTTGCTCCACAGATACGAGTAGGGCGGCGAGCCACCACTGACGGGCGTGGCAGTTGCTGTTCCGTTGGTTGCTCCGCAATGGCTGGCGTTCGTGGCCGTGACGCTGATGGTGAATGCGGGCGGAGCGGTCAGCGTCACCGACGCATTTTTGGTGCAACCCAACGCATCCGTCACGGTCACAGAGTAGGTTCCGGCGGCGAGATTCATGATGCCAGGGCCGGTGCTGCCATTGCTCCAAACAAAACTGTACGGGAGCACGCCGCCGCTGGCCGAGGCAATGGCCGAACCGTTGTTCGTTCCGGCGCAGGTCGGGTTGGTCGGGGTGATGTTCAACAAAATATTGCTTTGGTAAATCAGCGTTGTTGACTTGGCAGCGGTGCAGCCGAAAGCATCCGTCACCGTCACCGAGTAGGTTCCGGCGGGCAGGTTGCTGATAAATTGGGTGGTAGCTCCGTTGCTCCAAATGTAAGTCAGAGGCATCATCCCGCCGTTCGGCACGGCGGTGATGCTGCCGGTGTTGCTGCCCTGGCAGGTCGGTTGGTTCACGGAGAGGTTCACCGCAAAATTCCCTGCGGTGAGTGCCACGCTGCCGCTGGCCGAGGCGGTGCAGCCGTTGGTGGCGGTCACCGTCACGGTGTACGAGCCGGGCGGTAGCGTGTCGATGGTCTGTGTGGTTTCACCGTTGTTCCACAGGTACGAAAACGGCGCTGCGCCTCCCGTCACGGTGGCGGTTGCCGTACCGCCCGACGTGCCGCCGCACACGACCGGCGTAGTGGTCACCTGCACGGAGATGGGCGGCCCGATGAACTCGCAGGTGATGTACCCGCAGTTGTTGGCATCCATCACCGTGATGCAGTACTCGCCGGGCGGGAGGTTGGAAATGGTGGGGGTGGAACCGCCGTTGCTCCACATGTACATGTACGGTGGAATGCCGCCGGTCACGAAGACAGTCATGGAACCCGGCACGGCGCAGGTGTTCACCTGGATGTCCACGATGAGGGGAGGCGGTGCCGTGAGGGTCCTGGTAGCAGTGCCCGTCATGCCGTTGGCACTGGTGACGGTGACGGTGTAGGTGCCAACGGGGAGCAACGTTATCGGGTTGGTGGTGGCACCGTTGCTCCACAGGTAGGTGTAGGGTGTCGTTCCCCCGGTCGGGAAGGCGGTGATGCTGCCCGTGGAGAACCCCCCGCACAGCGGGTTGACGCTTTGCAGGGTGACATTCAACTGGGCATTGGCCATCTGGAGGGCTGCGAGGAAAAGCAGGGTGGTGGAAAACGTTTTCAAACCATTTTCCCATCGGCTAAAACTCGTGAGCAGTTTTGATTGGTGTAAGTCTTTTTTCATGCGTGGACTTTAATTTGGTTAATAAAAAAATTCATGGCGAAGCAACCTTGACATTTCGACTGGCTGCAAAAGATTGACCTTCAGCCACTTGCAGCGACCTCAGGTGAATTGTAGGTTGAGATGAAGCAAAAAAAAACCTGCCGCACGGCTGGTCAAATGATGCCGCACGGGGATAGATGTCCTTTCGGAAGGGGAACGGGTAGGATAGATGACTAACTTGAGATGTCCTTAGAAGGCTGGGTAGATGATTGAGAAGCAGAAGCCTTTTTCGGCGGCGAAAATAAATATTTTTTTAATAAGAAAGGCCTTTTAAAAAATTTCCTGGAATCAACCCTTCCAGCCGTTGCGCCACTTTTGGTTTTCACGGACGTGCTCGTACTCCTTGGCACGTTTTCCGAAAACGAAGTTCAGGCTGAGGCCCGCTTGGATGGCATGGTAGGCGGCGGTGTGCTCTGAAAGGATGGTCAAGCCTGCAAGGTTCAGTTCTGGGCGTTGCACATAATTATAGGTGTAGCCCAATTCCAGCATGACGATCTTCGCCAGCGGGATGGAAAACCCAGCCCCTGCGTTGTAGCCCACAATTGGGTCGTATTCCGCTTCGATTTTAGTGATGCCGCCGTCATAAACGGCAGTGGTATTTAAGATTCCTGCTCCGGCACGCAGCACGAGGCCGAACCGCATGGCGGGGTACCTCGAAATTTTTGCCCGAAAAAAACCGCCGTAGTAAGTCTCCTCGAAGGAGGTGGTGCCCCCGCTCTCAAACTCAGGGTGGGTCAGATTTGAACGGTATTCACCGCCAACCTGAAAGTGGTCGGCACCAACCGCCACCCGTCCGCCGTAGGCCAGGTACCCTGTGGTTTTTGCGTAAGCCTCCGTCGAATAGGCAGTCCGGTTCAGGCTTCCGAACCCTTCAAAGTAGAGTTGCTGGGCTTGCAGGGCCGGCATTGCGGAGCAGAGGATCAGGGTGAAAAGCGTTTTCATTGTGCAGTGTTTTTTGCAAAACTTTAAAACGTAGAAAGGCCAGACGCAAAATGCCTGGCCTTCCTACGGGCGCATGGTTTATAAAAAATGCCTGGCAAATCGACTGGAAATCACATCACCCGCATGGCCTGCACCAGGAACGTGAGTGAAAACGGAAGCGCCAGCCAGAACCATTGTGGTACCCAGACTATCATCAACAACAAGACGATGGTAGAAACGATGAAGAGAATCCATGTACGGCCGGTGGACGATTTTTCAGTATTCATTGATTGGTAGATTTTTTTTGTGCGGCAAAAGTAGAAACGTAACGCTAATTTGGCAAGCAATTTTAAAACGATGTTCCCTAATTTAAAACGGTTATACACAAAGCTGGCCTCGCTTTGCTTTCGGACATGGCGGGCTGTCTGGTTGCTGCCGGTCCGTTTTTTTCGTCTTGGTGCCCATTTTTTCGTGGGGCTGAGAGTATTTTTCCAAAAAAACAGGCAAGCCAGTATCCGCCAATGGTGGGAAGCCCTGATGTTTTTGCTGTTCGATTTGATTGCAGTCCCGGAAATTTACGAGACGTTGATGGATTTCGTGAAATGGCAGACCCGGCCGCTTTTTGACCATGAAAAAATACTGGCCCGTTCTGTGTTTGGCGAGTCCATCCACCTTGGCCGGGTGCGGGTGGACGAATCGGCCAAAGTGATGTGCAAAGGAAGCCAAATCATTTATGTCAGCTACTACACCATCAACGCCTGGGGGCGCTTCCGGCCGGATATCATGATACACGAACTCATGCACGTCTGGCAGTTTGAGCGATTGGGCGGAGCGTACATCCCCAGAGCGTTGCGTGCCCAAAAGGCGAAGGAAGGCTACAATTACGGAGGGGCGGAGGCGCTTTCCGCCTGCATGGTGCGTGGCGGAGGGCTTTCCGATTTCAACCTGGAACAGCAGGCCGACATTGTTTCCGACTATTTTTGCATCCGGGAGGAGATGATGCCTGCCTGGGGGAACGGAACCCGTCGAGAATTGGCAGTGTACGAATATTTTGTCTCGGAATTGAAGAAATGAGGCGGTTTTTCAACCAGGAAATTTTCGCAACGTCCTGCATAATTTGTTCCCTGCCAAATTTGGGTTTGCCCTGAAAGCCAGAAGCCGTATGTTTGTGCGCTGAATTCGGGGAACACCGTGATTTAAGCATAACTCCTTGTAAATCAGTTCATTACTTGTATTTCTTTCGGCTATGGTAAAATACTACATCCGGGAATTAGGGCACCTCAAGGAGCTTCATGAGCCAGAGCCATCCTGCTGGGTGAACATTTCGCCCCCGTTCACGCCGGAAGAATTGGAGGAAGTTGCCCAGCAGTTCGACATCCCCCTCGACTTCCTGACCGACCCCCTCGACATCGACGAACGGCCACGCTATGAAAAAGACGAGGACAAGCGGCTCGTCATCCTCAGTACGCCCATCCTGAACCCGTTTGAAGAAGACATCGATGCTATTTTCATCACGATACCCCTGGGAATTGTCATCACCATCGAGCACGTGATTACCATCACCTCCTACGAAAACCCGGTGCTCAACCTTTTCCTCGACAACAAAGTCAAAAACTTCGACCCATCGGAGGAGCAAATGTTTGTCCTGCAAATTCTCGAGCAGACGGTTTACCGCTTCCTAAACTGTCTGAAACAACTCAATCAAAAACGAAACCTCATTGAAAAAGAACTGTATTTCAGCAGCCGGAATCAGGAGTTGAAGAACCTCTTGAGCATCGAGAAAAGCCTCGTCTACTTCGTGTCGTCTCTAAGAGACAACTTACTTTTGAAGATGAAATTGAAGAGGACGGACTTTTTACTCGTTGGGAAAGATGAAGAAAAGCTTGATATTTTTGAAGATATCATCATCGACAACAGCCAGGCCCAGCAAATGGCCAACATGTACACCAACATCCTCAATGGAACAATGGACGCTTACGGCTCCATCATCTCCAACAACCTCAACCTGACCATCAAACGGCTTACCACCATCACCATTATTCTCATGGTGCCCACACTCGTCGCCTCATTCATGGGGATGAACGTCGTGCTTCCACTGTCCGACCATTCGGCGGTCTCATTTTTTGTCATCCTCATAATTTCGCTCCTGTTCAGTTTGGTGCTGGTCTGGTACTTTCAACGAAAGAATCTTTTTTGAGAAGCCGACAACGAGGCTTCATTTTCATTTTTTTGGGCACAAAATCAGGCACCTGACATTGTTTTTGATTGATTTTCAATGCCTTAAATATTTTGAGCATTGCATTTTGTCAATTATTTAGTGACACAAAAAAATGATTTCCACTCAGAGTTTTCCACACTGCAAGTTCTTGTGGAAAAAATTCATCACATTGATTATCAACAAGTTGGATTAATTTTCCACATTGTGTGGAAAACTCGGTATCTTAATTTTCATTCGAGGCATTACTTTCGTGCTGATAAAAGCGCATACATGAGAAACAGCGTTACAATCCATTCACCGGCGAACACTTTGGGGGGGCTAAATTGTCGGTTCGGCACTGGTATCCCACCTGTTTTCTGAGATTACTGTCTTCTTACTGATACTATTAAAACTGGATTTTGATTATTGGCTTTGCACCTGTTCACCCGCTGAACCCGGGTGCAAAGCCTTTTCAAAACTTTGCATGTGCCAACCTAAAACTGATTTAGCGTTAATCCAACATGTTACACTATAATTTTCTATTGAATCATGGAGACCTTAGAACTTAAAAGAAAGGCCCCTAAAACCAGGGAGAAGGAGGCCAGGCCGAAAACTTACACATTTAAGGAGGCAATGAAGGCTTCAACGGAATACTTCGAAGGAGATGAGCTTGCAGCGAATGTTTGGATAAACAAATATGCCCTGAAAGACTCAGCCGGAAACATCTACGAGCAGACCCCCGACGATATGCACCGTCGGATTGCTGCCGAATTGTCCCGCATCGAACAAAAATACCCGAACCCAGTACCCGAGAAAAAAATCTATGAGTTGCTCAAAGACTTCAAGTACATCATCCCGCAGGGAAGCCCGATGTCAGGTATAGGCAACAATTATCAGGTGTCGTCGCTCTCTAACTGCTTCGTTATCGGTAGTGGTGCCGATTCCTATGGCGGCATCATCCGGGCTGACGAGGAGCAGGTTCAGTTGATGAAACGCAGGGGCGGGGTCGGCCACGACCTCTCCCACATCCGCCCGAAAGGCAGCCCGGTGCTGAACAGTGCATTGTCTTCCACCGGCCTTGTGCCGTTCATGGAGCGCTACTCCAACAGCACTCGTGAGGTGGCACAAGATGGCCGTAGAGGGGCGCTCATGCTCAGTGTGTCCATCAAGCACCCGGATGCCGAAGACTTCATCGATGCCAAATTGGAGTCTGGCAAAGTGACGGGCGCCAACATTTCTGTCCGAATCGACGACGATTTCATGCGGGCAGTCATCAGCGGCAGTGAATACGTGCAGCAGTTCCCGGTTTATTCCAAAAATCCGATTTACAGTAAAACCATAGACGCATCAAAACTTTGGGATAAAATCATATACAATGCCTGGAAATCAGCCGAACCGGGTGTGCTTTTCTGGGATACCATCATCCGGGAATCAGTACCTGATTGCTACGCTGACCTGGGCTATCGCACCACTTCGACGAACCCCTGCGGTGAAATCCCCCTCTGCCCCTACGACAGTTGCCGTTTGTTGGCCATCAATCTTTTCAGCTATGTGGATGCGCCATTCACGAAGCAGGCTAAATTCAATTTTGAAAAATTCTCCGGGCATGTCCAGTTGGCCCAGCGCATGATGGATGACATCATCGACCTGGAAATCGAGAAGATTGATAAGATTATTGACAAAATTGAAAACGACCCGGAGGCGGAAGACATCAAAGCTACGGAGTTGCGCCTTTGGCAGAAAATCCGCAGGACCTGCGTGGAGGGCCGACGCACTGGCGTTGGCATTACCGCCGAAGGTGACATGCTCGCCGCTTTGGGTTTCAAATATGGCACTGACAAAGCCCTGGAGTTCTCGGTGAAAGTGCATAGAACATTGGCTATCAATGCCTATGGTTCGTCGGTGACGATGGCAAAAGAACGTGGTGCCTTCACCATTTACCATGCGGCACGGGAAACTAAAAACCCGTTCATCAACCGCTTGAAGGAAGCCGATCCGCAGATGTACGAGAACATGGTCAAATACGGCCGGCGCAATATCGCCCTATTGACCATTGCCCCGACAGGTACTGCCAGTCTGATGTCGCAGACAACTTCGGGCATCGAACCGGCCTTCCTGATTACTTACAAACGCCGCCGCAAGGTCAACCCGAACGACAAAGAAGCGAATGTTTCTTTCATCGATGAAATAGGCGACCATTGGGAGGAGTACAATGTTTTCCACCATAAATTCTTAGACTGGCTCGCCGTCAACGGCCACGACCTGAAAGCCGTGAAGCATATGTCGTCCGAGGAATTGAACAAGTTGGTGGCAAAATCGCCCTACAACAAGGCCACAGCCAACGACGTGGACTGGGTACAAAAGGTGAAAATGCAAGGTGCGATCCAGCAATGGGTGGACCACAGCATCAGCGTGACGGTCAACATCCCCAACGAAACATCTGTCGATTTGGTCAAAAAGATTTACCAAACTGCCTGGGAGACGGGCTGCAAGGGCTGTACCATCTACCGGGACGGCTCCCGCTCCGGGGTTTTGGTTGCCAACGAAGATAAAAGCAAAAAGCAGGAAGATAAACAAACTACTAACACAGAGGAGGATTCGCACATCACCACCACTTTTGCGCCCAAGCGCCCAAGAAAGTTGGATACGGAAATCGTCCGCTTCCAAAACAACCACGAAAAGTGGATGGCCTTCGTCGGGTTGCTGGACGGGCAGCCCTATGAGATTTTCACAGGCCGTTCCGAGGACATTTTTATACTGCCACCATACGTGACGAATGGCTGGGTCATCAAGGAAAAAGATGCCGAAGGCCACAACCGCTATGATTTTCAGTTCGCAGACAAGGACGGCTACAAAGTGACGATGGAAGGGCTGTCCCGCTCCTTCGACAAGGAATATTGGAACTACGCCAAGTTGATTTCAGGTGCCTTGCGCCATGGTATGCCTCTCCAGTACGTCATCAACATGGTGTCGAGCCTCAACGTTGCACAGGAGCACATCAACACCTGGAAAAACGGGGTGGTGCGTGCGCTCAAAAAATTCGTGCCGGATGGCACACAGGCCGTGAAAGAAACCTGCCCCTCCTGCGGCGACCCGGATGGCCTGATTTACAAGGAAGGCTGCCTGATTTGCAAGAGTTGCGGACATTCGGAGTGCGGGTAAGATATTTTAGCGCTAAAAATGAATTCACTGTTGCCGACAAAATCATCAGATTTTGTCGGCAGTATTTTTTTTACAAACAGAATGAAAGTAAAATACGATTCCGAACTTGACATTCTGCGCGTTAAATTCAGTGACAAACCCGTAGCTGAAAGTGACGATGAGAAAAAAGGTGTCATCATCGATTATGACGAGGAAAGCAATGTTCTCGGAATTGAAATCCTTTCTGCATCGAAGAAAATGCTGAATCCCAAAGTGGTTGAATACGAGGTAGCTTGATTGCTGCCCGTTTTCCTATTGCAAAATGGTATTAACTTTGCACTCAATATGCCGGGCCAAACGACCCGGCATATTTGTTTTATCAACCTGAAAACGAGTTCATTATGTTTAAAAAAATTCTGTTCCCGGTAGCATTCGCAGCGCTGTTTTTTGCCTGCAAAAACGACCCAAAACCTGCCAATTTCCAGGCAGTGGATGCCAACCAACCGACGGTGCCGGAGAATGCCACCCCGTCTGAAAAACTCAAAGCCACTGCCATCGACGAGTCGAACTACATGGAGCGGGTGCGGTCGTCCTTCATCCCTTTGCAGGAGGAGTACCGCAAGGCCAACGGCAAGGTGCCCGGTATTGGCGAGGTGAATGTTTTTGTGGACGACAACTACGTGCTGTTGATAGAAAACACGCACGGCGGCCACACCTACCAAACCAAGGTCAACCTGAAAAACCTGAATGGCGAACAAGGCGGCCTGATGCTCATCCCCGACAATAATCCTGGTGAGTTCCCCGGCCTGAAAATCCTGGTGCTGGAGGGCAGAAATGGCGTGGAAATCATCAAAGACGATAAATTGGTGCAGGAAGCCCGCCAACTCGAAATCTTCCTGGCCGACCGGGCGGGCATCGAGCGGGTGACACCGGCCATCGTGCAGGCGTTGAATGTGGTGAACGGGAAAGTGCCGGATTAACCCGCATTCGTCCAAACGAAATTTCCTTCACCACCTGCATCGAAAAAATTTCTCACTCGATTTTTGAAAAAAAGCAACCGTCATTGTTACTGGACTGTCTTTCGTTACGTTCTTGTAAAATCACCCGGACTGCTTCTGTCCGAAATTTTTTCACAAAAAAATAACTCGAAATGAAAAGACATTTTCTTTCTCCAGTTTGCATGTTGGCCATGTTGGTTTTTGCAGGTCAGTCCATGCTCCAAGCCCAGGGGACAACAACTCCTGCTCCGCAATCTTCCTCGAACATCATTGTCATTCAAAAAGTAAAAAATGACGATGGCACCGTGACCATCAAGAAAAAAAGTATCCAAAAAGGCCAGGATGCCGAGACCTACATCGAGGCATTGGATTTGGAAAATGCCGGCGAAAAAAATGTTGAGGTTACCATTTTTACGGACAACGAACCTCAGCAAATCACGACGGATGGCGAAACCATCATGATGATACGGCAGGGCAACCACAAAACCGAATTCAAATGGAACGGTGACGAAGGGATGCCCGGACTTCCTGGCCTGCACAACGGCCAGTTTGCATTGATTGGCGATGAGTTTGACGAGAAAAAAGCATTTTTGGGCGTGTACCCGGAAAGCAACGAGAACGGGGGCGTACTGCTCACGGGCATCGTCAGCGGCACAGGTGCCGAGGCTGCCGGGCTGAAAGCAGGCGACGTGCTGACCGCCATCGACGGTGAAAACCTCATCGCCCAGAACGACCTGACGGCACAATTGGCCAAGCGCCAACCCGGTGATGTCGTCAACATCACCTACCTGCGGGACGGCCAATCGCTCACCACCACTGCCGAACTCACGGGAAGAAAAGCAGAGAAATTTGCCTACTGGTATTCCGAGGAACGTGACCCCTGCGAAGTCTTCATCGGCGTTCAAATCGG
The DNA here is from genome assembly GCA_016234735.1 of Bacteroidota bacterium. Lineage (GTDB taxonomy): Bacteria > Bacteroidota > Bacteroidia > Chitinophagales > Saprospiraceae > UBA6168. The sequence goes on along the minus strand of JACRAN010000182.1, from coordinate 7,497 downwards.
AAGCTGGGGCGACGCCGAAAAAGGCGTTGGCGTGAGCGGCATCATCCCCGGATGGCCAGCCGAGGCTGCCGGTTTGCAAGCTGGTGACCGCATCACAGCTTTGGACGGTGTGCCGGTGAACACGCACAACGAATTGGTCATCGAACGTGACAAGCACAAGTCAGGCGAGTTTTTCACCATCAACTACCTGCGCAACGGGCAACCGGGCGAAGTGGAAGCTCAGTTCAAAGTTTGCCCGAAAGATGAGGTGGCACCGCCTGTGGTGGAGGAGCAGGTCGTGGAAACGCCGAAACCTGCCGTCCAGCTCATCGACAACACCCTGCAACTTCAAGAATTGAACGCCTACCCGAACCCGACATTGGGCGACCTGAACGTGACGTTCCGGGGAGAAGCAATGCCGACGACGGTGACGATTACCGACGTTAACGGCAAGGTGGTCCACAACGAATCGCTGCCCAACTTCGATGGCTACTACAACCGTGACCTCAACGTTAGCAAAGGCGCTCCGGGCACATTGCTGCTCACCATCCGACAGGATGGTAAAGTGGTGACGACACCTGTGATTTTGTTGAACAGGGCCTGACGGCACAGCCTTGGCATTAAAATCCTGAAATGAAACGGGACGGCACAAACCATTGCCGTCCCGTTTCATTTTTGGTAACTTTACCCCCGAATTTCCAAAACAATACTTCGCATGAGAAAGTCCAGCCTGATTTTAACCGCCTGTTTTTCAATCATTTGCCTCACGGACTTGCTCCATGCCCAGGGAATTGCGCCCAAGCGGGAGTTCCGGGGGGCATGGGTGGCCACCGTTGCCAACATCGACTTCCCTTCCGTGCAGGGTCTGAGCAAAGAGCGCTTCATGGACGAGTGGGTGCAGACGGTTGACCTGCTGGAGGCGGCTGGTTTCAACGCTGTGCTGGCACAGGTTCGCCCTGCGGGCGATGCGTTTTACCGTTCCAAAATTTCGCCCTGGTCAAAATACCTGACGGGCAAGCAAGGCGTGGCGCTTGACCCTGAATTTGACCCGCTGACTTTCATGGTGGAGGAGGCGCACCTGCGCAACCTGGAGTTTCATGCCTGGCTCAATCCCTATCGGGCTTCAATGGACACCAGCACAGTGACGCTGGCTGGCACCCACCCGTACAAGCACCACCCGGAGTGGTTCATGCGGTACGGTGGCAAGCTCTACTTCAACCCGGCATTGCCGGAAGTACGCAACTACATCACGGAGGTCGTGACGGAAATCGTGATGGACTACGATGTGGACGGCATTCATTTCGACGATTATTTTTACCCGTACCCGGCGGCTGGCGAACTACTGCCCGATTCGCTTGATTTTGCAAAATTCGGCTTCGGTTTTGGCAACATCGAAGACTGGCGGCGGCACAATGTTGACATGATGGTGGGGCAGGTTTCTCAGGCAGTGAAATTGTCGGCACAAGGAGTGAAATTTGGAGTCAGCCCGTTCGGGGTCTGGCGCAATGTGAGCAAGGACCCCAAACTTGGCTCACCGACCCGTGCGGGCATCAACACCTACGACGACCTCTACGCCGACGTTCGAGGCTGGCTGGAAAAAGGCTGGATTGATTACGTGGCCCCGCAATTGTACTGGCATATCGGCTTCCCGGTGGCCGACTACGAGTTGTTGCTGAAATGGTGGAAGGATAATTCTTTCGGCAGAAATGTCTATGCCGGACAAGCCGGGTACAAAATAGGCAACAATGCCGAACCCGCCTGGAACGGCCCCAACGAAATCCCGAAGCAAATCCGCCTGAACCGCGCCACGCCCGGCATCGACGGCAGCATTTTTTACAACCTCTCCTCGCTTCGCAAAAACCCGTTTGGCGTGACGGATTCGCTGCGCAACCACTACTACTCGACTCCGGCCCTCTTGCCGGAACTGGCCTACATGAACCTGCCAGTGCCCGCTGCACCAGTGCTCGGCAAGCCGAAACTGAACAAAAAAGGTGGCCTGCGGTTCACCTGCAATGTTGACAAAAAAACGCTGGCGGATGCTTCCACGCTGGTCATCTATCGCTTTGAAGACCGGCTGCCCGGCGATTACAATAACCCGAACAACATCCTCCAAATCATCCGCATCAACGGCCAATCAAAAATCGAAGTGCAGGATACCACTGTGCAAAAAGGGAAAATTTACACCTACGCCGTCTCGGCCATGAACCCTCAACATTCGGAAAGTCTCCTCAGCAATTGGCGGGCAGTGCTGGTGGGAAACAGGCGGTTGAAAAAAGTGAGGTGAGTTGTGATGATTACCGCAACTCACTCCACGACCAATCGTTGCGTCTTCAAGTTGGATTCCGCTTTCAGCACCACAAAATAAGTGCCGCTCGGATAGTTTTCGGCATGGAGAAAATGCTTTGACCCGCCTTTGGGCAACCTGCCCTCGAACAATGTCTCGATTTTTCTGCCCAGCACATCCACCACTTCGATGGTCGCTTCCACGGAGCGGCTGGCATTCACCGGCACCACGGTGAGGGCGCTGGCCGGGTTGGGGAAAATATTGTCGAGGGAAGCCTGCACAGGTTCCAGCACCGCCGACACCTGGCCATTCACAGTGAATTCGTAGTAACCTTCGGGCGCAGCGAGTGGCCTCACCTGGCTCTTGGAGGAATTCGCCTCCCCCCGGATGTAGTAAAAAACTTTTGTGCCGTTCAGTTGGTGAGGAATGTAGCCCGACCAGGTGCCCGTGCTGGGGCCAGTGAATTGCAGCTCGACCGGCTGGTAGGCCTGCGTAGTGTCATTGGTGTAAAAAAACTGTGCATTGGCGATTCCCGATTTGTGCTTGATTTGAGCGCTCACCGGATAGTCGCCTTGCAGTTCGTTGTCGTCGATGTCGGGCAAACTTTGATGCACAATCCAGAGCGGGTCGGGCGTGCCAACTTCCTTCGTAATGCAATGCAGGGCACCGGAGGCACCGATCATGTCGTTGCAGTTGATAGTCACCAATTTGTATCCCGGATAATTTTCCCGGTAAATGCGCTGTGCCACCGTATCGTATTGCAACTCGTAGCCGGGGAGGAGGATGGTTTTGTTCACAAAAACCGCATTCGTGTAAGTGCGGTAGTCGCCTGCGGGCGGGTATGTCCCATTGAAATCGGGCGGTTGCGGGATTCGCACGATTTTGTACGGCGTGTCGAAACCGGAGTTGAAATTGTTCAGCACGTACTCGATGTTTGCTTCGATTTGCGGGCCGTCGGAGATGCCCGACGGGTACTGCCCGACCAGCAGCGTCTCCTCGTCCAGCAGCCGCATGTGCATGTCGATGTGGTGGATGGCATCGTAGGGCAGGGTTTCCATTTTGATGTAGCGCTGCAAGCCCATGTAGTCATTCATGATGGCATCTATTTCAGCCTCGTCGTGCGGCCCGGCACCGTAGGGGTTACCGGCATCGTTTTCATCCAAAATCAACTTGGAGGCGAAGGCCGTGCCGAGGCCGTCGGACATGAAATTGCCGCCGGTGTTCACCAACCGTTCCGGGTTTTGGGTGGTGGAATAAACCGGGATGTTGAAATGCGTTCCCGCCAAATCCGGCAGCGCATCGTCGAGTGGTCGGGTTGGGCGGTTGTACACCCAATCGATGAAATACAGGTCTTCCACCTCGTTGGCGTACACGCAGTTGGGGCCGTAGTCACGCACCCAGACGGAGTTGTTCGGGGCGATGACGAGTTGCACATTGGCCATGTTCACCCCTGCGGTTTGCAGCGCAGTTTGGGCGGAGGTCATGGTATTTTGGTTGTTGCAGAAAACAACTACCGGCACTTCCTGAGCAGCGTGGAAAACGATTTGGGTCAAAATTTCGGGATAGCTGCGCCAGGTCACTTGCAGTGCCTGCAACTCCTCCCATTCGGCCATGTGCCGCACGGGGTAGGGCGGCGGCTCCTCGATGCCCCGCACTGAAACCGGTGGGGTGAAATTTTCGCAGCGCATCCGCGCTTTTTCCTCATCGGAAAAGCCGACCGGCAGGATTTCTTCCTGGGCAAACAGCAGGGAAGTGAAAAACAACAGCAGGGGTAGGATTTTGAATTTCATAGACAGGTTGGATATTGTGATATTGAGTGATTGTGATACTTGGATATTGACAAGCTCAAATAACTCAATATCCAAATCACTCAATATCAAATCAGCAGGTAAAATTACGCCCCCGCCAGCAATTATGCCCTGAAAATGAAAGCGTTGCAAAAGTTTACCGGGAAATAGCGGCGAATTGTCCCCTGACTGCCATAAATTAGCCGCCGAATTAAACGCCTTGTCCACCAGCCCGTTTTTTTTCCAAAAAGACTGTTATCCTGTGAGACTGATTCTTCTTTTGATAATCCCAGTGTTGTTGCTGACTTCCTGCAACGGCAAAAAAAAGCGCCTGCAAAGCGACAAGGGCCTGAAAGTCCGCTTCGAGATTCGGAACCTCCAGAAAAAACTCGGCGACTGCGACGACCAGAACGGCGACTGCGCCCAAATCGACCTGGTGTATCCGTTTGTGACGGAAGGCGTTTCTTCGGTAAAAAAAGCCATCAACGACTCCATTTTAGCTTTTCTCATCCAAAATTTAGTGTTCGAGGAATACGAAGGCATCCTGTCCGAGGCCAATTTGAAAATGGTGGCCGATTCCTTCCTGCTCGAATGGAAAAAAGCGCATCACGACAAGCGGGACGAAAGTGCTTCCTCAGGTTGGGAGGTGAGCGTCACCGGGGAAGTGGGGCTGCACACGCCGAAAGTCGCTTCCGTCTCGCTGGGTTCCTACTCCTACGCAGGCGGGGCGCACCCGAATTCCTTCGTCGCCATCCTCAATTTCAACCTGAAAACGGGAGCGACGCTTGATTGGCCTGACTTCATCACCGACATCAACGGGCTGAAAAAATTAGCGGAGAAAAAATTCAAGGAGGCGAGGGAACTGCCCAACAAGGCCGACCTGAACGAAGAAGGCTACTTCTGGGACGAGCCGTTTGCCCTGCCCGCCAATTTTGAATTGCAGGAGGAGGGCATTTATTTTTGGTACAATCCCTACGAAGCCGCTGCCTACGCCCAGGGGCCGACGGATTTTTTGATACCCTACTCCGAATTGGGCAAGTTGGTGCGCAAGGACGTGATTTTCTGAATGCCGTCTGGAGGTAATTAGATAGGATTGGAGAACGGATGAAACGGATACAACTGATTGAAACGGATTTTTTTTAATCAGAATCCGTTCAAATCCGCAAAATCCGTTTTATCCGTTTTCCAATCACGCCCCACCGATAGTTTCTTCCAGATATTTGACAATCAACGCTGTATCCTCCGGCCCGAACTGCTTCCAGTGCGGGTCTTTCCGAAACCACGTCGATTGCCGCTTGGCGAAGCGGCGACTGTTCTGTTTGATTTTTTCTACCGCCTCCTCCAACGTGCATTTCCCATCAAAATAGTCGAAAAGCTCCTGATAACCAACGGTTTGCAGGGCGTTCAGGGCACGCTGCGGGTACAGTTGCCGGACTTCTTCGAGCAGCCCGTTCGTCATCATGTCGTCCACCCGGTGGTTGATTTTTTCGTACAACACTTCCCGTTCCACATCGAGCAGCACGTAAATTGGCGTGAATGGCCGTGCCACTTTTTCGTTTTTTCTGAAACCCGAAAACGGCATCCCGCTCGCCCGGCACACCGACAACGCCCGCAGCAGGCGGTGTGGGTTGTTCAAATCCACCGTTTCAAAATACGCCGGGTCACGCTGTTTCAACTCCGCTTGCAGGGCCTCGATACCTTCTGTTTCGAGCAGGTTTTCCAAATCCCGCATCCCGGTTTCGGGCACGTCGGGGAACTCGTCCAGCCCTTCGCACACGGCCCGGACGAACAGCCCGGAGCCACCGACGAGGAGGGCCACGTCCGTTTTTTGGAACAAAACATCGAGCAATTGCAGGGCATCCCGCTCAAAATCGCCCACCGTGTAATCCTGCCTGACCGACAGCGAGTTGATGAAATGGTGGGGTGCGGAGGCAAGTTCCGCCGGGGTGGGTTTGGCGGTGCCGATGCGCATTTCCCGGTAAAACTGGCGGCTGTCTGCCGACAAAATTTCCGCCCCGAAATGCCGTGCCAGACGGACGGCGAGCGCCGTTTTCCCCGTAGCCGTAGCGCCACCGATGACGAGCAGAAATTTTTGACGGTTCATTTTCCTTGAAAATTGAGCGGGCTGGTATTGCAATTCCCGTACTTTTGCGCCCCAAACCCACATGGGTTTCGGCGACAAACGACAGGAAAATGCTTTACAGCCTAACCAAGCCGCTCGCAAAAATAGCGTTATCGGCATATTTCAGGAAAATCAACATTTCGAACCAGGAGCGCATCCCGGCGGGCAAGCCGGTGATACTGGCCGTCAACCACCCGACGGCGTTCATCGACCCTTGCTTCTTGGCCTGTTGGCTGGAGCCGCCGCTCAACTTTCTGGCGAGGGGCGATTTCTACGTCAACAACCCGGCCATTCGGAAACTCTACAACTATTACCACATCGTCCCCGTCTTCCGCATCGACGACACGGGCTACGGCGGCCTGAAAAACAACTACGATACCTTCGACAAGTGCTACGAAAACCTGCGAAAGAACCAGCCGGTGCTGATTTTGGCCGAAGGCCGCTGCGTACATGAAAAACGCCTGCGCCCGCTGATGAAGGGCACGGCCCGCATCGTGTTCGGTACGCTGGAACGGCACCCCGACCTCGACCTGCACGTGGTGCCCGTGGGCGTGAACTACACCGACCCCGATGCTTTCCGCTCCGATGTGATGATTGATTTCGGCGAACCCATCCGGGTGCAAGATTATTTAGAAACCCATCGGAACAACCCGGCCAAAGCAGTGAACGCCCTCACAGCCGACCTGCGCACGAGGCTGGCCGAGCGGGTCATCCACATCGAGCAGCCCGAAGACGATGCCTACGTGGAGCAACTGCTCACTCTGCGCCGAAACAACCGCCCTGTGCGGCTGTTCCCGTCGTTTTCCACCGACCCGCAGCCTTTGTTCGGGGAAAAAAAATTGGTTGATGAAATAAACCGCCTGTCCGCCGACGCAAAAACGGCGCTGAAAGCGAAGGCGGCGAAATACTTCGGGGAATTAAAGAAAGCCAAAGTCACCGACCGGGGACTGATGGACCACACCTCCTACTCGTTCGGCAGCGCCCTGCTGCTGGGGCTGGGCTGGATTCCCTACATGGCAGGGTACATGCTGAACATCCTGCCCATCCTGCTGGGCAACCGGCTGGCGAAAAAACTGGCGAAGACCGTCGAATTCCGGGCCTCCATCGCCATCTTTGCTTCGATGGCATTTTACCTGATTTACTGGCTGATTTTGCTGGTCACGGCATTCATCATCGGGAAGGTCTGGCTCATCGCCATCACAGTGGGCATCCCGCTGCTCGGCCAATACCCTCATAGCGATACTGTTCTTGACGCCGATGACATCCTCGATATTCCGGCCCAGCGCGTCCTTCTCGCTCCAGCCCAGCATCCTCAATGCCACCTC
>JACRAN010000181.1 GCA_016234735.1 Bacteroidota bacterium | reverse complement strand
TTTGATGTACAGAAATTAACGGTGCTGCACCACAAAAGTCTTGCTGATTGTTTTGTTGAGTACAATCACCTTGACCACGTAAAGGCCGTCCGGCCAGTTCTTCACGGATATGGGCAGGTCAACTTTTGCCGAAGTCAATATGGCCGTGTGTACATTCTGGCCATTCAGGTTAAAGAATTGCACCTGTAGTTGCTCACCTTCGGACATTGGCACGTTCAATGAAACACGTACCAGTTCGTCGCCAGGGTTAGGCACAATTAGCAAGGCTGGGCTTGTCACTACTTCTAAGGATGCTTCACTATCCTCGCTGCGCGGCTGCAAGCTATTGCAGTTGCCCTCGTCGTAGTATTCCTTGAGCCAGGCCGCACAGAGGCCACGGGCGGCCAGCACGGCCCGCCCGCCGTCCGAGAGGCAGGACTGGGCCATCTGGCGCAGGTCGTTGGCGGCGGTAGCGTCCGGCTCGGTGCCGGCCAGCCAGTTGAGCGCTATCTCGTTGTAGCGCTTCTCGTTCCAGGTATGGGGCGTTGTGCCGTCGAGGGCGGCATTCTGCACCAACAACTGGGCGACAGCGGCCTGCACGGTGGGGGTGAACTGGTCTTCCGCCTGCTGCAACTGGGCTGCCAATGCCTCGCCCTGCTGGATGGCCGCATTGATTTGGCCCTGCAGGGAGGCTTCGAGGCCCGGGTCGGCGGCGATGGCATCGAACCACTGCTGCAACTGGTTGCTGAGTGCATCCAAAGCAGCGTAGGTAGGCTCCAGCGTGGCCTGGTGTGCCGCAATGTCCGCCATCAACTGCAGCCATGCCTTCCGCAGCATTTCGCTCTGCCCGACGAAAGTTGCATCCTGCGCTGCCTTGAAGCCCGACAAGGTGCTGCTGCCGTTCAGCCAAGCCGGATTGTCGAGCAAGAGGCCGTAAATACCCTGCCGCAGGGAGGTCTGCTCCGCAGCCGTCAGTGCGCTCCAGGTCCCCGCATCCTGCACGATGGCCGCATAATCCACTTCCGGGTCAGGGTCCGGGGGGGGTCAACATGGCGAAGCAGCCGCTGGTCGAATTGCAGAAAGTTGAAGGAGCACTTACAATAGTACTGCTTCCGGAGTTAATCATCATGCCCGGACTGTGATTGGGGAAATGGACACTGCCCTGTTGTGCATTTGAAGGCCTGTGAAACCTACTGTTCAAAACAGGCCCACTAAGAGGATTTGTATTTGTATGCTGCACCTCCACATTGCCGCCGCCTTGGTTCCCCTGGCCTGTCCAAGAATTGTAACTATTGTGTTCCTGCGCCCCGGTAAAGGCATTCGCATCATAAACAAGGCTCGGTGCCCAACTGAAATTGAATTCATTCCAACGGATGAGGGAGCCGGTGACGCCCCGGTTGTCGCCGTTGAAGTGCATGTCGTTGACGTTGCCCGACAGGAAGTTGCCGGAATAGGTGTTCTCGTCGGAGAGCATCACGTCAATTCCCGTGGGCTTGAACAATACCTCGTTGCACTCCACTACCGCATCGCCGCCGCCGGACAGTTCTATCCCCGTGGCGTCGGAAAAATTGTTCATCAGGTTACGCCGCACGCAATAGCCCCTTGCCCCAGTGACGCCGATGCCGACCCCGTTGGTGAGCGCCAGATCAATGGTGTTGTGTGCTCGATGGCGAACGGTTGGGTCAGGTCTTCTGTGCTCGTCAGGACGATGCCACCGTTCATCGGGTTGCCAGAGCCAGATGACACGTTGATGTGGTTGTCCGATATCCGGAGGATATTGCCAGCGCTGGTAAAGTTGCCAGTGATGCCGAATCCCGAACCTGAACTACTAGTGCTGCTGCCATCGGTATTGATGGTGTTTTGATGTATGGTACTGCCGCTTACCATAATCCCTGGTGAAAAAACGCTGATATCATAGCCGCCCGCAATGCCGGCTGTGCTGATGCTGCCAAGGGTCGCTGCAGCGGCAAGGAGCGTATGATTTCCACGGGAAACCCTGTCCCTGACGGCGTAGGACAATGCACCCGACTCGTCGAAATCGGTAAACGAGACCCTGTCCAAATCCAGTCGGGAAGCGCCAAAGGTATTCCAAAAAAAATCAATTCCGATGGCGGTTTCCCCCGCTGTATTGGTCGGCACGCCGGGGGAAGGAGTTGGAAAATCCCTAAGGTCGTGGATATTGAAGCCTCGGACATTCAATTGTGTATTCTGGAAATTGAACCCCCTTTCGTAGTTTAAGATTTGGTTGGTGCCCTGCCCAAAATCGTTAATGCTGACGATGGATGTTGCTCCCACATTCCGAAAATCAATGGCATTTTCCGCAGTACAGCCGCAAACATGTTGGGGTAGCAAGGTTGTACCGTTCAAAGTGTTGCCTTGGAACCTGGGGAACACCACGTGCTGCCGGACTGATTTTATAGCGTAGAAGTTGTTCTCGTAGGTGGAATTGATGCTGCGGAGGAAGGGGAAGGGAGAACCAACTGTGAAGGATGGATAATGGATGGCGTAATTTGCATCCATAACAGTGGCACCATTCAGGTTAACATAGGTAAGCATCTCGGAACGGATGCCCCTCCAGCGGCAACAGGCTGCGAAAAGTGGAAGGTCCAGCCTGACGGCACTTTGAATGGTGGTGCCTGACAAAACGAAATCTCTCCGGGGAACACTATTTGTACCCATAACCACTATTTCCGAGTTCCTGCCCATGTTCCAGGTGCCGCCGCTGAAAATGGCATTGGCCACGTTGATGTTGAGTTGCCCATCAATCAGTAGCGGCAGTGAGGAGTTGTTGGCGTTTTGCTGGATGAATTGGAGCACGGTCTGGCCAGTAGTGGGTATGAGGTCACTCAAATTGGTTACTCCCCCGGAAGTACCGATGTAAGCAGCCGGAAAATGTTCAAAGCAGACCTCTTCCGTGTCCGTCTCATCGCAGCAGGTGACGGTGTGCTTAACGCATATCAGTGCGCCAGCATGGGCAAAATCGGTGAAGATTTGGTTGGGTGGAAAGGGGTCAGTGGATGTCTCGCCGTCAGGAAATTCCCATAGATGCTGGACTTCCAACGGACTGCCCTGACAGTTTGCGTTGGGGGTAATCTTATACTCGGGGTTGTAGCATGATTCCCAGCCGTTTGCATAATCTGGTGCTATCGTGAACCCGGCATCAAGGCAGCACTGAGGCAGGCTGACCAACTCGCAGCACGTCAAAGTTGAGCCAGGCACTGGCTCAAAAGTGTAGCACACATTATATGTGATGTTGTCAGGGAAATCATGGGTGGCAGAAGGGCCTGTCACAACTTCTGGGCTGGTACCATCGCCATAGTCAACCGTGATGGGAAAATTGAGCAAATCGAAGTTCAGGGATGCCACCCAGGTACATGGTACCACGGACACGATACTGACCACGTCTTCAGGGCAAGTGCAGAAGGGCGGTGAAGTGACCTGGATGGGGTAACAGCAGGTGATGTAGCTAGGTTCGGGTTCTGGCACCGTAAAGGTGAGGCAGATATAGTAGGTGCCCGGCTGCCCATAGGAGTGGACAACCTGGTTCGAGGAGGATTGCTCCGCAAGGCTACCGTCGCCAAATGTAATCACATACGGCGTGTTGATAAGGGAAAGGTTAATGCCGATTGCTGTCTGCAGGGGGCAACCCGTTACTTCTGACGTCACGACATTGGTCGGGCAACCTGTCTCGGTGGCCACCCCGACGGTCAACGTACAACTACTGCCGCCAATGATGTGCTGAATGAAGAAAAAAGGGGAAGGGTTAGAAGTGGCAATTGTCCAGCATGGGCTAGGGTCGTTGCTCGTTTGCGTTGGAAAATTCAAGATGACCCAACTCTGTGGTGAATTCTGGTCGTTTGCCTGTACGCAGATTTTATAGATGCCGTTGGACTCTATCGTCACCGAGGTCACGAGAAACCCGCAGTCAGCAACCATTGCCATGTTGCACGGGTCGTAGTCACAGGTGGTAGGTACTTCATGCCCCGGCATGCTGGCTGTGTTGCTGGCTTTAGCCAACAACTGCCAAAAGAAGGGGATTCCGGGAAAGTGGTTGATGGCGTTGGCCTGCATGGTGGCAAAAAGCAAAAGCACTTGCAGCGCCCTGCACAAACGCCTATTTGCCGTTGCTGCCAGGTGCGTGAAACAAGGCCAAGGTTCACGCTTTTTTTGGCCAAAGAATGTGATTTTTTTCATAATTTTACACAGTTAAATTGTTAACGAACGGGGCTACTGCTGTACATCTGGCAAAAGTAGAACAGCTTTGGTCCCGTTCTTATCTATTGAAACGCTCAATAGCTGAAACAGGTGGACGCCAGGATACTGCTGAGCATCAAATCATGCGTCATTCCCCCAAACCTTGCCCACATTTTTCTCAACCGCTTTTTCCTTCTCTGCTCCCCAGAAAAAAATTGTACCTGGATAGTACCCACAGAAATCTCGATGCTCGAAGAAACAACGATTTGCTCATGCCAGTAGTAATTGAGAAAAGTGATAAATACCATTGCTGGCTTGGCATTGCAAAGTAACTGGCCATCAAACTGTTAAGCAATGTACAAATCGAGACAAAGCTTGTACAAATCGGGGCAAATGATGTACAAATCGGGAATCATGGGGTTTCCGAAATGAATTTCCGGTAGGCAGTGGGTGGCAGACCGCCGTGTGCCTTGAAGAATTTTGAGAAATGGGTAGGGACGTCAAAGCCCAGCCCAAATGCAATCTCCTTGATGGTCAGTGCTGGGTCTTCCAGCAATTTGCAGGCTTCCAGCATCAGCCGTGCCTGTATGCAGTCCATTGATGAAAGTCCGATTGCCTCCTGACAGGTTTTCCGCAGGTGGCTCTTGCTGATGTTCTGGTCGTTGGCATAGTACACTGGGGCATGTTGCGCCCGAAAGTCGGATGCTATCGTTTGGATGAATTTCTTCATTATCCGGTCGGGGCGGGTCATATCGTTTTGGCTTCCTTCCAATATCCGTTGCCAATTGCGGGCAAGGGTCTCTTTTAAGGAAAGTAATGAGTGCTGTGATGAAGCCTGGTTTGACTTGTTGTTCTTGTTGTTCATTGCGGTCAGTAATTTTGGGTTAGAACTTTAGGCCACCCATCCATTTCTGGAAGCTTGGTAAATATGGCTACCGTGGCGGTAGGCAGATTGTTGTCGTCGTTTTGCTCTGTAAGGGCAGGCAAATTTCGTGCTTTGGATGATACTACCCTGGGCAGCGGATTGCGGATTGCGGAGACATTGAAGTCCGTGAGAAAAAAATCCGAGGGAAAGTGCGGTGTTCGAGCGGTTCATTTGAGCTTGTTTTTGTGTGTTACTGGATTGGGTCCGTCAATAGCAAATCATAGTGTGCCTGCTTTTTTGCACAGGCCAATTCAAAGTTAGGGAAAATCTTTGGATTGCAAAATTTTCTAATCCGGTTTTTTTAGTCGAAGTCAATTTTTTTGGGTTCAGGATTCGATACAACTACGCTACCCCTCGATATGGCAACTATACCCCTCGATACTTCCGCTCAATGGCTCAACTCGGTGACAAAACCCCTTGATACTTCTGCTCGATGGTACAGTCCGGTTAAAATACCCCTCGATACATCCATCCGATTTTTTGAAACGGCGACTAAATCCCTCGATACTTCCGCTAAATGGTTCCACCAGGTGACAATACCCCTCGACACCTCCGCCCGACCCCTCGACACAGCGACTATACCCTTCGATACTTCTGCTCAATGGGAGAAAAATGATTGACAACGCCCCCAATCGTAAATCCAAAATCGTAAATCCAAAATCGTAAATCGTAAATCCAAAAACTCCTTACTTTTGGCCACTCAAACATCAGCCAGCAACAATGAACCTGAAAAATATCCTGTTTTACGGCCTGACACTGATGGCCGTCGCCAGCCAAAACGGCTGCGTCACAATAGACCATCAATTCAGCAAACTGCCCCCCGGCACCTGGCGGGCGGTGCTGAAACTCCAGCCCGAATTCATCTCCCCGAACCCCAAGGGCCAGCCCCTGCCGGACAAGGTACACATGACCTACGACGATGTGAACGAACACGAACTGCCGTTCACCTTCGAGGTGGTGTACGACAACGACACCACGTTCCACATCGAAGTCGTCAACGGCGAGGAGCGAATCCTGGTGCCTGCCGCCGACATCCAGTTCGGGCGCAGCAAGTACCGCTCGCAGGACACCATCCGCATCAATTTCCCCACCTCCGAATCGTACATCACCGGGGCCTTCGTCGGCAACACCATCGACGGCTCGTGGGTGGTAACAACGAGGGAAAACTACGCCATCCCGTTCACCGCCCGGCAGGGCGAAAACTGGCGCTTCACCGCCTTGCGCAAACCGCCGATGCTCGACCTGAGCGGGCATTGGGCCTGCACCTTCGGCCTCGAATCCAGCGACGAGGAGGAGCAGCCGTACCCGGCCATCGGGGAGTTCAGGCAGGTGGGCAACCTACTCACCGGCACCTTCCTGACCGAAACCGGCGACTACCGCTACCTCGAAGGCACGGTGCAGGCCGACAAATTTTACCTCTCCTGCTTCGACGGCTACCACGCCTATCTTTTTCAGGGTAAAATATTGCCCGACAGCACCCTGACCGGGGCTTTTTTTTCCGGCAAACACTACCGCACCACTTGGGAGGGCCACCGGGACGCCGACTTCCAACTCGCCAACCCCGACTCGCTGACTTTCCTGAAACCGGGCTTCGAGAAACTCAGCTTTTCTTTTGAAAACCCTGACGGAAAAATGGTTTCGCTGGATGCCCCAGAGTACCGGGGCAAAGCGAAAATCATCCAAATCATGGGCACCTGGTGCCCCAACTGCCGGGACGAAACGGCCTTCCTCGTGGATTTTTTGAAAAAAGAAAACCCGCAAAACCTCGCCGTGATTGCCCTCGCTTTCGAGCGCCACAGCGACAAGGCCAGCGCCGACAAGGCCATCCGCACCTACAAATCCCGCTTCAACATACCTTACGAAGTGGTCTTCGCAGGTACGAACAAAAAAGAGGACGGCTCCAAAGCCCTGCCCATGCTGAACGAGGTGGTGGCCTACCCCACCCTCCTGTTTTTGGACAAAAACGACCGGGTGCTCCGCATCCACACAGGTTTTAGCGGCCCCGCCACCAGTGGGTATCCTACATTTCAACAAAATTTTAATAAGTTTGTCGCCCAACTTTAAGAGGAGGATTTGAGAAGTGGAGGGTTTGAGGATTTGAGTCACGGCTCTCCCTCAAACCCTCCATCTCTCAAACCCTCA
>JACRAN010000017.1 GCA_016234735.1 Bacteroidota bacterium | reverse complement strand
CGCAATCGTTGCGTGAGCGCCGTTCAGCAAATAAAAATCATTGTGGTTGGCAAACGTCGCTGGCGACCAACCCGGTGCAGTCGTGTGGCAGCTTGCGCAATCCGTCGGGATGTCGAGTGCCGCGTGGTTCGGGTTCGCCGCCGAGTTGAAATCCGTGGTGTGGCAAGCCGCACAGTCCGTCGGCGTGTTCTGGAAACCGGAAGCGTGGCAGTCCAGACAATCTGCTCCCAGGTGCGCCCCCGTCAGTGCGAACGCCGACGTGTTGTGGTCAAAAATAACATCCGCATCGCCCGTCGGGTGGCAGGCAAGGCAGGCATTGCTTTGATAAACATAGCCGCCAACGCCGTCGTGTTCGTCGTCCGTTTCGGGGTTCGTGTGGCAGGTCGTGCAGGTGAACTGCGTGTAGTCCGCCGGGTTCGTGTGGCAGTCCACACAGGCGTCCCACTCGCCATCGTGCTTCCCGCTGTAAATCGGGAAATACTGCGCATCGTGGTCGAAAGTGGCGGGAACCCAATTGGTTTCCGAGTGGCAGGTCGCACAGTCCTGCGAGAACTGGAGCGCCATGTGGTTCGGGTTCGTCGTTGCGTTGAAGTCCGCAGCGTGGCAGCCGAAGCAGGTGTTCGGCGTGTTCGTGTAGCTGCCGTTGTGGCAGGCGGCGCAGTCGTTGGCGATGTTTGCGTGAGCGCCGTTCAGCACATAAAAATCATTGTGCAACGGGAAAGCCGCAGGTGCCCAGTCAGGCGTCGTCGTGTGGCACATCGCACAGTCGTTCGGCAGGTTCAGCGCCACGTGGTTCGGGTTTATGCTTTGGTTAAAATCGGTGGTGTGGCAGCCCGCACAGGTGTTCGGCGTGGTCGAGTAATTGCCGTTGATGTGGCAAGCGGCACAGTCGCTGGCCACCGCCACGTGCGCTCCCGTGAACGGCCAAACGCCGTTGTGGTCAAACGTCGAAGGTGCCCAGGCCGACTCTGAGTGGCAGGTGGCGCAGTCCATCGGGAACTGGTTGGCCGCATGGTTCGGGTCGGTCGTTTGGTTGAAATCGGCGGTGTGGCAGCCCGCACAGGTGTTGGGCGTGTTCGTGTAATTTCCGTTGTGGCAGGCGGCGCAGTCGTTGGCAATCGTTGCGTGAGCGCCGTTCAGCACATAAAAATCATTGTGGTTGGCAAAGGTGGCGGGTGCCCAGCCAGGGTCGGTCGTGTGGCAGCTTGCGCAATCATTTGACAGCCCCAAGCTCACGTGGTTCGGGTTGGCGGTTTGGTTGAAATCGGTGGTGTGGCAGCTTGCGCAATCCGTCGGCGTACCTGTGTAGCCGTTGGCGTGGCACTCGATGCAGTCCGTCGTGAGGTGCGCCCCCGTCAGCGGGAAGTCGGTCGAATTGTGGTCAAAAGCACCGTCCGCATCGCCCGTCGGGTGGCAGGCGAGGCAAGCGGAATTCTCGTAAACATAGCCCGCCACGCCGCCGTGCCCGTCGTCCGTTTCCGGGTTCACGTGACAGACCGTGCAACTGTTCACGGCGTAGTTGTTCGGGTCAATATGGCACTCCGTGCAAGCGTTCCAGACGCCCTGGTGCTTGCCGCTGTAAATCGGGAAATACTGCCCGTCGTGCGCCAGGAACTGCGCAGGCATCCAGTCGGGGTCGGTCGTGTGGCACTGGGCACAGTCGTTGGTGAAATTAGCCTGGACGTGGTTCGGACTCAACGCCCCCTCAAAATCGGGCAGGTGGCAGGCGAAGCAGGTGTTCGGCGTGTTCGCAAAATCGCCGCCGATGTGGCACTTGGCGCAGTCATTGGTCTCGTGCCCCTTCGTCAGTGGGAAAAACGAGTGGTCCACCTTGTCGGTGCCCCAGTCCGCCGTGTTCAGGTCGTGGCATTCGAGGCAGTCCGTCGAGAAGCCTGCCTCGGTGTGGTTCGGGTTGGTGGTCGTGTTGAAATCGGCGAGGTGGCAGTCCACGCAGAGGTTGCCGTTGCGCCCGAATTGCAGCGCCGACTCCGAGACGTGGCACTCCGCACAGCTCACCGTTTTGTGTACGCCTGTGAGCGGGAAGCCGTTGTCGAAGTGGAGTTGTTGGATGTCGTCCACCAGCCAGTTGTTGACCGAGTGGCAGCGGGCGCAGTCGTTCCCCGCCGTTTGCTGGTGGATGTCGAGGTGGCAAGAGTTGCAGTCGGTACTGGCCCGTTCAAAAACCAACGTTCCGTGGCAATCCTTGCAATTTACCGCAGCATGTCGCCCTTGCAAGGGGAAATCGGTTTTGTTGTGGTGGAAAAGGGACGTGTCCACCGGCAGCGGCATCCCGGTGGTCCTTGAAATCTTCGGTTTCTCCAACTCAATTCCTTTCCAATGCTCCGCCGCAATTTGCCACCCGGCAGACGAATGGCAAGCGGCGCAGTCTATTTTTAGAGATGCGCCGTGTGGGTTTTGCGAGAACATGCTTGTCGCTAAACCTACCAGGAATATGACGGACGAAAGTTTGTACACGTAAATTTATTCTTTCATAATCTGGCAAAACTATGACCGAAAAGGACACTGCCTCCCTCTGCACCCGAAGCAGCAAGGGCTAACTTGCTGAACCGGGAATTTTGGTCGCTGAACGGGCAACGCTACTTCTTCATTCGTAAAATACATCGCTGGGGTTGCCAAGCGTCCTTAATTCCCTTTCGGGTGGCAGGAGTAGCAAGCCTGGCTCGAATAGCTGTAACCCGAAACTTCGTCGTGCTCGCCGGCCAGGTCGCCGGGGTCATCGTGCTCGTGGCAGTCAATGCAACTGAACGCCTTGAAATCCCCTGCCGTGGTGTGGCAGTCGGTGCATTCGTTCCATTCGCCGTCGTGTTTTCCACTGAAAATGGGGAAGTACAACTGGTCGTGCTGCGTGTAATCGGTGGCTGGCCAGCCGGGGTCGGTGTTGTGGCAGACGGTGCAGTCCGTCGGGAAGCCTCCCGCCTCGTGGTCGGGGCTGGTCGTCGCCTGAAAATCGTCCTGGTGGCAAGCGATGCAATCGGTCGGCGTGTTCGTGAAGTTCCCACCGACATGGCAGCGGGCGCAGTCGTCAATTTGGTGCCCTTTGGTCAACGGAAAAAAACCGTGGTTGCCCGCCCCGCCCGTCCACAACCAGCCCGGACTGGCCACGTCGTGGCAAATCCAGCAATCGGTCGAGTAGCCCGCCGCCTCGTGGTCGGGTGTCGTCGTGGCCTGGTATTCGTCGAGGTGGCAGTTGATGCAGTCGTTGCCGATGCGGTCGAAGCGCAGCGCCGTTTCTGAGGTGTGGCAGTCCCGGCAGTCCGCCACTGCATGGTTGCCGAGCAGCGGGAAGCCGTTGTCAAAATGCAGTTGCGTGATGCCGTCCACTAACCAATGCTCCGTGCTGTGGCAGCGGGCGCAGTCGGTGCCCACCGTCTGCTGGTGCAGGTCGGTGTGGCAGTTGATGCAGGCGGTTTGCGCCTCCTCGAACACCAGCGAGCTGTGGCAGTCCCGACAGTCCACGATGCCGTGTTTTCCCGACAGCGGGAAGTCCGTTTGCGCATGGCTGAAGCGCTGGGCTTCGCCGGGAATGACCAGTTCCTGTTGCCGCCACGCCTCCGCTGCTATCTTCCAGCCTTCGGGGGAGTGGCAGGAGGCGCAGTCAATTTTTAGGGCTGGGCCGTGGGGGTTCTGCGCAACGGCGAGCGTTGCGCAGAGGAGGAGGGATATTGAAGTAAAATGACGCATTTTCAAATCCGCTGAACTCAATATTGAATGAACTTCTGTTGATTTCAGCGAAATATTTTACAGTTTTAATTTTAGTCGAATTGTTCCCAAAATTCCTTTGCCCACTCTTCTGGATCTATTTTATCCAATGGATGGTCATTGATGTATTTTTCCATTTCTTCTAAATTATCAAGCGCTGTATTCACAACTGTAGTAGCAGCTACAAGTCTATTTATTGCACTTTCTTTTACTTTATTAAGATTTTCATGAGAAATAAGTTCGGATGGTGTTTTTACTTTATTTTCATAAAATGAGGTATACAAGCTGTAATTTTTGTAATGGTTAATTTTTTCTATTTCATTAACTTCACTCAAAGACTGTTGAAACATTTCAATTGCTTTTGCTTTGTCACCCTTGCATAGAACCT
>JACRAN010000180.1 GCA_016234735.1 Bacteroidota bacterium | reverse complement strand
GCAGTCTGCGCCCAGACCGGGGGGGGGTTCAAGCGTTTCGAGGCCGGTCGGTCGGAGTCTGGGGAGATCGACACCACCGTTGCGGAATGGTTGCGACGGCAGCCCCAGGACTCTGGGGATCACGAGCGGTCGGTCTCCCGGCGCTCCCGTGCCTTGCCGACGGCATTGGCAAGCTCCTTTGGGTCAATGGGTTTCAGCAGATAATCGAGGGCGCTGAACTTGAAGGCCCGCACGGCGTACTGGTCGTAGGCGGTGGTGAAAATGAGCAGGAAACGCTGGTCGCCGAGGGCTTCGAGCACCTGGAAGCCGTTGAGGCGGGGCATTTCGATGTCCAAAAAAACCAGGTCGGGCTGGTGCTGCCGGATGAGCGCCAGTCCCTCCTCGCTGTCGGTGCAGGCGGCGAGGGTCTCCACGTCGGGGCAATGCCTTTCCAACAGCTTGCGGAGGACGTGGACGCTGTCGGGTTCGTCGTCTAAAAGGATGGCTCGCATGGTGGTGAAAATTGGTTAAGTTTGCATAAAAATTCAAATCATGGTTTCCATACAAGGCATATACGATGGCAAAAAACTAATTCCTCTTGAAAAGATACCCAAGGGCAAAAAATACAAGGTTATCATTACCTTTCTGGAAGAGTTGTCCGAAGTGGAAGAAACTCGCTTTTTCGCCAGCCAATCCGACGCTTTCGGATTTTGGGAAAATAAAGAAGAAGACCTGTACCAGGATTTTCTGCCATCAAAATAAAGCCTGGGGATGTACAATACCGGAGACATACTGCTCATTCCATTTCCTTTTATCGAATACACGGGAGCAAAAAAAGTGCGCCCATGTGCCGCAGTCTGTGAAACCGCTGATGGTTACGGGGATGTCATCGTTTGCGCCATCAGTTCAGTCGTGCCGCCAGCTTTTAATGCCAATGAAATTTCACTGCTGCCGGATGCTTCAAACAATTTGCGGACTGCCTCCATCCTGAAAGTGGACAGGATTGTAACCATCCAGGCAAATAACATCATCGTTAAATTGGGCGAATTGAACGAATCCGATAGAATGAATTTTGTGTCAAAATTCACATCTTTGGTTCAGTAACCTCTAAACCGGCACCCGCAGCACCACCCTCGTCCCCGCCGCCCCGCCATCCGCCGCCACCAGGTCCAGCACCTCCGCTTGCAGGTTCGTGTGGTAGAGCTTGTTCACCAATGCCAGCCGTTGCGAAGTGATCTGCATCCCGAACGACTTGCGCTCCACCGCCGACTTGCTTTTCAGCGCCGCCGCCGCCGCCCTGCCGATGCCGTCGTCCTCCACCTCCACGCAGAGTTGGTTTTCGGCGGGCTGCGAGACCCGCACCGCCACCGTGCCGCCTTCTTTTTTGTGCATCAGCCCGTGCCAGATGGCGTTTTCGACGTAGGGCTGGATGAGCATCGGGGGTATTTTGATGAATTTTTGGTCAATGTCCGCTTCCACCTCGATGCTCCAACGCACCTTTTCCTTGAAGCGCAGCGCCTCCATCTCGATGTACAGCCCCAGTGCTGTCAGGTCGCTTTCGAGGGTGACGTTGCCGTTTCTGCTGTTTTCCAGCACGAGGCGCACCAGCCGGGCGAACTTGGTGAGGTAGTTCGAGGCCGTTTCGGCATCGTGGTCGAGGGTGTAGCGGTTGATGCTGTTCAGCACGTTGAAGATGAAGTGCGGGTTCATCTGCGAGCGCAGGGCGGACATCTCCACCTCGGCAAGCTGCCGCTGGAACTCGGCCTCCTGCTGCTTCAATTCCGCCTCCCGTTGCCGCAGCAGCGCTTCCCGTTGCGCCGCTTTCAGGCGGTTTTTTCCTAAAAAATAGAGCAAGGACAGCACGGCAAGCCCCGCCAATGTTTTAAACCAAACCGTCTGGTAAAAAAACGGGGCGAGGTAAATCCGCAACTCCGCGGGGCGCTCGTTCCACAGGCCGTCGTTGTTGGCGGCTTTCAGCCGGAAGGTGTAGCGACCTGGCCGCAGGCCGGTGAACGCCGCCGAATGGCGGCTGCCGCATTGCACCCAATCCTTGTCCACGCCGCTCAGTTGGTAGGCGAACAGGTTGTCCTCGGGGTTGGAGTAGCTCAGGGCGGCAAATTCGACGGTGAAAAAATTCTGCCCCGGCTCCAGCCTGATTTCCCGCACAAAATTCAAGTCCACCGGGGTCTCCAGCGGTTCTTCGTTGACCGTCATCGCCGTGAAGACCGGCTGCGGCAGCACCTCGTTGAAGCGCAAATCGCCGGTGCGCCAGCTTGCCGTGGGCGTGAAGATGATTTCATCGCCGACGCAGCCGGACATGATTTCGGTGATGGGCGCCTGCGGGTAGCCGTCCTTTTTTCCGAAGCGTTTCCAGCGCCCGGAGGCGGCGTGGAAGCAGTGCAGGCTGCCCCAGGCATTTGCCCAGAGGTTGCCCCCGCTGTCGGAAGTGAGGATGCCGTAGGTGGGTTCCACGCCCGGCACGAGCGCCAAGGAGTCGCTGCCCGGCCCGATGCGGTAGAGTTTGCGCCAGCCCTGCACCCAGATGGAGCCGTCGGCGGTTTCCGCAAAATTGCTGACCCAGGCCGAGCCGAAATTGCTCTTGCCGCCGGCCGCTGCGAAGGATTTTACCGTCCACGATGCCGGGCTGGCCAGCGGGTTTTGCAGGCAAAGCACTGCATCCCGGTCGTTGGCGGTGAGCCACAACCTGCCTTTTTTGTCAAAAAAAATGCACTTCAACTTGTTGGCTTTCAGCAAGTTGTCACCTGCGTGGCGGGGATAAAGCAGCCGCCACCGTTCTTCGCCCGGCCTGCACCGGAGCAGACCGTAGCGGCTGCTGGCGGCCCAGCGGTTGCCCTCGGCATCGGTGGCGAGGTGGGTCTCGCCGAGGCTGTCGGTCGTGATGCCGGGCAGCCCCTCGATGGGCTGCCGGATGGGCGTCACCCGGTTTTTCAGGAGGTCAATTTGCCACAGGCCGAAGCTGCTCGACCCCGCAAGGAGGATTTCGGATTTCCCGATTTCGGATTTCGGATTTCGGATTGAGGATTTGCCACCCCAATCCGCAATCCGCGATCCCCAATCCGCAATCGCCTGGAGGTTGAGCAGGTAGGGCGGGGCGGAGAGGAAGCCGCTTTGCCCCGTTTTTTCGTCCACCCAGAGCAGTTGCTGCGCCGCATTTTGGTAGTTGGTGCCGACAAACCACGCCTTGCCCCGCAGCGTGTCCCGGTAGAAATCGAAGGGGGCGAAATGTTCGGGCAGGTGCCTGGGCTTCCTGAAAAACTGCTTGCGGGGGTCGAGCTTGTACAGGCCCGCCGTCACGCTGGTAATCCAGGCGTTGCCGTCGCGGTCGAGGGTGATTTTGCTGACGGTCTTGGAAAAATGGCTGGCGGCAATGACGGGGAAGAACTGGTGGTTGGAAAACCGGCCTGTCCGTTTGTCGAACAGGTGCATGCCGAGGTTGGTGGCAAGCAGCAGGGTGTGCTTGTCCCATTGGGCGATGTCCACGATGCAGTTGGCGGCAAAATCGTGTTCCGGCACATTGACCATGTGCTGCTTCCACTGGCGGGTAAGTTTGTCGAAGCATTTCAGGCCGCCGTGAAAGCCGCTTGCCCAGATGTGGCGACCGTCGGAATCGAGGAGGATTTCGAGGAAATGGTAGTTCCCCGGTTCGGCCTCCGGCCTGCCGTTTTCCCGCAGTTGGCGGAAGGGGAAGGCCAGCCATTCGCCGCTTGCGGGGTCGAGGGAGAGGAGCATGTTGTCCTTTTCAAACAGGGCGCAAACCCAGTAGCGCCCATCGCCATCCACGGCAATTTCGTTGAAGGCACCTACCGGGGGCAGGGGCGTGCCCGTGTAGGCATTGCGGGCCGCCCCGTCGAGGCGGCGGGTGAAAAGCCCTGTCGCCGGGTCGAACCAGCAGAGTTTCAGGGCGGCTTTTTCCCCGAAGTTGACGACGAGCATTTTCCTTTTTTCATCAAAGAAAACCGAGGCTACGGTGCTGTCCGTCGGCGAGAGGTTGTTCCTGAAAACCGTCAGCTTGCCCGTGCGCAGGTCGTAGCGCCCCAGCCCGTTTTCCAAGGGCAGCCACAGGCGGTTTCCGGCGGGTTCGACGGCAAAGCCACCGCCCTTAAATGATTGGATGCCAGGTGCTTGTATTTTTTTGAAGGAAACGCCGTCGTGGCGGAGTACCCCGCCGCTTTGCCCCGACAGCCAGAGGAAGCCGAGGCTGTCCTGCCCCACGACGAAGCTGCCGACGGGGTAAATCCCCGGCTGCTCGACGGGTTCGAAAAAGAGGGCGGGGGCATTTTTTGAAAAGCTTTCCCAAAGGAACACCTCCCCGTTGGCGACCTGCCAATGGCGGGGCTGGGCGCAGAGGGTTGCACAGAAAAAAGTGGAAACCAGCAAAGGGAATGTTTGCCGTGAAAACATGGGGGAAAGTTACAAAAGCAGGTGCCGCAGCGCACGTGATTTTTCAGGAAGGGTGGGTTTGAGGGCAGGAGTGGTTGCGGATTGCGGATTTAGCGATTGCGGATTGCGGATTGCGGATTGCGGATTGCGGGCGCAGTCAAAGCGAAAAAGGGTACGTAGCGATTTGCTCCGTACCCTTTCGAATTTCGGCTGCGCGCCCAATCCGCATTCCGCAATCCCCAATCCGCAATCCGCAATCCGCATTCCGCAATCGCTAATTCCGCAATCCGCAATCGAAAACCCGCCATTCCTGCCCCCAAAAGCGCCATTCCTGAAAAATGGGTAGGTTGGTCGGCTTCGCCCGGTCAATTTTGAAGCATAATTTCAAATCCTTTGACAATGAAGAATAAAGCACAAATCCATTTCCTCCTCCTGCTCACAGGTTTGCTGACCACTCAAACGCTCACCGGGCAAAACGTCGGCATCGGCACCACGACCCCCACGGAGAAACTCGATGTGTTTGGGAATATCGTCGCCACTAACGGCGGCAATATAACCGCAGGTGGAACGCTGTCCGCCGCAACGATTGATTTCAGCGGTACTGAGAATGGCAATATTGAAACGAATGGCAATATTGACCTCCTTGGCACCCTGACTGCCGGTACAATTGACTTCAATTCTTCTTTTGAAGTCGGCCAAATTTCCACCACTGGGGCTATCCATACCACCAGTACTTTATCCGGTGCCACTATTTCTTTCGCTGGAACAGAGACAGGCGACCTTTTTCTAAATGGTGGTGTACTCTCAGCCACACAAATCAGCTTCACCGGAACAGAAGTGGGCGACTTGGCCCTCGGTGGCACACTCTCCGCCGTGACGATTGATTTCGGTGGAGCAGAGACGGGCAACATAATTACAGCCGGCGACATCACCGCCGCCAACCTCACCGCCACCAACAGTTGCACCTGCCCTTCCGATGCCCGCTTCAAGCAGAACATCGTGCCGCTTCCCCAAGCTTTGGACAAAGTGCTGGCTCTGCGCGGGGTGGGGTACGAGTTCAACTGTGCTGCATTCCCGGAACGTGGTTTTTCCCAAAGCCCCCAAGTCGGTTTCATCGCACAGGAGTTGCAGGCGGTCATGCCCGAATTGGTCAGGACGATGGAAGACGGTTACCTCGCCGTGGATTATCAGAAACTGACGCCCGTGCTCGTGGAAGCCATCAAGGAGCAGCAAGCTACCATTGTTGCCCAGCAACAAACCATTGCAGACATGCGGGCAAGGCTGGTGCAGGTTGAAAAATTGGCCGCTTCGATGTCGCAACTGGAGGCCCGCTTGCAGCAGTTGGAAACGGCAAATGTCACTGTCGTTGAAAAATAGCACCGGACATCAAAATCCATTTAACATGAAACGCAAGGCAATCATTCTCCAGATATTGCTGCTGCTGCTTGTGCCGCTTGCTGTGCAAGGGCAGGTGCTCCTAACCAATGAGGCAGGCAACACAATTCACGTTCAATCGGACGTCACCCTCTTCGTCGGTGGCGATCTCGACAACAGGGGTACGTTGAGTGGGGCAGGCACGGTACAGGCCACAAACCTGCTCGGAAATCCCGGGGCAGTTGCGCCTGGAGCCAGCCCGGGCTTATTTACCGTCACCGGCAACATGACCATGAACGGTACTACCTACACATGCGAAATCAACGGGACAACATCAGGCACAGGTTACGACGTATTTGCCGTCAGTGGTGCCGCTACCCTCACGGGGGGAGTCATCAACGTAACCTGGGGCTTCACGCCATTGGTCACTGACGAGTTTACCATCATGACCTTCGGTTCCCGCACGGGCACGCCCACCGTGAACGTTCCGATGGTGGGCGGGTTGACCTTTGTGCCCGTCTATTCCAGTACCAGTATCGTGTTGAAAGAAGTATCGCTCCCGGTGGAATTGTTTTCTTTCACTGCCAGAAAACAGGGCGACGAAGTGCTGCTCGAATGGCGCACTGCAAGCGAGCAAAACAACCAGGGTTTTGAAGTGGAGCGGATGACATCGGACGGTGGACTGTGGACGGAAATCGGCTTCCTGGCAGGAAACGGCACGACAGCCGGGGAGCACCATTATTCCTTCGTGGACAAGAAGCCCGTGGCCGGCACGAACTACTACCGCCTTCGGCAAATGGATTTCGACGGGAATTTTGAATACTCGAAAACGGTCAGCGTGGACATTGGCCTTGATGAAATAACCGTTTTCCCGAACCCTGTCACGGCTGTTTTGACCGTGCATGGCGCCATTGGCGAGGATACGGGCTTTGAAGTCTATGACTTAATGGGCCGACTGGCACTGAAAATTGCGCCAGCAAACGGCCATGAAATCAACTTGGCCGGACTGCCCGGTGGGATTTACTTCTTGAATATCATTTCGGGCAACCGAACCGTTACCAGGCGAATCATAAAACAATAAATGGCTTGGATGCCCGAAAAACAAAAAGCCCGGTTGGAGCATCCAGCCGGGCTTTCGCTTTTTGCAGAGGCCCTTCATACCTCATACCTCATACCTTCATACCTCCCGCATTGGCATCGTTGTAGCGGCGGCTGACCTCTGGCCAGTTGATGACGTTGAAAAAGGCGGAAATATAGTCCGGTCGGCGGTTCTGGTAGTTAAGGTAGTAGGCGTGCTCCCACACGTCGAGGCCGAGGACGGGGGTGCCCTTGCGGTCGGCCACGTCCATCAGCGGGTTGTCCTGGTTGGGGCTGGAAGTGACAAAGAGGTGGTCGTCGGCACCGGTGCAGAGCCAGGCCCAGCCGGAGCCGAAGCGAGTGGCGCCTACCGCAGCGAACTGCTTTTTGAACTCCTCGAACGAGCCGAAGTCACGGTCAATGGCCTTGGCGATGTTCGACTGCGGGGAAGGCTCGCCGCCGCCACTGGGCGACATGATTTCCCAAAAAAGGTTGTGGTTGTAGTAGCCGCCGCCGTTGTTGCGGATGGCTGGGGAAAGCTGGCTGATGTTGGCAAGAACCTGCTCGATGGTCTGCCCTTCCAGCACCGTGCCGGCGATGGCGGCGTTGAGGTTGTTGGTGTAGGCCGCATGGTGCTTGCCGTGGTGGATTTCCATGGTGCGGGCGTCAATATGCGGTTCGAGGGCATCGAATGCGTAGGGGAGTGCGGGAAGTTGAAAGGCCATGTTCGTTGTTTTAGTGATGAGTTATGAGCGGTGGGCAATTAGCGCAACCAATTGTAAATCAACGAATTGTGTTTGTCTTCGCAAAGCCGCTACTCGCATCTTCGTGAAAAGTATTGATGAAAACGGCTGGGCAAGCTGCCCCGCCGTCCGCTCCAACAATTGATTGGAAGGGGGTGGCAAGATAGGTAGCTTGTGGCTATTGCAATAACCGAGGGAGCGGATTTTTGTTTTCGTGGGCGGTAAAATTTGGGGTGTTGCCATTCGGTACTTGCCGGGTTTCAGGGCATCTGGTAGGAAGCGTGGAAATAGTTTCTACTTTTGTGTTTCTAACAGCGTGACCACAAAAAATGAGTACCCATTCAAGTCTTGGCCATGTAGCGGCAAGTGCATTTTTGTTTAGCTTTTCCCATGGTCTTCAAAAAAAAAGCCTGGCATGCCTTCCGCCGCCAAAGCGAGCAGGAGACGCCCAAGCGTTTGGAAGAAGCCGCTAAGTTCCTGAGCGGCATGATTTCCATTGCCTTCAGCATTTTTTTGACGAAGGATGCCGCTGTTTTTCAGCAAGCGGAAAGCGCCCGTTGGGTCGGAATCGCCTGCGCCTGCTGGCTGCTGTCGCTGGTGCTGACGTTTTTTGTGATATTCCCGCTTCGTTGGCGGCAGGTGCCGCAGTCGGCGGAGAGCATCGAGCGGGTACACCGGGCGAGCGTCCGCTTGAAGTATGGGCTGCTGGTGGCGGGGGCGGTGCTGTTCCTGCTGGCGCTGGGGGTACTGGGGTGGGTATATGGGGCGGGGTAAATGAAAATTATTCGCTGCGCAAATTCTTCACCACCGATGCATCGGGGCGAGCTCACTCTGAACACAACGATTTCACCGGGTCCGCCAGCGCCGCTTTTGCCAAAGGCATTCCTTCGGAACACGCGCTGAAAACTCACCGTCAAAAACGCCAGCGCCACTGCTACGATGCCCGCCAGCGCAAACACCGTCCATTGAATATCAATGCGATAGGCGAAATTCTGTAGCCATCGTTCCAAAATAGATGCTGTCCTTGATTTGCTCCTTGCGCACCATGAAATTCAGCAGGATGATGACCACCTGTTTTTCGCCGTGGCTGAGGAGGTCGTAATTGATATGAGAGTCGCCTTTGCGGAAAATGAGTTTTATGGGCTTGCCGGGGAGGGCATCATCATACTGCGCCAATTGAATGACGGTGTCCTCCGATTGGGGGAAGATGTTGCGAAGCGCATTGTTGAAAGGGACAGTATGTTCTTGGAGGATTTTGAGTGTATCCGCACTTTGGCCTTTGAATAGGGTGTGGCCCTCTTGATTTCATGTCGCCCCAACAAGCGTGATTCAACCTACATGCCTTAGTTTTGGCCCTTAATAATGGGCGCCACCTCAGCCAAACCTGAACACGCGCCGACAACCCACAACAGGTAAATGCCCAATACCAGGGCCAGGTCCAGGGGCGGGGTCGGCGAGAGGACCAAACCCTCCAATCCTTCCATCCTTCTCATCGAAGACAACCCCGACGTGGTCACTTACCTGAGAACCATCCTCGATGCAAACTATGAAACATCGGTGGCCTACAACGGCCGCATCGGCATCGAAATGGCGTTGGAAAGCATCCCTGACCTCATCATCAGCTACGTGATGATGCCGGAAAAGGACGGCTACCAGGTGCTGGACACGCTGAAAAACGACGAACTGACCAGCCACATCCCCATCCTGCTGCTGACGGCCAAGGCGGATGCCGCCTCCAAGCTCGCCGGGCTGCGCCGTGGGGCAGACGCCTACCTGCCCAAGCCCTTCGACAAGGCGGAACTGATGGCGACGCTGAGCATGATGCTGGAAAACAGGCGGAAGATGGTGGCGCATTTTTCCCGAACGATTTTGGTGCCACAGGCCGCTGTTTTGGCCGCAGGCCACGCCGTTTTGCCGCAGGCCGAAATGCCGGAAGGGCTGGAGATGGAAGATGCTTTTCTGCAAAAAATAAGGCAGTTCGTGGCGGCAAACTACCCCGACGAGCACTTTGCGCTGCCGCAACTCT
>JACRAN010000179.1 GCA_016234735.1 Bacteroidota bacterium | reverse complement strand
CATTCCTTGGCGATAAAAACGGACGGCACCCTTTGGGCGTGGGGATGGAACGATTCCGGCCAATTAGGTGATGGAACGTTTTTGGATAAAAACAGCCCCGTTAAAATCGGAACAGATAACAATTGGCAAATCGTTGCTGCTGACGGAAAACATTCCCTGGCGATAAAAATGGACGGCACCCTTTGGGCGTGGGGATTGAACGATTTCGGCCAATTGGGTGACGGAACGCCTTTGGATAAAAACAGCCCCGTTAAAATAGGAGCAGCCAGCAATTGGCAAAGCGTCACTGCTGGCGAAAGACATTCCGTTGCAATAAAAACAGACGGCACACTTTGGGCTTGGGGGTTTAACAACCAAGGTATATTAGGTGACGGAACGAGCATACCTATTATATATAGTCCCGTTCAAATCGGAACAGCCAACAATTGGGAAAGCGCCACTGCCGGTGTAAATAATATCCTTGCAATAAAAACGGACGGCACCCTTTGGGCGTGGGGGAATAATACCAACGGTACATTAGGTGACGGAACGTACGTACATAAATATAGTCCCGTTCAAATCGGAACAGCCAACAATTGGGAAAGCGTCGCTGTTGGCGCTGTTTTTACCCTTGCAATAAAAACGGACGGCACCCTTTGGGCCTGGGGAAATAATAATCAAGGCCAATTGGGCAACGGTACAAATACATGGTCAAACATCCCCATTCCTATTGGAACAGTTGGCGATTGGCACAACATCGCTACCGGCTTATTTCATAGCCTTGCGATAAAAACGGACGGCTCCCTTTGGGCTTGGGGATATAACAATGAAGGTGAATTGGGCAATGGAACAGAGATGAACATAAACAGCCCTGCCGAAACTATATGCCCCGTCACAGGTATTACCGATAACTTACAACCAGCAATCATGGATTTATACCCAAATCCTGTAAAGGAATTTTTAAACATTACCTTATATAGCCCTAATACCGTTGACATGTCTTATGAGATTTGCAACCTTTTCGGTCAAGTGGTTGTGCCCAACCAAGTACTGCTGGGTTCTTCGGAAATCAACGTCCAGTCGCTTCTACAAGGATACTATTTTTTGACTGTCAGAAAAGGAAGCAGGCAACTGACGAAGTCTTTTGTGAAAATATAATTCATCGAACAACGCACTCAACGCCAACCACCACTCAACCCAACCCCCCCAGTTCTTACAACGTCGTAAGGGGTTCGTAACCCTTCCGACGTTAGGGAAGGAAAGACACAAATCAAACCCACAGGAAAAAGCCGTTTTTTCACCAAAATCCTTTGAAAAATACAGTCGAAGACTGTGCAAGCCCCGTTTCGGTGGGGGCGAAAAACTGGTAGTCGGGCAGTTGGGAGAGCTTTTCAACTAAAGGTTGAGCAACGGCCGAGATAATTAGATTTGTTGAAATCAAGCCGAGCAAGGCAATTTTGAGTATCCTCATTTTCATAAAGGCCAGTTTTATGGGCGAAGAAAAGGAGAAATGGATTGCAGCAGACAAACTGTAGCCCGAAAAGTAGCTTTTGTGGGCTAACTTTGTTCAAACCAAAATCTATGGTCACGAAAATTCTCCCACTGTTTTCCTTCCTAATACTTTCCTCCAACATTGTAGCGCAAAGCATAGAGTTGTTCGCTGGTGTAGGGGTCAACGGCTTTTTTGACAAAAATTACGATGATGGTCATTACAGGTCTGAATATCGCTCTGGATTAGCAAAAAGCTTGGGACTTGGCCTATTTGGAAAGACCATGTTGGGCTATGAAATGGGACTTACGGTGAAGTACATGGAAATTGATGGCGGCATAGACATTGAAGGCGGTGGATTGGGCGCTGGGTTTGGGTTAGACGTAAATACTACAATACGCACGCTCGAATTTGGTCTGTTTCCGCTCAATCTTAAATTGTTGAAAGATAAATTTGAACTGCGGCTAGGGATGGAATTCGCTTATTTAATAAGGGGTGAAATGCAGGGCGAGCAGACCGGTTGGTATATAGATTATGATTACAGCACTTTTCCGCCCAGAACGGTTACAGTAAATGAATCCAAGCCTATTGATTCAACATCGGACGATTATTTTACGGATTTATCAGCATTTGTATGTTTTAAAATGGGCTATACTTTTCCTATTGGTCAAAAACTGGAATTGGTTCCACGGCTGCATTTTGGCTTCGGACTGGGAAAAAGGTTCACCGACGAAGTGGATTCCACGCCCAAAAATAGGGTCACCATGTTGGAGCTTGTCGCACGAAGGCATTTTTAGCCTTCAAATTCTGTTTATTTTATCTGGTAATAACTGCGATTCAACAAGCCCACAGCCACCCATCGTACAATTTCCAACCACCTGCCTTTTCCGTTGTCTATATTTGACCTGCAAATTTTTGCATCACCAACCATTTTTCATCACCAAAAAGGACAATCACATGAAGAATTCGCTATTCACCTTTTTCGCATTGGCCATCTTAGCCGTTTCCTGCAAGCAGGACAAACCTGCCCCGCCGAAGGAAATCAAGCAGTACACCATCGAGCAGTTTTACAAAAACGAACAAATCGGCGGCGGAGCCTGGTCGCCCGACGAGTCGAAACTGCTCGTACACAGCAACAAGACGGGCATCTACAACCTCTATGAAATCAACGTGGCCGACGGCTCGCAGCGCCAGGTGACCAATTCGGCGGTGGAGTCGTTTTTCGCCGTGGACTACGTGCCGGGCACTGGTCAAATCCTCTACTCTGCCGACAAGGGCGGCAACGAGATTGACCATATCTACCTGCTCGGTGAGGACGGCAAGGCCACCGACCTGACCCCTGCTGAAAAGGAAAAGGCTGGTTTCTTCAGTTGGAGCCTCGACAAAAAATCGATGTTTTACTCCTCCAACAAACGGGACGAGCAATTTTTTGACCTCTACAAAATGGGCATCGGTGACTGGTCCGCCACGATGATTTACCAAAACAACGACGGCATGGACGTGAGTGGCATCTCCTGGGACGAAAAAACGTTGGCCATCCAGAAGCCTACGACCACCAGCGAAAACCAGCTTTTTCTCTACGATGTGGCTTCGAAAAAGACGACCGAAGTCTCCGAAGCCAATGCGCCCGGCAACTACAACGCCTCCGGTTTCAGCAAGGACGGCAAATCGTTTTTTTACACCACCGATGCGGGCAAGGAGTTCGCTTATCTGGTGCAGTACGACATTGCGAGCGGCGGGCGCAAAACGCTTTTTGAAACGAACTGGGACGTGATGTACAGCTACGTCAGCGAAAACGAGAAATACCGGGTCATCGCCATCAACGAGGACGGCAAAAACGTGCTGAAAATCCTCGACAACACCAGCGGCAAGCCTGTGGCTTTCCCTGACATCCCCGACGGCGACGTGCTGGCGGTAGCCATTTCCAACAGCGAGCAGAAAATGCGCCTCACGGTCGGCACCTCCAAAGCACCGGGCAATATCTACGTCTATGATTTTGAAACGAAGGAGTTGAAAAAGCTCACGAACACGCTGAACCCGGAAATCAACGGCGACGACCTCGTAACGGCGCAGGTGGTGCGTTTCAAGTCGTTCGACGGGTTGGAGATTCCCGCCATTTATTACAAGCCGCTGACGGCTTCGCCGGATAAAAAAAATCCGGCGCTGGTGTGGGTACACGGCGGCCCCGGCGGGCAATCGAGGACGGGTTACTTTGCCCTGCTCCAATACCTCGTCAATCACGGTTACGCCATCCTCGCCGTCAACAACCGGGGCAGCAGCGGCTATGGGAAAACATTTTATAAAATGGACGACCGCAACCACGGCGACAAGGACCTGAAGGACTGCGTCTGGGGCAAAAAATGGCTGCAAACACAGGACTATATCGACACCGCCAAAATCGGCATCATCGGGGGCAGCTACGGCGGCTACATGACGATGGCGGGCATGGCCTTCACGCCAGACGAGTTCGAGGTGGGGGTCAACATCTTCGGGGTGACGAACTGGTTGCGCACCTTGAAGTCCATCCCGCCGTACTGGGAGAGTTTCAAGCAGGCACTGTACGCCGAAATGGGCGACCCGAACACAGCAGACTCCGTGCGGCTCTACAACATCTCGCCGCTCTTCCATGCCGATAAAATAAAAAGCCCCATCATGGTGCTGCAAGGGGCGAACGACCCACGTGTGTTGCAGGTAGAATCGGACGAAATCGTGGCGGCGGTGAAGAAAAACAACGTGCCCGTGGAGTATGTCGTTTTCCCCGACGAAGGGCATGGTTTTGTGAAAAAGGAGAACGAAATCAAAGGCTACGGAGCGATCCTGGCTTTTCTTGATAAGAATCTGAGAGGGGAAGCGAAGATGCCGAATTAATTAAAAATTGAAAATGGAGAGGACAATGCTGTTGGCTGTTGGCTAACAGCCAACAGCATTTATTGATGCAAATCCTCCGGTGAGGCGACTTTCAGGGAGTCGTTTACCCGAAGTCGCTGGAGCTTTTGCCTGAGTTGCCGAAAGGCTTGCAATCCCCTCGCCCGCACAGATTCAGAACGCACATAACGGCTGTCCGCCCCTACTTTTTTTGACAGGACGAAATGCCAGAAAATGGTTTGAGACCATGATTTTGTTGACTCCAAATGCGAGTAATATTCCTTCGCAATGGCGTGGTATTTTGGCAAAAACCGCCCCGGAATGTTCATCAAATCGTGGTGTTCGTTGTGGTAGCCCACGTTGAAGCAAACCAGGTTGAGCAGTCCATAATAAGAGTTCGTCTCCTGCCCTTCTTCCAGGATGAAATGCTCGTGGATAAAATGGCCCGCCGTGGGGTGAAAACTATAGCCGAAAAAAGTAGAAAGCAGCATGTAGCCCAGGGCGACCCACCCAAAGAAATAGACAATGAACATATCCGCCACGATAATCCAGGTGATGTTTATCCATTCCCATTTTGTGGGTTTGACTAAAAACCCCCTCACCATCGTGATGAAAATAATGTAAAAAAACAACCAGAAAAACTTGCGGACAGGCGACTTGCCCACGAAACGGGCTTCCCATTGGGCTGGAAAATCATTGTCTATTCCCTCGATGCCGAGGTGTGAATGATGCAGCAAATGATGCCTGCGAAACTGAATGGCGGCAGGCACCGCAATGGCTGTGTTGGCAAATATGGCGAGCAGGTAATTTTGGCGGGTCGTGGGCGCCATCAGATTGTGCGCACACTCGTGTATCGCCATTCCTGCCCAATGGCTCAAGGTTCCGCCTGCCAAATAGGCAAGCAAGGTGATTTGCCACCAGTATTCCGTAAAGGTTGAGCAGTATTTTCCGACCGCACCTGCAAGGCAGAGTTGGGCGGCAACTATGGAAACAGTGAGCGCCGCCGCCCAGGGGTCGTAGCCCATCAATTGCTTTACTTCAGGGTGTTTTTCCAACACCTGCAAGCCCCGGACATAATGCAGGTCGGGAGTTTCGATAACGTCATACGGCGTATTGACACCTTTGACGGGAGTGCTGACCAATGGATTCATGTTTTACAGTGAATTTTTTGGTTTGGCTCAAAATGACAGACAAGATTTTAGCTTTGCTTTATTTAAAGCCATAATTTCAACCAGACCTGGGGGCAATTCATGTTTATGGAAAATCTCACATCGATTTCCGGGGTTGACAACATTGCGGGTTTGAACGACCCGATCATCCGCAACTTGCTGATTACCCAGAGCTACCATGAAATATCGGGGGCGGTTTCAAAACGAACCGGCCCCTCTGCCAACTGGTGTACCTTCGCCACCTGGGCCTCCAAACAGGCCGGGCAAACCATTCGGCATGAGGACCTTGTCAACGGATTGCAGCAATCACTCAAAGCCTCACCGGAACTGGGCCAGGCGCTTTCCAACCTCATTGACACCGCCATACGGAGAGGTGCCAGGCTGAACAAAGACCGCATCACGCAATTGGTCTGGGACACCCTGAACCCCAAGGCTGCCATGGAAAGGGCTAGCGCAGCGGTGGCTCGTGGCAATCAAAAAGTTTATGCGGAGATTGCCAGGGAGTTTGCCCGTTTCATGGAATACTGCTTGGAAGACCGCACTTACGATGCTACCCACATTGCCCAATTTTGCGAAGCCCTGAAACCCGGCGACCCGCCCGATGGCCAGCGGTACTTGCGGCAAGCATTCGCCCGCTATTACCAGGCGATTTTCGAAGCGGACAACAAGGCAAAGGCCGAACTCATCTTGCTGGCCAACATCGAAATCGGGTTCCATGAGCAAACCCGCCTGCAACCTGAAATCGCCGAAGCGCTCGAAGCCTCGGTGGAAGACCCCAAAGTTTTTAAGTCGATGCTGTTGGACACGCTCTTCCCCTACAATCCCTGGATAAAATATATCGGCTCCCTTTTTAGAGCCATCATCAACAGACCTACGCCTTTGGACGAGGCCATCCAGCGTTTTGCGGACGTGGCCCGTCACCACGTGCGGCTGTTCCTCACCAAAAATCTGATGGAAATTGGCTTCCCGAATGGGCTGCGGCTGCGGCTGGGTCGCGATTTGACGGCAACGTTTCCGACGGCATTGCGGCAACTGACTAACCCGGAATTGGCTGCTTTGCTGAAACAAGTTGACCCGACGCCTGACGACTTGCAGCAGACGGGAGCTATCGATTGGGCAGACTTGCCCGACCGGCTTCATTTTATTGCCGACTTGTTCCGTTGTTTTCAGGAATCGCAAGATTTGCTCACGCCGCCTTTTGAACCTGCTCAGGCCAATGCCATCGTGGCAGGTATGATTCCCGTCGGTAAACTTTGAGAAGGGCACTACCTCATCTCCCCCACCAAATGCACCAACCCATCCACGATGAACTGCACCCCGATGGCCACCACGAGGAAGCCCATGATGCGGGCAATGGCGCTCAGGCCGCCTGCCCCGAAGATTTTGAAGAGCAGCGGGGCCGCCCGCAGCGTCAGATACACCATCACGCCCATCGCTACGATGGCCGCCAGTATCCACACCCGTTCGTCCCAATCGGGGTGCTGTTTGAACTGCATGATCAGGTAGGAAATGGAGCCGGGGCCGGAGAGCAGCGGCATGGCCATCGGCGTGAAGGCAATCTCGGAGCGGCTTTTTGAATTGGTAGCAACGGATTCGTTGTAGCCTTGCCGCTTGGCAAAGTTGCCACTCATGAGTTTGAAGCCCGTACTGAGCAGCACCATCCCGCCCGCTATCCGAAGGGAGTGGATCGTCAGCCCGAAAAAGCTGAGAATGTACGTGCCCGCCAGGAAGAACCCGACGAGGATGAGCAAAAAATAAAAGCTGGTGAACAACGCCAGCCGGTTGCGGTGCTTTGCCTCCATGCCGTCTGTCAGCGAGATGTACACCGGCACAGCACCGGGCGGGTCCACGATGGAGAACAGCGAAAACAAAGTGGCGAGGAAGAATTCCATTTGAATGAGAGTTTGAGGGTTTGAGTTGGGAGGGTTTGAGGGTTCGTTTCAACTCTTGGTTTTCCTGAAATTTACCCAAAGCGAAGCAGCCAGTGCAAAAACAAGCCCTACCACTGCGGTCGTATCGACGAAATTGGCGTTCCAATCCAATCCGGTCAGGGTATCGAGCAGGTATTTCAAATAAGAATTGGGCAAACCCGTCTTGCCGAGTTTTTTCAAAACCTGCCAGTGCCAATCCGTCAGCGGGCAATAGCCGAAACCGTAGCGCAGGCCGAGCAACGTCCAGGAGGCTAAGGTGAGACAAATCGTGATTAAATGCGCCCGCCTCGTCCGTTTCCAAATCCAGCCGGTCAGGTTGAACAGCACCAGCAGGAGGTGAAAAACGAAGAAGAAAACATGGAGGAACTGGTACATTTCACGTCATTTCATCACCATGTTCACCGCATCCCACTTCACCAATTTTTTCTCAAAATAGCTGATGTTGGCACCCAGCGAAGGGGCTGCTGCCCGGAAGCCGAAGACGGCATCCTCCACCGGCATCTTGCCATTGCGGACGCAGTCGAAAAAGTTGCGATGGTGGTCGAGGCGCTCGTCGTAGCCTTCCGGGGCCAGCCAGCGCTGCTCCTTCGGCTCCTGGATTTGCGGCGGCAGGGGCGGGTGTTTTTCCTTGTACCATTTTTCGTAATCCTTCTGCTGTGCCTCGGTGAAGGTGTTGAACGTATCCCAACCGCCATAGCCGACGTAGGGGTCCATTTTGCTGCGGCGCAGCACCACGTCCGACCAGCCGATTTCCAGTACGCCCTCCGTGCCGACGAGGCGGTTGATGGAGCTGCCGCCGTCGCCGCTGATGAGGTTCACCCGCATTTGCAGGTTGAAGGCGGGGTGCGAGGCCGTTTTCGGGTAGTCCATGAGGGCAATCTGGATGTCGGGCACGTCCCGTCCGTCCTTCCAGTAGCGCAGGCCGCCGGTGGCAAAAATCAGCTCCGGCCCCTGTGCATCCAGCACCTGGTGCATCCCGGAGAACAGGTGGACGAACAGGTCGCCGCCCACGCCGGTGCCGTAGTCCTGGTAATTTCGCCAGCGGAAAAACCGCAGCGGGTCGTAGCCCCGTTTGGGCGCATCGCCGATGAAGCGGTTCCAATCTACCGTTTTCTCCGAGGCATCGGTCGGGATGCTGTACTGCCAGGCCCCGTTGGCCGACTGGCGGTCCATCCACGCCTCGGCGGAGATGAGTTCGCCGATGGCCCCCGATTGGTAAAGTTCCTTCGCCTTGGCCACAATCACCGAACTCACCCGCTGGCTGCCCACCTGCAACACCTTCCCGGTTTTGCGCTGTGCCTCGACGACGGCCTTGCCCTCGTCGATATGCTGCACCATCGGTTTTTCGCAATAGACGGCCTTGCCGGCATTGAGCGCAGCGATGCTGATATGGTCGTGCCAGTGGTCGGGCGTACAGACAAACACGGCATCCACGTCCTTGCGGAGGAGGATTTCCTGGTAGCTGCGGGTGGTGAAAATGTCTTTCCCGAAGGCTTCTTTGGCGTGTTCGAGGTGGCCGTCGTAGAGGTCGCAAACGCCCACCAACTCCACGCCCGGCACCTTGAGCGCCGTGCGGATGTTGCCGAAGCCCATGATGCCCATGCCGATGCCCGCAATGCGGATTTTATCGTTCGGGCCGAAGCTGCCCGTGAGCGGTTCGTGCGGCAGTATTTCCGTTTTGATGTGGGCATTGGATGCCTTCGGCAAAATAGCGGCGGCCACTGCCCCGGCAGCGAGTCTTTTGACGAAAGAGCGGCGAGTGGTGTTGTTTTTCATGTCGATTGGATTGCTGTGATTCTTGGATTGTTGAATTGTTGGGTTGCCAGGCGGCTTACCTTTAGCAAAGCTACAAATCGGATGTGGACGAAAATATTTTTAACGGGTTAAAATTTGTCAGGAGCGTTCACCCTTTTTCCAGGCCCTGTTATTTTCAATCCAGGGACATGCACTGAAACCCTCCCCGATTTTTGGACAGGAAGTTAATGACCCTCCATCGCAATCATTTTGATGCAATTGATGAGCATTACAAAGATACCGTCATACTAAGTTTGACCCAGCGCAACTTGGTACGCTCTCACCTCTCACCTCTCACCCCTCGCCTCTAAAACCAATACCCCAGGTTAAAATAAAACGACCCGCCCTTGTTCGACTGTCCGTAGGTCAGTTCGATCGGCCCCAGCAGCGTATCTAAGCCATAGCTGATGCCGCCGCTGTAAATCGTCAGGTCATCCTCCTCGAAGGCTTCCCGCAGGAAGGCCACACTGGCGCTTCCGGTGAGGTAGTGCCGCTTCCAGAACCGGCGTTGCAGGTAGGCCGTAGTGGAGGCCAGCCCCGTGCCCGCCAGTTCGGACAGGCTGAGGCCGGTGAAGGGCTTGAAGTTGTTGAGGAGGTTGAGGTTGTTGCCGCCGAGGTAGTAGCGGTAGGGCGGCGCTTTTTCGCCCCAGAGCAGCCCGGCGCTGGCGGAGAGGCCGCCCGTCAGCCGCTCGCCGAGAGCCTTCACGCCGAGGAAGTTCAGGTCGATGTTGTAGCCGAACTTGCCCCTCGAATCCTCGTCGCCGGAGAAGATGGCAGCCGGAAAAACCACCCGCCCGTACAGCGCCGTTTGCGACCCCCGGCGGGGGAAGTACCGCCGGTCACGACTGTCTTTTTTGAAGAACGTGGCGGCGGTGAGGTACAGCCCTTTTTCATTGAAATAAGGCGCATCGGCGATGCTGCCCTGCACCTGGTCCGTCGAAAACTTGTAGTATTTCAACTCCCCGCTGAGGCCGAAGGCATGGTCGCTGCCTGCCACCAGGTTCGTGTAAATTTCGTTGGAGAAATCGAGGAAGCTGAACACGAGCCGGTCGATGCTGCTGGAATCGGACAGGGTAATCGGGTGGGGCAGGCGGAACTTCACGTTGTTGAAGTTCAGGCGGGAACTCAACCCGAAATCGGCCTTCGCCCCCCGGTCAACGTAGTAGTAAAAATTGTAGCGGAAGCGGTCGCCGAGGATGAGGTCGAGCGAGGCCACGGAGTTTGCGAAGCCGAAATTGAGCACCGTGCCGTTGAGCAAAACGCTGCTCTGGTACTCGTCGTCGTAGTGCAGCCCGGCCCGGAAGCGCTGCTCGAAACCCGGTCGGGCGTAGGGGCGCAGTTCGAGGCAGTAGCGGCCATCAGTGAGTTTTTTGAACTGATAATCAATGAATTGGAAAGCGCCGGAGCCGTACAAACTTACAATCCCCTGGTAAAAATCTTGTTCCGGGAGCAGCCCCGGCAGTTCGCCGGGGAAGTTGCGCAGAATGGTGGAGCGGGTATAATTTTTCCCGTTTGCCACAAAAACGCTGTCGAATTTCCAGGGGTTCGCAGGCTGAAACGAAGGCCGTTTGGGCGGTGGCAGCGCACTTTTTTGCAGGGCGGCGAGGTCTCGGAGTTGTGCCAGCAGCTCCCGTGCGGCCCGTTCGCCCCGTGCGATGAGCGTGTCGGCTGCCTCGAAATCCGTGAGGCCGAACCCTGCCACGTCAGGGCAAATAAGCATGTCGCAGTAGGGCAGTTGCTCCTCCGACTTGGCGTTCATCTGGAACGAGCCGATTTGCGAGAGCAGTTGTTCCAGCGAAACCAACTCCGTGCGGCCGTGGAGGCCCTCCTCCACGTTCACCCCGATGACGAAGTCCATGCCCAGCTCTTTGGTTTCCTTCGCCGGAAAATTGTTGACGATGCCGCCGTCGGCGAGCAGGCGGTGGTTGATTTCCACCGGGGCCAGCAGGCCGGGGAACGAGCCGCTCGCCCGGATGGCCAGTGCCAGGTTGCCCCGGTCGAGGATGATGCTTTCGCCGCTGGACACATCGGTGGCGGTGCAAAAAAACGGGATGGGCAACTGGCTGAAATCGTCGGTGAACGCCGCCCGGGCAGTGAGCCTGCTCAGGTGGTCGAACACCAATTGGCCGTCGGAGTAGCCCAGCGGCAGGCCGATTCTACCGTCTTTGACGGAGAGGGAGAAGGCGTATTTTTCGCCGTTCAGTTTATCAAAAACCGGCGTCGCTGCTCGTGGAATCTGGTCTTGGAGCAGTGCCCCCATGTCCGTTGAGCGCAGGATGCTGTCGAGTTCGGCAGCCGCCCATCCGCTGGCGTACAGCCCCCCGACGATGGCGCCCATGCTCGCCCCGCCAATGTAGTCGATGCGAACGCCCGCCTCTTCGAGCACCTTGAGCACACCCACGTGGGCGTAGCCTTTGGCCCCGCCGCCACTCAGCACGAGGCCAACCCGGTAGGGTTGTGGGTTGGTTTGCGCTGGCGCAAAAACAGTGAAAAACAGGCAGGTCAGGCAGGTTAAAAAAGACAGCTTTCGGGTCGTCATGGTCATTGCGATTGAACTTTTTCGGCCACTAATTTCAATTTTTCTTGCGAAAACGAAATTTGAGGTTGTTTGAAGTGATTGACAATCTCAAACAATCTCAAACCACCTACTTGTTTTACCTTTGGCAAAAAATTCACATCCTCCATGTTCAAAATCCTGGCATTTCTCATCATTGGGCTGTTCGTGGCTATGCTGTTCGTCAACGTTTACTTTCGGGCAAAAGTGCTGAAAACGTACAAGCGGCTGGTGCAAAACCAGGTGGAGTTCGGGGCGGCGCACCTGTTCAACCGCAAGCGGATGGAGGCGGAGATACTGCCGAAATACCCCCACATGCGGCAGGACATCCTCGATTTTTCCGACCACATCCAGTACTCCATCAAAATGGCCTCCCTGCTCCTTGCGATAATCCTGGCGTTTGGTGCGGTGCTGATGTACTTCGGGTGAAATTCATTGTTTCATGGTCTCATTGTTTCATTGTCAATTCAACAGTGAAGCCATGTAGCCATGGATCAGTGAAACAATGAGACCATGAAACAATTTCCAATAATCCTCCTCGCTTCCCTCCTCACCGGCTGCTTCGAAATCAGGGAGGAAGTGAACATGAAGGCCGACGGCTCCGGGGAGGTGCTGTTCACCGTCAACCTCAGCCAGAGCAAGGACAACGTGCGCAACTACATGGCGATGGGCACGGTGGAGGGCTACAAAGTGCCCAAAAAAGAGGAGGTGGAGGCAGGGTTGGAGCGGCTGAAAACCACGATGAGCGCCGTGCCGGGCATGTCCACCGTGATGACGAAAAGCGACTGGTCGAGCTATATTTTCACGGTGAGCGGGCGGTTTGCGCATGTGGAGGCGCTGAACAAGGCGATGGAAACGGTGGCGAAGGAGTTCGACAAGGAGGGCAAAAACGCCGCCTCCGGCAAGTCGGGTTTCGGGTACAACAACACGCAGTTCCGGCGCACGTTCAGCTACCCGTCGAAGTCGAAGGAGTTCCAGGCGCTGCCGTCCATGCAGCAGTACGTGCTGGAAACGGCCAAAATGACCAGCATCTACCGCTTCGAGCGCAGCATCCGCAACGCCAGCCACCCGAAGGCACAACTGTCGCCGAGCGGCAAGGCCGTAATGCTCACGCTGCCGGTCTCCGAACTGATGCAGGGGACAGGTACGCTGGCGAACACGATTTCTTTTTGAGGTTTCTTTTCTGCAACTCATTGTGAAACCAGCCGTTTTCCTGTATGTTTGGTTCGCTTAAAAACCACGCCTGACGAATCCCTTTTTCGGCTTTTTTTTATTCAAAATCCAAGAATCAATGATTATTTCCAGCCAGAATTTCCCGGCAACCAGCCGCTTGCAAGCCTTCTTTTTTTCGTTGAAAAACGGCCTGCTCCTGCTGGCTTTCGCAACAGCGGCCACAGCCGCCACCGGCCAGACGGCCCTGAAATACGTGCCCGCCAACGCCGACATGGTCATCACGGTGAACCTCCAGAACCTCGACAAAAAAGTCAACCTGCAACAGTTGCAGCAGTACGATTTTTACCAGGCCATGCTCAAGGAAATCTACCAATCACCGGAACTGGAAGGCGACACGCTGCTGAGAACCTACATCGACAGAACGATGACGGACCCGGCCAGCCTCGGCTTTGATTTCAACGAGCCGTTTTATTTGTTCATGGAAAAAGCCGGCTTCAACACCCACACGACGCTGGTGATGAAAATGGCCGACAAGGCGAAG
Organism: Bacteroidota bacterium; assembly: GCA_016234735.1. Classification (GTDB taxonomy): domain Bacteria; phylum Bacteroidota; class Bacteroidia; order Chitinophagales; family Saprospiraceae; genus UBA6168. Next base: position 7,310 of record JACRAN010000179.1, on the reverse strand, counting down.
TACGAGTCGGGGCTGCAATGGCTGAAGCAGGCTGGCTACGCCGAAAACCTGGATGAACGGGAGGGCCTGAAAATCTGGCAGCAGGGCGCTGAAACCTACGCCTGGAACGACGAGGTCATCGTGAACGTGTGGACGCAAAAAGGCTACGACCCCGGTGCCTTGTCTTACGAGGGGGAGTACATTTTTGACGAAGTGGCGGAAGATACAGCGTACACACCACCGCTGGAGGAGGAAATAACCGATGACACGGTGCCGGTTTTGGAGGAGGGCGACGATTTCGTTGACTTCGGCTGGACGGAGGAGAAGGACACCCTCTCCATCGAGTGGGCAGCGAAGGTGCTGAACTGCCAGTTTTTGCAGCCCATTTCGATGAACGAACGCTACGCCCAGGCAAAGCACAAATCGAACGACGTACATCTGTGGGTGGACTACGGTTTTTTCAGCGAAAGCATGCAAACCATGCAGCAGCTACCAGGTGGAATGGCCGGCACCGGCATGCCCCAGATGATGGCGGGCATGAACGGTTTCATGGATGTTTTTTACGGCGATACCTACGTGTCGATGGGGCTGAATTTCGAGGACGGGAAAATGGCCATCCGCTCGCAACTGTTTTTCAACGAAGACATCCGGCGCTTCTACCAGCGCTCGCTCGACGTGAAATTCAATAAAAAATTCCTGCGCTACGTGAAGGGCGGCGACGGGATGTTCGGGTATTTTTACGTGAACTACAACGTGAAAAACATGATTGACGAGGGCAAGGCGCTGATGTACAAAATCTTCGACGCCACGCCCCAGTACGGCGAAATGGCCTCGGATGCCATGAAAATCCTCGGCATTTTCATCGACGAGGAGGCCATCGGGAACCTGCTGAAAGGCGACCTGCTCGTGTCCGTTTCCGGGATGCAGCAGGTGCAGGTCACGACCAAAACCTACGAGTACGATGCCGACTTCAACTTCACGGAAAAAGACACCACGATGACGAAAAACCTGCCCATTTTCACCGCCCTGGCTTCCTACGGCAGTGGCCGGGACATCCAGAAGTTCATCGACCTCGGCGTTCACTCGAAGGTACTGGTGCCCGAAGGCAGCTACTACAAGGCCGCCATCCCCGAAGGTGGCGAGGTTTATTTGGCCAAACACGACGGCATGTTGATTTGCACCAACAACCGCTACCTCGTGCAGCAGAGCCTCGGAAAAGGCTTTGCCAAAAAACTCCGCCTGCCCAAAAACCATCGGAAAATGCTCTGCGACAACGCTTCGGTGATGTATTGGAACATCCCGAACACCATCCGGGCGGTGGCGGGCAACGAGGCCGACAGCAACATCGGGGCGATGGGCTACCTGAACAATTTCGGGAAGGAATTCACCAGCTTCCAGGCCACCACCCCCAAAAAAGTGGGCACCTCGGTGGACAGCGAAATGTTTTTCAACTTGACGCAAAAAGACACCAACGCCCTGCGACAGTTTTTCAATTTCGTCAACGATATTTACCTGGAATACATCGGAGGGGCGAAGATTTGAGGAATGGAAAATGAAAAATTGAAAATGGAGAATTGAGAGTGCCGTCTGGATTCAATTCTCCATTTTCAATTTTCCATTTTCAATTAAAAAACATGACCGCCGACCAATACCTCGCTCACGTCAAATCCATTTTCCTTGAAAACGGCGACCCGGAACGGGCGCAGGGTCAGATGCGCTACATGCGCCACCAATTCGAGTACTACGGCCTGAAGGCACCCCAATGGATGGCACTTTCCAAAGCGGTTTTTGCAGAACATGGCGTGTTTGAGGGCGAGGAACTCAGGTCGTTCGTGCGCCGCTGCTTCGACGACGAGCACCGGGAGCTGCACTACTTCGCCCTCGAAATGGTGCAGCGGGTGCAGAAAAAACAGCCGCCCGAATTCATCGATTTCCTCGAAGAACTCATCACCACCCGAAGCTGGTGGGACACGGTGGACTGGCTGGCCAAGCTGGTTGGCATCCATTTCAAAAAATACCCGCCACTCACCGGCCCCGTCACCGGGCGCTGGATGGCCTCCGGCAACATGTGGCTGCAACGGGTCTGCCTGATTTTCCAACTTCTCTACCGGGACAAAACGGATTTCGGTTTGATGAAAAAATACATCCTGCAAGTGGCGGGGTCGAAGGAATTTTTCCTGCAAAAAGGAGCGGGTTGGGCACTCCGCCAGCACTCCCGCACCGACCCGCAGGGCGTCGCCGATTTTGTGGAGAAAAACCCGCACCTTGCCCCGCTGACCAAAAGAGAGGCACTGCGATTGCTGAAAGCCAACCTCCTGTTGAGCCGTGAATTGTTTTGAGGAGGTGATTTGAATTTCACTTTCTCACCGTCTCACGTCTCACCTCTCACATCTATAAAATGACACATTCACAGGAAAATCTCAAAGTTCAAAGACTCGTTGTGGGCGTGAGCCTCGCCCTTTTCATCCTGAAAATCACGGCGTGGTACATCACCGAGTCGGTTGCCATCCTCACCGATGCGCTGGAAAGCACGGTGAACGTGGTGGCCAGTTTTGTGGGGCTGTACAGTTTGACGCTCTCGGCGAAGCCCCGTGACACGGAGCATCCCTACGGGCACGGCAAGGCCGAGTTCATTTCGGCAGGCATCGAGGGGGCGCTGATTGCGGTAGCCGGGCTGGTCATCATTTACGAGGCCATCAAAAACCTGCGCCACCCGCACGAAATCGGGCAGTTGGACTACGGCATCCTGCTGGTGGCTGTTGCCGCTGCGGTCAATTTTGTCGTCGGGTACCTCGCCATTCAGCGGGGGAAAAAGAACAGTTCCCTGGCGCTCATCGCCAGCGGAAAGCACTTACAATCAGACACTTACACCACAGTGGGCATCATTGCCGGGCTGGTACTGCTGCGGTTCACCGGCTGGGTGTGGGTGGACAGTGTGGTGGCGCTCATCTTTGCGTTCGTCATCATTTTCACCGGGTACAAGATTTTACGAAGCTCCATCGCCGGCATCATGGACGAGGCGGACGGCGTGCTGCTGAAGCAGGTGGTGGCTACCCTCAACGACCACCGGGAAGAAAACTGGGTGGACGTACACAACCTGCGCATCATCAAATACGGCAGTGTGCTGCACCTCGATTTTCACCTGACCGTGCCCTGGTTTATCAATGTGCATGAGGCGCACCGGGAAGTGGATAAAATCGACCGGCTGGTGAAAGAAAAGTTCGGCGAGAGCGTGGAAATGTTCGTCCACATGGACGGCTGCCTCGATTATTCCTGCCAGATTTGTTCCAAGCACGACTGCCTGGAACGCAAGGCGGCATTTGTGAAAAAAGTGGAGTGGGGGGTGGCCAATATTTCTTCCGACAACAAGCATCGGTTGGAGCCGTTCGGCTAAACGCAAATTTTTCTTAACTTTCGGACATGAAAGTTTACCTTGATTCTTGTAGCCTCCAAAGGCCGTTTGACGACCAGAAACAGGTACGGGTTGCCACAGAAACCGAAGCTATTTTAGGCATTTTGTCCCTGTGGGAATCAGGCGGGTTGGAAATAGTTGGCTCAGAAGCCCTTGAATATGAGGCAACTCTGATTGCTTCGCTGGATAGAAAAGCATACATCAACAGCTTGTTTGAACGCATTGAGGTTTGGGTGAACATCACAACCGATGTTGAAAAACGAGCCAGGTCATTGACAGAAAACGGGATAAAGCCGCTTGACGCTTTGCATCTTGCTTGTGCAGAAGTGAGCAAAGCGGACTATTTTTGTACCTGTGATGATAAATTTTTGAAGAAGGCCAAACAACTCGCAGTACCGACGATAGAAGTCGTTTCACCGTTGGAATTGGTCACAAAACTGCCGCAATGAGTGTTCATCAGTCGCTGCAAGAAATCAACCACCGGGCAATTTCTGTGCTCTGCCATGAGATTGGAATTACAAATACCCTCCGCTTCATCCGGCAGTTTTCAACTGGTCACGGAAACTATACCCATGAAAGGGAAGATATGCTGAAGGACAAAACCATGGATGGTATCCTTTCTGAAATCAAACAGATAAGGGCTGCCAAGCAAAAGCAACGATAGCTCCCCGACCAGGATATTCATGACGGCAAACGGCCTGCTCCCGAAGGGTTAGACCTGGTACGCAATCTTCCCCACCCGCCCCGCATGTCTCCCCCCCTCAAACTTGCTTTCCAGGAAAGTTTTGACCATTGCCAGCGCCATTTTTTTGCTCACAAAACGGACCGGGATGGCCAGCATGTTGGCGTTGTTGTGCTGGCGGGCGAGGGCGGCCAGTTCCACCTTCCAGCAGACCGCCGCCCGGATACCCTGGTGCTTGTTGGCGGTCATGGACACGCCGTTGCCACTGCCGCAGAGCACGATGCCGAGGTCGGCCTTGCCGGTTTCAACGCTCGTGGCGGTCGGATGCACGAAGTCCGGGTAGTCCACCGAGGCGGTGGAGTTGGTGCCAAAATCGAGGACTTCGTGGCCCTGCTTTTTCAATTGCCGGATGATGCTGTCCTTGTACGGAAAACCAGCGTGGTCGCAGCCGATGGCGATTTTCATGGCGTGAAAAGTTATGAGTTATGAGTTATGAGTTTTGAATTAGCAAGTTGTTCTACTCACTAACTCATCACTCAAAACTCAAAACTCCGGATTGTTCCAGATTTCCCAGGCTTTTTCTGCCTGCAAATATAGCATGGAAAGTCCATTTTGGATGCGGCTTCCGGCAGCTTCGGCACGGGCGAGGAAGGTCGTTTTTTCGGGATTGTAAACTAAGTCGTAGAAAAAATGTCCTGGCCCGGTCCATTCGTAAGGTATTGGTGGACAGGAGTTTACGTCAGGTGACATGCCCAGCGGCGTGGTGTTGACGATGAGCCGGTGGGAGTGGAAAATTTCCTCCGAAATTTCTTCGTAGCGCAACATATCGGGCTGGCCCGAACGGGAGACGAGCCGGAAATCGATGCCCGTTTTTTTCAAAACAAACCCGACGGCTTTGGCTGCTCCGCCCGTTCCGAGCACGAGCGCCTTCAACCCGGCAGGGTAGGGGCTGGGCAGAAAATCGAGCAGTGATTTTTCAAAACCGTAAACGTCGGAGTTGTAGCCGGTCAACTGGCCGTCCCTGATTTTGATGACGTTCACGGCACCGATGCTGCGGGCTTCGTCGCTGAGGCGGTGGAGGTAGGGCAGCACTTTTTCCTTGTACGGGATGGTCACGTTGAGGCCCTCCAGGGCGGGTATTTTTTTTGGCAAATCGGGCAGTTCCTCGATGGAGGCGAGCGGGAAGGCATCGTACCTGCAATGGCCCAGGCCTTCTTTTTCAAACTTTTTTGAAAAAAAACCGGGCGAAAAAGAGTGCGACAGCGGGTAGCCGATGAGGCCGAAGCGCCTGATTTTGGATGACATTCGTGCTTTTTTGAACTGCAAAAATAACGGTGGGCCTGGTGAAATTTTACCTGAATGATTTCAACAACAAAAGCGGGGCGATTGAGTTTAACCTATTGAAATCCAACAGATTACCACTCCAATTCTCCCAACCCTTCCCGGATAATTTCAAACTCCGGCTTCGAGCAATCGACCAATGTGGAAGGCGTGGCACCACCTTCGCCGCCGTCGATTATCAGATCCACCAATTTTTCAAAATCCTCCCGGATGTTCTGGATGCCGGTGTAGTATTCGTCAAAATCATCCACCTCACTGTCCATTTTCAGCGAAGTGCTGAGGATGGGGCGGCCCAGTTCTTCCACCAGAGCCAGGGCGATTTTGTTGTCGGGGATGCGGATGCCGATGGTGCGCTTGCGGTTTTTGAAAAGCTTGGGGACGTTGTTGCCGGAGCGAAGGATGAACGTGAAGGGGCCGGGCAGGTTTTTTTTGAGCAGCTTGAACACTTCGTTGTCCATTTGCCACGCAAATTCCGACACCTGCCGGATGTCCTTGCAAATGAACGACAGCATGGCCCGGTCGGGGTCGAGGTGGCGGATTTTGCAGACCCGCTCCACGGCCTGGTGATTGAAAATATCGCAGCCCAGCCCGTACACCGTGTCGGTCGGATAAACGACGATGCCACCGGAACGCAGTTCGTCGGCGGCTTGCCGGATTTTGCGGGGTTCGGGGTCGGCAGGATGTATTTCAATCAGCATGATAAAATGGGAATTTTCCGGTCGTTTTAAAACGTCCAGCGTTTACCTTCGTCCTAAAAAACGGAAAATTATGAAAAAATCCGCCCTCGTACTGTCTTTCTTCGCCCTGCTCTTCGCCCTGCTCTTCGCCTGCCAGTCCGGCCCCGACAAAACGGAGATGGCAGCACAAATCACCACTTTGCAACAGGAAATCGGTGCCGCTGCACAACCTGCGCCTGAAAAACTCGAAGCCCTGCACACCGCCTACCAGGGCTATGCCGCCGCTTTCCCGAAGGACAGCCTCTCGGCAAAATACCTCTCGAATGCAGGCGAAACCGCCAGCCTGATGGGGCGGTTCGACGAGGCCATAGCCATCTACGACAAAATAATCGGGCAATTCCCGGACAGCAAGGAGGCGACGGGTGCTTTGTTCATGAAGGCATTTACCCTCGACAACAACCTGAAAAAATACCCGGAGGCGAAGGCTGTGTACGAGGAGTTCGTCCAAAAATACCCGAACGATGAGTTTGCCGACGATGCGCAATTTTTGCTTAAAAATTTGGGGAAAAGCCCGGAGGAGATTATCAAGGGCTTCGAAGGCAAATAAAAAAAACAGGGCACAACGTTAGTTGCGCCCTGATAACCCCAAAAAACCAAATGAAAACAATCTACATATTATTCTTGAGGGTGGGGAAGCCCTGATTTGCTCACCTGTTACTTAAACAAACGGCATCAAAAATAGATGTTGAGAGCATGGCTGTTTTTCCATTGAAAAAAACGTGCCTTTCGTTCAGGAACAGTTTTTCATACGGCAACTTTAATTTTTTGTCACCAATTTTTTGAAAGTTTTTTCAAAAAAACCTGAACGACTGAATACGGCCTCAAAGATAAACGAAAGCCATTGTTGCCAGGTTTCAAAAGTGACGAACGGGGAAAATTTGGCCACGAACGGGGGAAATGTGTGGCTCTTGTAGGCTTTGGATGAAACAGCTGCTTTGTTATCGGGAGAGCGGGTTATCCAACCCGCTGCTTCGAACCCAAAAAAGGATTCAGTAGCGGCGTGTTGGATAACCCGCTCTCTTGGAAAGCCTGTCCCATTCACTCAATATCTATATGAGCCAAATGTGCAAAACGATTTTCTAAAATCTCAAACCACTCAACTTGTCAAAAGTCAAAACAATTTTCATCTGTGCCAATTGCGGGGCCACCTCCCCCAAGT
>JACRAN010000174.1 GCA_016234735.1 Bacteroidota bacterium | reverse complement strand
TGGAGCTACGTGCAGCACTCCCTGCGCCGTCTCCCCGTCCAGCCACAGCAGCAGGAAACCGCCTGGTGGGATGGTCGAAGCGGCGGGGTCGGTAGCTGGGATTTGCCACTTCACCGGCTGTGCGAGGTCATCGGTCACGTACATGCCACCGATGTCGATGGGCGTTGCACCGGCATTGAAAAGCTCCATCCAGTCGTCGGGTTGGCCGTGCTCATCGGTCAGCCCGTTGCTGTTGGAAGCGAGGAATTCGTTGATGAAAATTGCTTGGGAAAAAACAAGCCCGCTGCTGAACAGCCCAAAAAAAACCGCCACGGCCCGAAGGGTGAATGCGCTCATCCTGATTCATGTGTTTGATTGAAAAACCAGTCTTGTGGGACGATTGAAATCAGCGGGTTCAGGTGCGGGGGAGGGTTTCAGGCAGGCAATACTACGAATTATTTGTTTTGGGGGCCAAATATTTTTGAAAGTTCCAATTCCAATCCTTCGAGGATGGTGGAGGTGATTTTTTCATCGCCCACGCCGAAGGCATGGAGGTGGTACTGGCCGTTTTTCAGGGTGAAAACTTCGATGGATTTGTAGGTCGGGTCCACGAGCCAGTATTCGCTCACACCATGCGTTTCGTAGAGTTGTTTTTTGTCGAAACGGTCGTTTTTGAACGAGGAGGGCGACACGATTTCCACCACCATATCCGGTGCACCTTTGATGCCCCAATCGGGGTCGTAGCGGTGCATGTTTTCTTTTTTCAAGAAAAGAATATCGGGCTGCGGCGCATCGAACTCGGAGAGGACGACAGAAGTGGGGGCGCTGAAAAGTTTCCCAAGATTTTTCTGGGAAATAAAAATGTAGAGATTTCCGAAAAGCTCGGATTGAACAAGTTGATGTTCGCCGGAGGGTGCGTTTCTTCTCACGAGTTGGCCGTTTAAAAGTTCATACGAATAGCTTGCTTCGTCGGGCAGTTCCACCTCGAAAAATTCGTCCACTGTCATTTTTGCTGTCAAAACTTCCATGCTGCGTTGTTTGATTGAAACCCAAATTTAGCAAAAAAATCTTTCAATGCCCGCTGTCGAAATACCTTTCCGGTGACCCGCCCTTCCGCCGTTTCTGCTTCCGTTTTTTCTTTTTTTCCTTTTTTGAAACATCCGGCTTCACCGCCACCCTCGGCGAAAAAGTTCTCAGGCGCACAAAAATGCCCCGCTGCGGCAGCAATGCCAACCGCCCCGCCGTCGCCGGTTTTCCCGCTTGCGCAAAAAACTCCCCCTGCCCGCAGAGCGCCGCCCGCAGCGCATCCGCCAGCGGTGTCCGCTCAATGGTGCCTCTGCGTATTTTGCTTTCGACGCAGTCGCCGGTGATGTCCCACACGATGGCCCCGGCCAACTGGTACTCGACGATGTAGCGGGCCTTCTGCGCCACCGAGCGCTCGTCGTCGAAACTGACGAAGGTGTTCAGGTTTTTTCCCCTCAAAAATGGTGCTTGCGCCAGGCTGTCCCATTCGTAAAAAAACCGGCCCTGCCGGGCAAGGATGTTGTAAAACGCGGGAGCGCCGTCGTCCTCCGGGAAGGTGGCGCTGTCGGTGGCCTGCCGGGAGGCGACGTGCAGTCCGGGCGAGTTTTTCGTTCGCAGGCTTCGCCCGTAGAACGGCACGCCGAGGCAGATTTTGGAAGGTGGCACCCCGAACCGTTCCACGAGGTACTGCACGGTGCTGTGGGAATCGTAGCCCTCGATGCCCTGCGCCGGGGGGTAGAGCGGCGAGTTGTGGTTGGTCACGGAGAAGTCCCGCCCGTAAAAATCGTAGGTCATCACGTTGATGAAATCCAGCAGGTGGGCCACCTCGCCCCACTCGATGTCGGCCATGCGGGTGGGCGCTGCACCGAACGCCGCGGAGAGATACAACTGACGGCCAGTAAAAAATTGCAGGTCGTCGAGCGAATCCCGCACTTCCCGGAGCAGCAGCGTGAAGTTCTCACGGTCATCGGCGGAACCGCCCTGCGTTCGGAAGCCTGGGTACTCCCAGTCGATGTCGATGCCGTCGAGGGCGTAGGTGCGCACCATTTCGTTGCAAGACGAGGCGAAGCGCCGTCGTTTTTCAGCACTGGCGGCAATGTCGGAAAAGTGGTGCGACATCGTCCAACCACCCACCGAGACGAACACCTTCACCCCCCGAACATGCGCCCGGTACACGAGCGAAGTGCCCGGCACATGCCATTCAGCCTTGCCAAAATCTTTGCGCCTGCCGTAGCCGGGGGGTGCCGACGGGCTGATTTCCCCCAGCAGGATGGTCTTGTCGGCCAAGGGGTCGAAGGGCGAGATGCTGCCGTCGGGGTTGGGTTCAAAAAAAGCGTAGTTGACGGTGGTGTAGTTGCCGTAGGCGATGGTGGCCGGGTTGACGAGTTGCTGCCGGTCGTACCATTTCCAACTGGGGAAGTAGCCGATGACCTCCCGGCAGGGTTGTGCGTTGGTTTTCACCAAAAATAAAAGGAAAAACAGGAGGAGTTCGACAGTTCGGCAGTCGGCAGTGAGCAGTCGAAACCGGGCAGTTTGCACCGACCAGGCACTGACTGCCAACTGCCGACTGCCAACTGCCAACTGCGTCACAGCCATTTTATCGTAAAGTCGAGAAGCCATTCCGTGAATTTGGTGTAGGGCGCTTTCAGTAATTCCGAAGGCCCCCAAAAAAGCTGCCGATAGACGGCACGAGGGTTGGAGAACGCCTCAAAACCGTACCAACCGTGCGACTTGCCGATGCCGCTGTTGTTCACGCCGCCGAAGGGCAGGTCGTGGTTGTAAAAATGCAACTGGGCGTGGTTGATGCAGGTGCCGCCAGCGCGGGTTTCGGCGAGTACCCGGCGGATGTTTTTTTTGCTGTGGCTGAAAATGCTCATCGTCAGCGGGCGCTCGCGGGCGTTGATGAAATCAAGCGCCTCCTGCAAGTGGCCAAACGGTCGGACGGGCAGCAACGGCCCAAAAATTTCTTCCTGCATCAGCGACGAACCATCGGTCAGGCCGGTGATGATGGTCGGGGCGATGTAGCGGTTTTTTTCGTTCGTTTCGCCACCAACCTCGATGGTCGCACCGCCCGAAACGGCATCGTCCAGCAGGTTTTTCAGCCGGTGGAAGTGCCGCTCATGTGCCACACGGGTGTAGGAATCAGATTGCGAAGCGTCGTCGCCGTAGAACTCCAGCAGGTTTTTTTTCATCAAATCCAGAAATTCCGCCTGCACATTTTCCTGCACCAGCACGTAGTCGGGGGCGATGCAAATCTGGCCGCAGTTGGCAAATTTGCCCCGGACGATGCGGGCGGCGGCGATGCGCAGGTCGGCGGTCTCGTCGATGATGGCGGGCGACTTGCCGCCCAGTTCCAGCGTCACGGACGTGAGGTGCTCGGCGGCGGCTTTCATCACGATTTTACCCGTGGCCGGAGCACCCGTGAAAAAAATGTGGTGAAACGGCAGCGCCAGCAGGGCCTGAGCGGTTTCCACACCACCCTCCACGACGGCCACCTCGTTTTCATCGAACACCTCCGCCACCATTTTTTTTATCAATGCCGACGAATACGGCGTGAATTCCGAGGGCTTGATGATGGCACAGTTCCCGGCGGCGATGGCAGAAACGAGCGGCACGAACGAGAGGTTGAACGGAAAATTCCAGGGCGAAATGAGGAGACAAACGCCCTTCGGCTCGTGCTGCACCCACGAGGTGGAGCCTGCGAACGCCAATGGGGTCGGCACTTTTTTCGGCTGCATCCAACGGCGCAGGTGGCGCTTCGTGTGCTTGATGGCACTTGTGACCGGCAGCACCTCCACGGCGTCCACCTCGGCAGGCGGCTTCCGGTAGTCGGCGAACATGGCCTCCTTCATCTGCGGTCGGTAGCGCATGACGGCATCGAGCAGGCGGTTGAGTTTGGCGATGCGCTCGCGGGCGGTGGACTTGCCCACCGTGAGGTGGTTTTTTTGCTGAAGGTCGAAAATGCGCCGGATTTCCCGGTCGGTGGCGGTTGGGCGTTCGATTGTTTCAGTCATGGTCAAAATCGTAAATCGTCACTCGTAAATCGTAAATCAACGTACCGGCTCCACGGTGTAGCCCTCCTTGCGGAGCAGCGACACCACGCCGTTTTCGCCGCCGAGGTGGCCTGCGCCGACAGCGAAAAAAGCAGGTTGCACCTGCATCATTTCACCCATGACCGGTATCCAGTTTTTGTTGCGGGTGACGAGCAGCAGGTCTTCGTAGTTGCCGATGCCCTCATCTTCGCCCATCATCGACACCATGCCGACGATGTCCTGTTTTTTGTACAGTTCCACCATCTGGTCGAACTGTTCGTCGCCGGAGTTGGTGGATTTGATGCTTTCCACCAGCATCTTCGCCTGGTCTTCGTAGGGGATGCTGTCGAACATACTCATCTGATACTCAGCGGTTTCGAGGCCCCCCATTTTCTTTTTTTGCTGCTCCGCAATCTCCATGATTTTCATTTCGTAGGACACCATGTCGCCGTCCCCGCCGAGGCCGCCGGACATGTCGGCATCGGCCAGCACGGTGAGGAACATGGGTTTCATTTTTTCAAAAAGGAAAAGCGGCAGGCCCATTTTGTCGAAATGGGCTTTGACGAGTTCGTAATCTTCCTTGCTGAGGAGGGTGGAAAGCGACTGCCCGTTGGTCATGAACGACTTCATCATCAGCGACATCTGGGCGGGCAGGTTCATCATGTCCTCCATGTTGATTTCAAACGTGACCAACTTAGCCCGGTCGATGGCCGAGCGGGTGCTGTCGGTGAGGAAAAAATCATCCTTGCCGATGATGTGGATGGTGCCGTAGAGGTACGAGGCGGTTGCCAAACCCTTGCCGCTGATGCGCCAGAGCAGGGCGTTTTCGTTGGTCGTGGGGGCGTGGCTTTGGGCGGCGGGGGCTGCATCTGGCTGCGCCAGCAGCGGTGCGAATGCAAAGAGAATGGCGAACAGCGAGGTGATGAAATACTTCATTTTTGATGGCATATTTTTGTGAAACAAAGGTAGAATTTTAAAACGATAGACGGTGGACGGCCTACCGGAACGCAGTTTTTGACGGCTGCCTTTTCAAAAGACACGCTCCCATGAGGTCGGCGGCACATGAACATCCACACGTAAACATTTATTTTTCAAAAACGGTTGTTTGCTCTTGGTTTTGAAAAAAGTCGAACTTGGCGGTCAGAAATTTCAAAACCATTCCCGATGAAATACCTCGCACTCAGCCTCCTCCTCGGCCTGCTGCATTGTACAGGCAGGGTGTCCGAACGCCCTGCCCCGCCTCCGCCGTCCGACCCGACTACGGTAGCTGTTCCGCAGCAGCCAGCACCACCCGAACCTGCCGAACCGGAGCTGCCAACGCCTCCGGCCATTGACTACGACACCACGCAGTGGGCCGAAATCACCCACCTTGACCCCACCATCCAACTCGACCTGCGCTACGCCACCGACAATAATTTTGTGAAGGAAAAAATGTACGACTGCCCCCGCTGTTTCTTCCGCCCCGACGTGGCGAAGGCGCTGGTGATGGCGCATAAGCAACTGAAAAAGAACGGGTTAGGTTTGAAAATGTACGACTGCTACCGTCCCCGCCCCATCCAGTGGAAACTCTGGAACAAGGTGCCCGACCCGCGCTACGTGGCCGACCCGCGCAAAGGTTCGATGCACAACCGGGGCATGGCCGCCGACCTCACCATCGTGGACGGCGAGGGCCGGGAACTCGACATGGGCACCGATTTCGACTTCTTCGGAAAGGAAGCCTACCATGAGTTCACCGGCCTCCCGAAGCAGGTGTTGGACAACCGCCAACTCCTGCTGAAAACGATGGAAGACAACAGCTTCCGGTACACGACCACCGAGTGGTGGCACTACTCGTACATACCCAAAACTTTCCCCATCGATGACTGGTTGTGGGAGTGCAAGTGATGGAAATAAAAGAAGCGAGACGGAGAGAAGTGTGAGGGGGAGGCCAACTTTGCCCTACCGGGCTTATTTTTTCCGGGCGATAGCCTTCTCTTCATTTTCCCTTGCCCTGGCCTCCACGATTCGGCGTATCAGGTCAACAGGCAATGGTCGCCCCGGTGTGAAGTGGATGGTGGCACCAGCGACTTTCTGGCCTTTCAGTTCTTCCTTCATGGCTTTCATCAGCGGCGGACTCATGGTGTAGAGACTGCAAAAATCCTTGGTGGCCCCAATGCCCACGAGCATGTAGATATGCTTGAAACAGGGCACCATGTAGCTGATGGATTCCGTAGCATTTGGCACGATGGACTTGATGATGGTGCGCATTTCCCCCAGGGTGTCCCGGTAATTTTCGGGCTGCCCGGCGATGAACTCGTCCATATTTGCAGGAGGGGCAGATGGCTTGGCTGATTTCATTTTCCAACTTGTTTTTTGAAAAGCAAATAATCCACGGAAAACTTGCCGCTGCCCAATACGAACACCACAGCGGACAGCAGCCAGAACACCAGCGCCAACGTCTTCACATCGAAGGGGTCTTTCGCATGGGCAATGAAAAATGCCACCGTCATGGTGATGAAAATCGGGATGACCGACAGGCGGGTCAGGAATCCGATGGCGACGAGCAGCCCGCAGAAGAATTCCGCAAAAATCACCAGCACGCAAGACAACTTCGAGCCAATGCCGAGGTAGTCCTGGAACATGGGCAGGATTTCGTCGAAGGCCAGGATTTTCCGCAGCCCGTACTGGACGAACAAGCCGCCGAAAATGAGCCGGAGCAGCAGCGCTGCAAGGTTGGCATCCCATGATTGCCAATTCAGAAGTTTACTTTTCATAACTGTCTTGAAGTTTGATTTTGCCGGGAGGCATAGCTGACCGGCCACTGCCCACCAAAAATTCAAAAACAGCAGCCTTCAGCTTTCCACATGTTTTTTGAAATTGTCCAAAATAGCTTGCCAGCCGCCCCGCTGCATTTCGTGCGAGTTCATGTTTTCGGCTTCGAACGTCTCCATGACGTGGGTTCCGCCGTCCGTTTCCGAAAAACTTACCTGCACTTTCCTGCCGTCGCCAATGGTGTATTCAATGCGCTGATTTTCAACCACTTGGTCGTAAGTGCCGCCGAAGTCGAAGCCGAAGCTGCCGTCTTTGGCTTCCATTCGGTAATTGAACGAACCACCCGTCCGCAAATCGTTTTCCGCATGGGGTGAGTGCCAGTCGTCCGAGGCATGGTTCCAGTGAACGACATGTTCGGGCTGCGTCCAGCAGTCCCAGACTTTTTCGATGGGGGCGGCGACGGTTGTTTCAATAGTGACGATCGTTTTGCTGTCGTCGTTGGCGGCTTGCCGGAGTTTTTCGATTTCGATTTTCTGCATCTGCATCATCGCCCCCATTGCCCGCTGCGCCCTCGCCGGGTCTGGGTCGGAGAGTAGTTTCAGGAGTTCGGTCGGTACGACTTGCCACGACAAGCCGAATTTGTCTTTCAGCCAGCCGCATTGGCTTTCCGCCCCGCCGTCGGCGATGAGTTTGTTCCAAAAAAAGTCCACTTCGTCCTGTCCCTCGCAGTTGATGACCAGCGAAAAAGCCTCGTTGAACCCGAACCCGTGCAACATGCTGCTGTCCATGGCCATGAACAGGTTCCCTTCAAGGCGAAATTCGGCGTGCTTCACTGTGCCCACGGCTGGATCGCCCTCGCCTGCTTCGTACCTCGCAATGCCGCCAATACTGGAGTTGTTGAAAAGAGAGGTATAAAAATTGATAGCCTCCTCTGCCCGTCCATGCTGCGCCTCCGTGAACATGAGGCAGGGGGAAAATTTTTGCCCGGCATTGGCAGGATGGGCCACCAGTATTTGCCACGAAACGCCATAGCGGTCTTGCAACCAGCCATATTTCTCGCTCCACGGGTACTTGTCGTAAGGCATCATCACCTGGCCGCCTTCCACCAATTTTCTCCAAACGGCATCTGCCTCGGCTACCGACTCGCAGGTCGTGAAGATGGAAATGGACGGATTGAAGGTAAACATCGGACCACCGTTCAGGGCGGTGAAGTGCTGACCGTCGAGCTGGAATCCGACCGTGAGGGCCTTGTCGCCTTGCCGGAAAACGTCCTTGATTTTCGAGTTTTTGAAGACAGAGACGTAAAAATTTGCTGCTTCCTCAGCCTGTCCGTCGAACCAGAGGAAGGGGGTGATTTTTTGCTTTTGCATGATGTTAAATTTAAAGTTTTTAAATTTTCAGTTTTTACTTCTCTGCACAATTGACCATCCACTGCACCCCAAACTTGTCGGTGCAACTGCCGAAGTAGTCGCCCCAAAACATGTCCTGGAGTTCCATTTCCACTTTTCCGCCCGCTGAGAGGGCGGCGAACAAGCGCCTGGCCTCCGCCCTCGTGTCCGGGTGGAGGCTGATGTAAATGTTGTTGCCGAAATTGACCTTGAAGCCCATGCTCTCCGGGGCATCCGTGCCCATCAGCACGTGTGCGCCGCCAAAGATGGGCAGGGCAACGTGCATCACGAGGTTTTTGTCCTCCTCAGCCATCGCGGGTGCGCCATCCTGCGGAGGCACACTGCTGAACCGGGCAATCCCGCCCATGAATTCCCCGCCGAAGACGGATTTGTAAAAATTGAACGCTTCCTCCGTGTTGCGGGGGAAATTGAGGTAAGTGCTGACGCTTGCCATGATTTGAAGTTTTTTTTTTGGTGATGAAATATTGGATAAAATTATTGCTCCGAAAGTTCTTTCACTTTCGCCAGGGCCTTCGGGAAAATGTCCTTGAAATAATCTGCGAAATTATCGTCCGAATCAATTTCAACGGCCAACGTTGCCGCACTGTCTGTTGCCGTCAGCATGTAATTTTCAAAAGCCCCCGACCAGTTCCCCGAAAAATCCTCGGCCCCATTTTTCACCTCGCCGAGGTGTTCAAACGACATGAACTTGTTTGGGATCAGCCGGGCGATGCGGCTCGTCATGCCATCGCCGCTGGGCGAGAGGAACAGGATTTTGCTGCCTTCCTGCCAGTCGCTTTCGGCGTAGGAGCCTTCGTGAAAAACGGCTGTCCATTGGCGGTAGGTAGCGTCGTTCCAGAGGGTTTGCCACACCCGCTCACGGGGGGCGTTGATATTGACGGTGAAATTGAGTTTTTTCATTTCTATATTTTTGAATCAAAATCCTTTGTCGGGATTGACATCGCAAAGATGAGGTAAAATTTTTGTTTAAAAAGTGTCAAAAACGACAACGAAAGGGGGGATTGCGACAAACTTTTTGTTTAAATTTGCAACATGAAACATATCTCCATCCTCGTCCCAGAAACGGCAGTGCCGCAAGCCATTTGCGACCCCCGCTACCTGTTCTCGGCGGTGAACCAGTTCTTGCAGGCGGCGGGCAAGCCTGCCCTGTTCGACGTGCATCTTGTGGGAGAGGCGAGGGAAGTGAAATTGCTCAACGGGCAGTTCACGGTCCACGCCGACCGGCTTTTGCACGAAGTGGAAAAAACCGACCTCATCATCATCCCCGCCCTGAGCGGCGATTTTGGCGAAGCCATCGAAAAAAACAGGCGCCTCCTGCCCTGGATTGTGCGGCAGCACGAGCGGGGGGCAGAGGTGGCGTCGCTCTGTGTCGGGGCGTTCCTGTTGGCCTCGACAGGACTGCTCGACGGCAAAAAATGCAGCACCCACTGGCTGTTCGGCAACGAATTCCGGCACATGTTCCCCGGTGTGGAACTGGTGGACGGCAGCATCATCACCGAGGAGGGTCGCATCTACTCCAGCGGCGGCGCCAATTCCTACTGGAACCTGCTCCTGTACCTCGTGGAAAAATACACCGACCGCGCCACCGCCATCCTCGCCTCCAAGTTTTTTGAGATAGACATGAGCCGCAACAGCCAGTCAGCGTTCATGATGTTCCAGGGGCAGAAAAAACACGCCGACGAGGAAATCAGGCAGGCGCAGCAGTTCATCGAGGAGAACTATGCCGGCAAATTCATGGTGGACGAACTGGCGGAGCGCTTCGCCGTCGGCAGGCGCAGCTTCGAGCGGCGCTTCAAGGCCGCCACCAACAACACGGTCATCGAGTACATCCAGCGGGTGAAAATCGAGGCAGCAAAGCGCAGTTTTGAAATCACCCGGAAAAACATCAACGAGGTGATGTACGAGGTCGGCTACTCCGACACGAAGGCGTTCCGCGATGTTTTCAAAAAAATCACCGGGCTGTCGCCGGTGGAATATCGGGGCAAGTACAACAAGCAGGCAGCGGCTGTTTCATAAATTTCCACAGATTTATGACCATCTACCTCCTCGTTTTCATCGCCGCCGCCCTCCATGCCTACTGGAATTTTCTGGCGAAAACCATCCCCAGCGGAGTGCCGTTCATTTGGTTGGTGGCGCTTTGCGCCACTGTCGTTTTGTCGCCTTTCGTCGCTTGGTACGGCATGGTGCATGGCTTCCCGACCGATTGGAAAAGCCTTGTTTTTCTGTCGGGAACGGGCGTGTTGCACCTCATCTATTTTTGGGTGTTGCAACGAGGATACCAGCAGGCGGATTTGTCTGTCGTGTACCCACTGGCGAGGGGCACTGGGCCATTGTTCGCCACATTGGGGGCAGTCGTTTTTTTGCAGGAAAAGTTGTCGGGGCTGGCCGTCAGCGGGTTGTGCGCAGTGCTGGCAGGCGTTGTGCTGGTGGCAGGGCTGACCAACGCGTCGTGGCGGCACGACCGCACCCGGACGGGCATTTTTTATGGCCTGACAACGGGGCTGCTGATAGCGGGCTACACCGTTTGGGACGGGTATGCCGTCAAAATGCTGGCACTGTCGCCGCTGCTGGTCGATTTCGTATCCCATCCGTTCCGGGTTGTTTCCCTGACTGGGAATGTGGTGGGGAGATGGCCGGAGGTGCGCGCCGTGTGGAAAAATTATCGACTCAAAATACTGACAATCAGCGTGTTAAGCCCACTTGGATTTATCATGGTACTGTACGCCATGCAAACTGCCCCAGTGCATTTTGTGGCACCTGCGCGGGAACTGAGCATCGTGTTCGGGGTATTGCTGGGCGGCAAATTGCTCCTGGAGGAGAACTTCCGTGCCCGGCTCACCGGGTCGGTTCTGATTTTGGCAGGGATTGTCATGCTTGGCTGGAAATTCTAAGCCATTGCCACCCCTCATTTTCTTAACCTACATTATTTTTTTCGCCCAATTTGCCTGCAACTTTGTGCCAACAAAATCACCGAAATCATGGACCGAAAAGATTTTCTCAAAAAAGGACTGATGGGCACAGGCATCTTCGCAGCGACCGCCGCCCTCGGCAACGTCGTGAAAAACGACATCGACGAACTGCGGGAACTGGAAGTCCTCGGGTTCAATCATTTATCAAACACCAATTCAAAAGTCATGGCAAATACAATCCTGCACAAAGCCGACACTCGTGGTCACGCCAACCACGGCTGGCTCGATTCACACCACTCGTTCAGTTTCGCCAACTACCACAACCCGGAGCGGATGCACTTCGGGGTGCTGCGAGTGCTCAACGACGACCAGGTGGCACCGGGCAGGGGCTTCGGCACCCACCCGCACGACAACATGGAAATCATCAGCATCCCGCTCGAAGGCGA
>JACRAN010000173.1 GCA_016234735.1 Bacteroidota bacterium | reverse complement strand
ACGGTTTTTATTTCCCCGAAAACATACCGAAAGAGACGGCCTTCGACATCCTTGAGGAAGCCTTGATTTTGGTGCAAAACGAACTGGAAAAATCAGGCCTGAACATCGATGGCATTTTCATCAAAGACATCGTCACCGAGCATCGTGCGCCGATGAAAGTGCTGGTAGAACGCAAGTTCCGGGAGTTCACTTTCCACCCGAACATGGTGCTGAACATCCGTGAAAATTGGAAAACTTTTGACGATTACATGGCCGCCATTTCATCAAAATACCGGGTGCGGGCAAAAAAGGCATTTCGCCATATCGAGGCCATCGAAAAAAGAGAACTGACTGAACATCAGATATTTAGCTACCAAAATAGGTTGTTTGAACTGTACAAATCGGTGGCGGAAAACCAGGATTTCAACATGGTTTCGCTCGATGAAAATTACCTGCCGGCGCTCAAGCGACAGCTTGGCGACCGCTTTCGGGTGTTCGGCTATTTCCTGGACGGGGAACTGGTGGGGTATTTCACCACCATCCGCAACCACGAGGAGTTGGAGGCGCACTTCCTGGGCTTTGAGCCGGAGTGCAACCGGCAGTGCCAGGTCTATCAAAACATGCTGTTCGACATCCTGCGGCTGGGCATCGAGCAGGGCGTAAAAAAAGTCGTTTACGCCCGCACGGCGATGGAAATCAAGAGTTCGGTGGGTGCCGAGCCGTATGAAATGCTGTGCTACATTCGGGCGAGCAACCGCCTGACGAACAAAATCCTGACGCCCATCATCGAATACCTGCGCCCTGCCGCCGATTGGGTGCCGAGGAACCCATTCAAGAATTGACAGCCCTGCACTCGCCTATTTTACCGTCAGCATAACTTTGTTTTTCTTGCCGTTTTCCACCAGGAGGTACTTGCCGTGCAGGAGCGACTCGTGGTTCACGATGCTGTCGGGGCTTGTGGTTTTTTCTTTGTTTACTGCGACCGCCTGACCCTGGATGGCCCGCCTGGCTTCGGCTTTTGACGGCACCATGCTGGTCAGTTCGGCCATCAAATCGACGACGTTCACCCCGCTCGCCAGTGCGGATTTCGGCACCTCGAAGCCTGGGATTTCACCGGCCACCGTTTCTAAGTCTTTTTCACTCAACTCAAACAATGTCTCCCGGCTGGCCCTCGCATTGAACAGCAGGTCGGACACGTTCAGCACCGACTTGAAAGCTGCCTGCGAATGGATGCGCACGGTCAATTCTTCTGCCAACGCTCGTTTGAGCGCCTGTGGGTTTTCGGTATTTGCGGCCTCCATCGCCTCCACTTCCTCCCTCGATTTCAGGGTGAAATAACGCATCAGCTTCGGGGTGTCCTTGTCGTCGGCGTTGATCCAGAACTGGTAAAATTTATACGGTGAAGTGAAATCGGGGTCGAGCCAGATGTTGCCCTCCTCCGATTTTCCAAACTTTTTACCATCCGCTTTGGTGAGCAACGGCGTGGTGATGGCATGTGCTTTTTCGCCGAGGTTCCGCCGGATGAATTCCGTGCCGGAGGTGATGTTGCCCCACTGGTCGCTGCCGCCCATTTGCAGCGTGCAACCGTACTGCTTGAACAGGCACTGAAAGTCGTAGGCCTGCAACAACTGGTAGCTGAATTCCGTGAACGAAATGCCGCTTTCGAGGCGGCTTTTTACGCTGTCTTTCGACATCATGTAGTTGACAGTCAACGTTTTACCCACATCCCGAAGGAAGGTCAGGATGTTCATGTCCTTGTAAAAATCGTAGTTGTTGCAGAGGATGGCCTGGTTGCCGGTGTCGCCAAATTCGAGCAGTTTCATCATCTGCTCCTGCTGCCGGGCGAGGTTGGCATCGAGTTCATCCACCGATTTCAGCTCCCGTTCCTTGTCCTTGCCGGAGGGGTCGCCTACCCTGCCGGTGGCGCCTCCCATCAGCACGATGGGCCGGTGGCCCGCCCGCTGGAACAAGGTCAAAATCATAATTTGCACATAATTTCCAATAGTCAAAGCCGGGGCGGTTGGATCAAAACCAATGTAGCCCGTCCTCATGCCGGAGGCTAGGTGCTCTTCGGCGCCCTCGGTACTTTGGTGGAACATGTTGCGCCAGCGCAATTCTTCGATGAAATTCATGTGTTTTTTGTAAAAAAAAGGTTGAAAAAATGGGAACCTCCCGGTTTTTCGGAGGCGCAAAAATAGCCAAGACAACGACAGATTGAGAAACGAATGAAAATAAACCACCCGGAATCTACGCCCTGCACAATCCGCAATTAAAATATCTTTGCCCGCATGAACCTGCCGTTTTTCATCGCAAAAAAAGTGGCGCTCACCAACCGCCGCTCGTTCTCCGGGCTGATTGTACGAATCGCCATCGTGGCGGTGGCACTCAGCCTGTCGGTGATGATTGTCGCAACGGCGGTGATTTCGGGGTTCAAAAACCAGATTGGCGAGAAAATTTTCGGCTTCTGGGGCCACATCCACATCACCAGCACCCAGATAAACCGCTCGACCGGGGAGTCGGTTCCCGTCAGCATCCGCCAGCCGTTTTATCCTTCCATCGACACCATTCGGAGCATTGCTTTTACAGAAACGCCCACCTTTTTTGGCGTGGAAATGCCCTGGCAGGTGGAGCGGAAAACGAAGGGCGGCATCCGCCACATCCAGACATTTGCGCTGAAACCGGGCATCATCAAAACAAAGAAGGAAATCGAGGGCATCATCCTGAAAGGCATCGGCAAGGATTTCGACTGGTCGTTTTTCGACCGTTTTTTGGTGGATGGGGAAAAACTCGCGCTGCCCGACACTGCCGCAAGCAACGGCATCATTTTGTCAAAACAAACCGCCGACCGCCTGGAGTTGAAAGTCGGAGACGGGTTCATTTTCCACTTCGTGCAGGACGGCGATGCTTTGCGCCGCAAGTTCACGGTGACGGGCATTTACAAAACCGGCCTGGAAGAATACGACCGGAAATTTGCCCTCGTGGATTTGCGGAAAGTGCAGGAAATGCTGAACTGGCAACCCGACCAGGTGGGCGGCTTCGAGGTGTCGGTGGAGCATTTGCAGGACATGGAAATTTTGTCCGACTACATTTACATGGAGGAACTTCCGAGCGAATTGTACTGCGAGAGCATCCGCCAAAAATACCCGGCCATTTTCGAGTGGCTGGCCTTGCAGGACATCAACGAGATCGTCATTCTGGTGCTCATGCTCGTCGTGGGCCTCATCAACATGGTCACCGCCCTGATGATTTTGATACTCGAACGTACCAACATGGTTGGCACCTTGAAGGCGCTTGGGCAGACCGATTGGGGCATCCGAAAAGTCTTTTTGTACCACGCCGGGTACATCATTTTGCTGGGGCTTTTTTGGGGGAATCTTGCAGGCATCGCTTTTTGCTACCTGCAAAAACGGTTCGGTCTCGTCCAGTTGTCCGAAGAAAACTACTACCTCTCGGTAGCGCCTATCGAAATCAACGTTTTCAGCATCCTCATTCTGAACGTCATCGCACTTGCCGTCATCATGCTTTTCCTCATTTTCCCGTCGTGGTTGGTCACGAGGATCAGCCCGGTCAAAGCCATCCGGTTCAAATAATCCATCCTCACGATTCTCTTGCCTACCTGTTTCTTAGCAATTCCCTGAAAATTTTCCACAATGGAACCATCCGCAGAACTTCCTTCGTTAAATGGAACAGTTTTTAATATTAATTCCTGTCTGATTGGCAAAGAAAAGATTCAGGAACAATTTCTTGTTGTAAATTTCGGCCTAAAACGTAAACCCATGGAAAAATGGAGGAGACTCAACGGTCAGGTATTTGATTTACCTGTGAAGGAAGCAGTAGAAGAAACCATCGTCCGGGAAAAAGAAGCGGGCTACCGGCTCAAAGTCTGCATCGGCTCCGACTCCCAGGTCCGCAACGGCTCGATTGAATTTGCGACCGTCATCGTATTTTTAAGGGAGAAAAAAGGCGGCTTCATGTTCATTCAAAACTCCAGGTCCACCAGACGGATGAGCCTGAAGGAGCGCATGATTACCGAAGTGGCAAAGTCGGTGGAAGTGGCCTACGACCTCTGTGACCTGCTCGACCGCTACCATGTGGAACTGGAAGTACATGCCGACATCAACACCGACCCTGCTTTCCAGTCGAACACGGCACTGAAGGAGGCGATGGGCTATATTTTGAGCATGGGTTTCGTGTTCAAAGCCAAGCCGGATGCGTTCGCCAGCTCCTCTTGCGCCGACAAAGTGATTTGATGAAAAATCACCGTAAAAAACAAGAAGCCGACCACTGCGCAGCGGTCGGCTTCCTGTTTAATACGGCAAACGAGTGTTTCCACGGAATTCTGTTTTTAAACAATCAACTCACAAAAAATTTACTATTTACGGTTTAATATGATGATTTTTTGACAGAATTTTGAATATTTGCTCACGAAACAAAGAAGAGACAAATTTGGTATGAGGATGTTATCAAAAAACCACAGTTGAAGCCCAATACATTTATTCTACAATAACAAAAATCAAAGATCGTGCTTTACAAGGTTAAACTCAAAAATGCAGACGAAAGCGTTCTGCTGGATGCCAATATCTATGAATGGCTGACATCCGACCCCTACTTAGCGAAGGTCGATTTCATCAACAACCTTCGCAAACATTCGAGTGGATGCGCCGTGTTTCAGAAAACCTGGAAGAAATCAGACGGCTCGTTCAAAACTGAAACCATTTACCTGCACAAGTTGATTGCCGAAAAATTCCTGGCCAACACCAAAACTAAAGTGGACAACTTAGTGGGTGCCCGCAACAACAACAAATTGGATTGCCGCCTTGAGAACATTATCTATCGTTCAAGGGCCGTAGCCAGCCGGAAACGCAAAACCAGCAGCAAAACCGGGTACACCGGGGTGTACCCGGAAAATCAACGCTTCCGGGCAGTCATTTCGATGAACGGGAAGGCCATGCACATCGGGATGTACGACACGCCGGAAGAAGCTGCGATTGCGTACAACCGGAAATCACGGGAAATTTACGGCGACAGCGGAAAACTCAATGTCATCAAGCGCCAAAAAGGTGATGGCTCCTTTGAAGAAGTGACTGCTTGATCCACCGAAGTAATCGAGCGTTTTTTCTCCCGAATCCAGCGCTGCATAAACACTGGCCGGCCTACTGCGAAAGACAGCACAGCCTTGGTTTTGACTTGTAAAAAATGGGTCAAAAATCTCCCTCCGCACGTTTCCTCGTGTTCAACATGCCTATCATTGCGGCATGTTTTCAAACGATATTTTACTACGAACCTTGCGGGGCGAGGCAGTGGAACGCCCGCCGGTTTGGCTGATGCGACAGGCCGGGCGGATTTTGCCGCAATACCGGCAGTTGCGGAACAGCCTCACCGGGTTCAAAGAATTGGCGACCCGGCCTGAGTTGGCTGCCGAGGCTACCCTGCAACCTGTGGATGCGCTTGGCGTGGATGCCGCCATCATTTTTTCCGACATCCTGGTGATACCGGAAGCGATGGGGCTGACCTACGAAATGGAAGAAAAAAAAGGGCCTTTTTTTCCAAAAACCATTGAAAATGAGGCAGATGTGCGCAGTCTGGCCGAGGGCGAAACGGCGGCGGGGCGGTTGGGCTACGTTTACGAGTCACTTCGGTTGACAAAAAAGGCGCTGCATGGCAGGGTGCCGCTCATCGGTTTTTCCGGCGCACCCTGGACGCTGCTGGCGTACATGGTGGAGGGCGGCGGCAGCAAAACTTTTTCAAAAGCCAAAAAATTCCTCTACACGCAACCGCAGACGGCTCATTTGCTGTTGGAAAAAATAACCTCCACCGTCATCGCCTACCTCAACCAAAAAATCAGCGCCGGAGCAGATGTGGTGCAGGTTTTCGACTCCTGGGCAGGCATCCTTTCGCCCGCCCAATACCGCGAGTTTTCGCTGCCCTACCTCCGGCGGATCTGCAACGAGGTGACCACTGCGCCGAAAATCATCTTCGCCAAAGACGGCTGGTTTGCCCTGGAAGAAATCGCCAGGCTCGACTGCCAGGCGCTCGGCCTCGACTGGACGGTCGAGCCGGCGCAGGGCCGCTCCTGGGCCGGCCCGCAAAAAGTGCTGCAAGGCAACCTCGACCCCTGCGTTTTGTACGCACCGACCTCCGTCATCCGTCAAAAAACCCTGCAAATGCTGGCGGATTTCAAAGGAAAACACATCGCCAACCTGGGGCACGGTGTGTATCCCGACACGCCATTGGACCATATAAAATACTTTGTGGAGACGGTTCAGGGATTTTCTTACGGAGGCCGTTAACGGTGAAAATTGCAGCCTTTTCAATTCAAACCTGATTTAAGTGACTTAATTTCGGCCTTCCTGCTTTTCTTTGCAGCCGCAATACCACCTAACTTTTGAAAATCGAAGACGCCAATGGGTTGGTTCAAGAGATTGAAGGACGGCATCCAGACTGCCACCAAATACAAAAAAGAGACACCGGACGGGCTTTGGTACAAGTGCAAACAATGCAACGAACTGAGCACCATGAAGGAGGTGCGTTCCAATTTTTTCAAGTGCCCGAAGTGCGATTACCACATCCGCATCGGCTCCCACGATTACTTCGATTTGATTTTTGACGATAACTTCGAGGAGCTTTTTACCGACCTGATTTCGCAAGACCACCTGAATTTTGTCGATTTAAAACCGTACACCAAGCGCTTAGAGGAGGAACACAAAAAAACCGGCCTGATGGACGCCATCTCCGTGGCAGAAGGGCAGTTGGATGGCAGGGACCTGGTGGTGGCAGCGATGGATTTCACGTTCATCGGCGGGTCGATGGGTTCGGTGGTGGGTGAAAAAATTGCCAGGGCCATTGACCGCAGCATCGAGCAACGGTGCCCTTTCCTCATCATTTCAAAATCCGGCGGGGCAAGGATGATGGAATCGGCCTACTCGCTGATGCAGATGGGAAAAACGGCTGCCAAACTCACCCAACTTTCCAGGGCCGGCCTCCCTTATTTTTCGCTGATGACCGACCCGACCACCGGCGGCGTAACGGCATCGTTTGCCATGCTCGGCGACTTGAACTTCGCCGAACCGAATGCCCTCATTGGCTTCGCCGGCCCCAGGGTCATCAAGGAAACCATCAAACGGGACCTGCCGGATGGTTTCCAAACCTCCGATTTTTTGATTGAGCACGGCTTCCTCGACTTCATCATCAACCGCAAGGACCTGAAACAAAGGTTGATTGATTTGCTGATGCTTTTCGACAAAAAAAGAAGCAACTGAACCCGCTTTTTTTCTCAAAAAAAGCAGCAAAACCACGCCATCCGGCCAACCATTTATTTCCAACTAAAATCATTTCTTTTGGGGTGAAAAACAGCCCGGTTTTTCCTACTTTTGCCCCGCTTTTCAAACATCATTTTGCAGTTCAAATTTTAAAATCCTTAGATGACTTCAGGACAAAGAATTATCCCAATCAACATTGAGGATGAAATGAAAACCGCTTACATCGACTACTCGATGTCGGTTATCGTTTCCAGGGCCTTGCCGGACGTTCGGGACGGACTGAAACCGGTACACAGGCGGGTGCTTTACGGGATGCACGAATTGGGCGTTTCTTACAACAAGGCGCATAAAAAATCGGCACGTATCGTCGGGGAGGTGATGGGCAAATACCACCCGCACGGCGATGCCTCCGTGTACGATACGATGGTCAGGATGGCGCAGGACTGGTCGTTGCGCTACCCGCTCGTCGATGGACAGGGCAACTTTGGTTCGATGGACGGCGACAACCCTGCCGCCATGCGGTACACCGAAGCCCGCATGAGGCGCATCGCCGACGAAATGCTGGCCGACATCGAAAAGGAAACCGTTGACTTTTCACTCAATTTTGACGACTCGCTGGAAGAGCCAACGGTGTTGCCGACCCGCATCCCGAATTTACTCATCAACGGGGCCTCCGGCATCGCTGTCGGGATGGCCACCAACATGATGCCCCACAATCTGAGGGAGGTCGTGGACGGCATTTGCGCCACCATCGACAACCCCGAAATCAGCATGGACGAGCTGATAAAATTCGTCAAAGCCCCGGATTTCCCGACCGGAGGTATTATTTACGGGTATTCAGGGGTGAAGGAAGGCCTGGAAACCGGGCGAGGCCGGGTGGTGGTGAGAGGCCGGGCGACCATTGAAACAACAGCCAACGGTCGGGAGACCATCATCATTTCCGAGATACCCTACCAGGTGAACAAAGCGTCATTGGTGGCCAAAATTGCCGAATTGGCCAATGAAAAAAAGGTGGAAGGCATCAGCGACGTGCGCGACGAAAGCGACCGCACCGGCCTTCGGGTGATTGTGGAAATCAAGCGGGATGCCATGGGCAGCATCGTGCTCAACCACCTCTACAAACTGACACCGCTCCAAACCTCCTTTGGGGTGAACAACGTGGTACTCGTTCGTGGCAGGCCGATGACGCTGAACCTGAAAGACATGATCGAGGAGTTCATCCTGTTCAGGCTCGAAGTGATCGTGCGACGCACCAGGTTCGACCTGAGAAAAGCAGAAGAAAAAGCCCATATCCTCGAAGGCCTGCTCATTGCACTCGACCACTTAGACGAGGTCATTGCCCTGATACGCCGCTCCGCAACGGTGGAGGACGCACGGGAAGGGTTGATGAGCACGTTCAGTTTGTCTGAAATCCAGGCAAAGGCGATACTGGACATGCGCTTGCAAAAACTGACCGGACTCGAACGGGACAAAGTGCGCAAGGAGTATGAAGAAATCCTGGAACTCATTGCGAAGCTGAAAAACATTCTTGAAGATGAGGTGCTCCGCCGCCAGATTATCAAGGACGAATTGCTGGACATCAAGGAACGGTACGGGGATGAGCGCCGCACGGAAATCAACTACGAGGAGGGTGAAATCAACATGGAGGATTTCATCGCCGACGACCAGGTGGTCATCACGATTTCCCATGCCGGCTACATCAAACGCACATTGGCCACCGAATACCGCACCCAAAGCCGGGGTGGGCGGGGCGCCAAGGGCAGCAAAACAAAAGACGAAGATTTCATCGAGCACATGTTCGTGGCGAGCAACCACAACTACCTGCTGTTTTTCACCGAGCAGGGAAAATGCCACTGGATGAGGGTGTATGAAATCCCGGAAGCCTCGAAAACGTCGGGCGGGCGGTTCATCCAAAATGTGCTGTCGATACCTGCCAATGACAAGGTGAAAGCGTACATCATCGTGCAGAATCTGAACGACCAGGCATTTCTGGAGCAGCATTTCATCCTGTTTTGCACCAAAAAAGGCCAGGTTAAAAAGACTGCTGTGGCGGCATATTCCCGACCCAGGGAGGGCGGTATCATTGCCATCAACATCGAGGAGGGCGACCAACTGCTGGAAGCCCGCCTGACCAACGGCAACAACGAAATTTTCATTGCCTCCAGCAATGGGAACGCCATCCACTTCAAGGAAGCCAACGTCCGGCCAATGGGCCGCGACACGACCGGCGTCATCGGCATCAGATTAGATGACGAAAATGACCTGGTGGTCGGAATGACCTGTGTGGAGCCTGGCGACCCAAGCCACACCATTTTGACCATCTCAGAAAAAGGCACCGGCAAACGCTCGCAGGCGGATGATTATCGCTTGACCAATCGGGGCGGCAAGGGCGTGAAAACGATGGAGGTCACGGAAAAAACAGGCAGCGTTATCGCCATAAAATCGGTGGCGGAGGATGAAGATTTGATGATCACCACCAAGTCGAGCATCGTGATACGGATGCCGGTCAGCGACATTCGGGTGATGGGCCGGGCCACGCAAGGTGTGCGGGTAATCAGGTTGGACGGGGACGATGCCATCGCCGATGTGACCGTGGTACCGCACGAGGATGAGGAGATTATCATTGACCCAGCGGCAGAAAATGGACACGAAGTTGACCAGTCACCTTTGGAAGGTCAATAGTTTTTAATTGAAAATTTTAACATTTTGCATGATGCCATTTCAGGCAAACTCCCGTCAATAGGGCGTCTTCAAACAATTTCAAATTTGAAAACCTTACGGACAGGAAAATAAAATTTATCCAACATGAAAAAATTGCTTCTCGGCCTATTGGCCATTTTCGTTTTTGCAAATATCACCTCCGCCCAGGAAGACCCTGAGAAGGCTCTCAACAAAGCAGGCAAGGCTTTGGGCAGTTACAACCTGGACCCAACCAACAACGGTGAAAAGCTCAAAGAAGCATTGCAGATGATTGACTTCGCCTCCGCCGCCGACATCAACAAGGGAAAAGTGAAAACCTGGCAAACAAAGGGCGAGATTTACAATGCGATTTCCGACAAGGATATGTTTGCGTTGTTGACCAACCCCGACTTCATTCCAGAACACCCTGACGCCCCAGCGGTAGCTGCCGAATCCTTCATGAAGGCCCTTGAGGTGGCCACCAAAAAGTATGAAACCAAAGATGCCTTGACCGGCATGACAGAATCAGCGGGAAAATTGAACACCATCGGCAACAGCCAAATCAAGCAACAGGACTATGCCGGTGCCTTCAAATCGCTCGAAATGGTGATGAAAATTGATGAAACCACCCGCAAAAACGGTGGCGAACCAGTCATCCCGGATGT
>JACRAN010000176.1 GCA_016234735.1 Bacteroidota bacterium | reverse complement strand
ATGCCCGCATTGATGAACTTCGTGCCGAGGAAAATTTTCGGTGCCAGGGCGTACACAGACGACATCATTGCCCAGGAATGGATGACGTCTGGTTTTATCCGGCGGCACAATTTGACCAAACGGTAAAAAATACGGGGGTCTTTGGCGGGCTTCCGCTCTAAAATGTGGATGGGGATATTCATCTCATAAATTTCGGGGTATTCCACCCGGTCGGACAGCAGCAGCAGCTCGCACTCGATGTCGTCGAATTGCGCAAGCCCCTTGAGCAGTTCAATCAGCCGCCGCTCCCTGCCGCCGCGCACCATGCTGTCGTTTAGCATCAATATTTTCATGCAATTTCCAATTTCCCAATTTCCAATTTCCCAACCTTCTGCTCCTCCAGCCAGGCATCCATGAACACCAGCGACCAGATTTTGTCGTCCAAATCCCGCAGCCCCTTGTGGTGGTCTTCCACGATTTTGGCCACGTAGTCCATGCGGAGGTATTGCGACAGCAAGTTGTTTTGACTGCCGAGACGGTCGCTGAGGTAGTCCCGCAGGGCATCTTTGAACCAATGGTTGAGCGGCACGGAGAACCCCTGCTTGCGGTGGCTGATGACGGAGGGGGGCAGGTGTTTGCCGATGGCTTTTTTCAAAATGTACTTTTTGTCAAGCCCCTTCAGCTTGAGGGCGGCGGGGATTCGGAAGCTCAGTTCTGCCACTTTGTGGTCGAGGATGGGAACCCTGACTTCGAGGGAATTCAACATGCTCGCCCGGTCCACTTTGGTCAGCACGTCGTCCACCATGAAGGTGCGCATGTCGAGTTCCTGCATTTTGGAGAGGTATTCCGCAGCGCCGGACTGCCGGATGAGGCGCTCTTTGTATTGCTCCGCAACATTGCCGCCGAGTTGTTGCCAAAGCCACGGCTGGTAGAGTTTTTTCCTTTCGGGAAACATCCAGAGCGCCATGTGCGCACCCACCATTTCCCGCTCCCGTGAGAGGTAGTAGGAGATGCCCTTTCCCGGCAGCCGGTTTGGGATGAGGGGGTGTACGTTGCCCCAAAACCTGCGGTTGAAGGCGTCGGGCAGGCGGTTGTAATGGTGGAGGTTTTGCAGTTTCGGGTAGGTGTTGTACCCTGCGAAAAGCTCGTCGCCGCCGTCGCCCGACAGCGCCACGGTGACGTGTTCCCTGGCAAATTTCGATACGTGCCAGGTCGGGATGGCGGAGGGGTCGGCGAAGGGTTCGTCGTAGCCCCTGACCAGCACGGGCAAAAGGCCGATGGAGTCCGGCTCCACGATTTGCTCGTGGTGCTCGGTGCCGTACATCCGGGCGACCTCCCTGGCGTAGGGCAGTTCGTTGAATTGTTTTTCCTTGAAACCGATGGAAAAAGTCTTGACAGGCCTGCTGGAATGTTGGCTCATCAGCGCCACGACGGTGCTGCTGTCAACGCCGCCACTGAGGAACGCCCCCAGCGGAACGTCGCTGACCATCTGCATTTTCACCGATTCGGAGAGCATGGCTTCCAGTTCCCCGCACCAGTCCGCCTCGCTGCGGCGGTAGTCCGGCTCGAACTCGATGTTCCAGTATTTTTCCGTTTTGAAACTATGCCTGCCGTCCGGCTGCAAGCGTATTTCAAGCCAATGGGCGGGCTTCAGTTTCTTTACCTCGCTGAAAATGCTGCGGTCGTCCGCCACGTATTTGTAAGTGAAATATTGGTCGAGTGCCAGCAGGTCCATGTCTTCGCCAATGCCGCCAGCCGCCAGCACGGTCTTGATTTCCGAACCAAAAACGAAGCGGTCGCCGGCATGGTGGTAGAAAAAAGGCTTGATGCCAAAATGGTCACGGGCGCAAAAGAGTTTTTTGCGGCGCTCGTCCCAGATTGCGAAGCCGAACATGCCCCGCAGGTGCTTCACGCAGTCCGTACCGTACTCCTCGTACAGGTGGACGATGGTCTCCGTGTCCGTTTTCGTTTGGAAAACATGCCCCCGCTGCATCATGCGCTGCCGCAGTTCGGCGTAGTTGTACACCTCGCCGTTGAAGACAATCCACACCATGCCGTCCTCGTTGCACATCGGCTGGTGCCCCGTGTGCAGGTCAATGATGCTCAACCGCCGGAAGCCGAAGCCGAGGTTTTTGCTTTCATTTTGGTAAAAGCCCTCGTCGTCGGGACCCCGGTGGGTCATGCTGTCGGTCATTGCCCGCAGGGCGAGCGTGTCCACCGGATGGTGGGGGTTGAAGTTGAGTATTCCGCTTATTCCGCACATTTGATTGAAATTTTCAAGGGTGTTTTGAAGTGAAAAACGTGATTAGGCATGGCTTTCAGCGAAAGCGTAAAGTCCCTCATCCTTCCCCCCACGTTCTTGTAATCAAAATGCCGCAAGCCCATTTCCCTGCCATTTTCACCGATGGCTTTTGCCCTTTCGGGAAATGCCACCACGAACCTCATTTTCTCCGCAAATGATGCCGGGTCGTAGCCTTCGGCAACGAGGGCGGTTTCGCCATCTATAAAATCGTAGTGGTTGATTTCCCCAAAATTCGTTGTGATGACGGGCGTTCCCGACGCCAAATATTCGCCCAGCTTGTGGGGGAAACGGGCGGCGTCCTGCACCGTCGGGCGCATCGGGATGAGCAAGGCGGACGCATTGGCGTACTGCCGGGGGATGGTGGAGTGGGGGAGGTTCGACTGCAACCTGACCCTGGCATGGTTGCGGGTTTTGGCAATGATTGCCCGCACCTGCTCCAGCTCCGCTGCCGTGCCGCCGAGGATGAAGTCGAGAAAGACCCGGCGGTTTTGAACGTCCAAACCGTCGAAGGCCTCCAGCACGAAGTGGATGAGGGGCAAATAAGATGCCGCTCCGCAATACAGCAGCCTCGTTTCGCCGTGCGCCTCCGGCACGGCGTTGAATTTTTCAAAATCGCAAAGGATGGGCAGTTTCAGGGCGGGCTTGCCCGGTGCCTGGCGCTTCGTGCGGTCGAGCAGGTACTCGCTGATGGCGCTCACCCCGTCCGCCAGCCGGGGGGCGAAGCGGTCGAAGAAATAGTCGTTGATGCTCATCCGTAGGCTCGTGCGGGACTCCACCGCCGAGTTCAGTTCCACGTAATCGAGCACCAGCGGCACTTTCAGCCACAGAAGCCACAGCCTGTAAACCAGCAGTTTGTCCATGTCCATCGTGGTGGTGATGCAGGCGTCGAGGTCTCCGATTTTTTTCAGGTGGCGCAGGTGGGCGAGTTCCCGCCATTTGCCCCTGAATTTGGCGGCATTTCTTTTAAAAAAACCCTTCGGCGCATGGATGCTGCCGCTCATGTAGCGGTAGCGGATGCCCTCGAATTCGCCCACCGGAGGGAATTGCTTGTCCGCTCCGTGAGCGCCCTTGTAGCTGAGGACGGTCACCTTGCAGCCATGTGCAGATAGCCCTTTTGCAATCAGCACCATGCGCTGCACCGCCCCGAAGCCGAGGGGGAAGCGGGTTTCGCCGAGGTAGAGGATATGTGGCATTCTTTGGTTCATCTAATTGATTTTCAAGCACTTAATTTTTTGAGCAACCCAAGTTGCCCCCTGAATTGCCTCTTTTAATGGCACATTATTTTCATTATTTCAGCGACGGTTTTCGTCAATTTCCAATTTCCTGATTTCCTGATTTCCAAAATGTCCACCCGCAAAAATATCTGCCTGACCATCACATCCCTCGCCATCGGCGGGGCGGAGAAGCAATGCCTGCTGTTGGCAAAGGCACTGCAACCGTACCACGAGGTTTTTGTGGTCATCATCAAGCCGCAGCCCCGGCACCCCGGCCACTTGGCGATGATTGCGGAAGCAAAAATCGAGCACCACTACCTCCGGGGAAACCCCGTCCGGCGAATCAGGGATTTCGCAGCTTTGTTGAAAAAGAAGAAGGCAACGCTGATTTTTTCCTTCCTGCCCGCCGACAATTTTTATGCTGCCATTGCCGGGGGCATCGCCAAAACGCCGTTCAAAGCCGGTGGAATCCGCAATGACCGGATGCACCTGCTCAAAGCCCTGATGTTGAGGTTCCTGCACAACCGCATCCTCGATTTTTCCATCTCCAACAGCTTTGCCGGTGCCCGTTTTTTTATCGAAAATGGCTTTTGCCCCGAAAAAATGCTGGTCGTACACAACGGGATTTCCATCAACACCCCGCCCATTTCCCGACCGCCGAAACCGGAAATCGTCATCGCTTCTGCCGGGCGCTTCGTGCCGCAAAAGGACTACGAAACCGCCCTGAAAAGCATCGCCCGGCTCAAGGAGATTTGCCCGCCGGAAACCAAAATCCGCTACCGGATTATCGGCTTCGGGCCCAATGAAAACCTCCTCCGTTCGCAAGTGGAAAAATACGGCCTGCAAGCGGAGGTGGCGCTCATCGTCAACCCCGGCGACATGCCCGAACTGTACCGGCAAGCCGACATTTACCTTTGCACCTCCACTTTTGAAGGGCTTTCCAACACCATCATGGAAGCCATGGCTTACTCCCTGCCCGTCGTTGCTACCCGGGTAGGCGACAACGAACAGTTGGTCGTCCACGAAACCAACGGCTTCCTCACGGAAATCAAGGATTTTCAAGCCATTGCCCAGCATTTGCAGGCATTGGCGCTTTCCCATGCCGACCGTATCCGCCTGGGGCAAGCCGGCTACGAGCATTTGAAGCTAAATTTCAGCTACGAGGCATTTCAAAAACAGTACCTGCAAATCGTAGAGCGCATATCAAGCCCTTGACAGGTGAGAAATTGGAAATTGCCCGGCACCCAATTTCGATGAATTTCCAATTTCAATAAATTTCCAAATTCCCCACCAGCTTCGCTTCTGCCGCCACCACCATTTCCTCCAAAATGCGGTTGATGTCGTACTTGTAAGCGAAACCGGGATAGTGCGATTTGAACTTCCCGACATCGGAAACATACCAGACATGGTCGCCGATGCGGGCATCATTCGACAGGGTGTAGCTCAACTTGTTTCCGCTGATTTCTTCGATACGGTCAATGGCTTCGAGCATCGAAATATTGGAATGCCTCGACCCGCCCATGTTATAGACTTCGCCGGGGCGGGGGGCCTGGCAGTAGTGCCAGAAGGCATTGATTAAGTCCTCGCTGTGGATGTTGTCCCGCACCTGTTTTCCTTTGTAACCGAAAATAGTGTAGTGCTTTCCGCCGATGGCGCATTTTATCAGGTAGGCGAGGAAGCCGTGCAGCTCCGCCCCCTGGTGGGTCGGTCCGGTGAGGCAGCCGCCCCGGAAGGCGACGGTGTTCATGCCAAAATACCTGCCGTACTCCTGCACGAGGATGTCCGCAGCCACCTTGCTCGCCCCGAAAATGCTGTGCTTGCACTGGTCAATGGACATGCTTTCGTCAATGCCTTCGGCAAAGTAGGGGTGGGAGGGATGCACCTCCCAGCGTTTGTCCAATTCCACCAAAGGCAGGTAATTCGGGGCGTCGCCATAGACTTTGTTGGTGCTGGTAAAAATGAAGGATGCCTTCTGGCAATGCTGCCTCGTCAATTCCAGGAGGTTGAGCGTACCGTTGGCGTTGATGGAAAAGTCGGTGAAAGGTTCTTTTGCCGCCCAATCGTGGGAGGGCTGCGCAGCGGTGTGGACGACGACCCGGATATCGGAGCCGTATTCCCTGAAAATCTTGTCCACTGCCTTCAAATCCCGGATGTCAACGGCGAAATGGCGGAACCACTGGAGCGTTGATTTCAACTCCTGTTCCATAGGCTTGGTGCTCGCCTCCTCGCCAAAAAAATATTGGCGCATGTCGTTGTCAATGCCCACGACAAAAAAGCCTTTGGCGTGGAAAAACTTGCAGGCTTCGCTGCCAATCAGCCCGGATGAGCCAGTAACAATGGCTGTTTTCATAATCGTTTGTTTGTATTGAAAAATGGTTTGCCTGTCCTCAGCCATTCAGGTGGGGGGCGCACCATACGGCGCATCCCTGCACGGCACAGGACAGCACTTGCCTTTGAACTTGTTGGTGGAAAATTTTAAAGTGAAGAGACCAGACTGAACTTTACTACGAACACACTTTTCTATTTCGCCCAAAGCCCCCGGTCGGAGCCGGACAGTATTTTTTTCACTTGCAAAGGCGACAGTATAGCCAACGGAACCATGCTCGCCACCGTGCCCAGCACGATGCCCACACTGCCCATCCCCAGCGTAGTGGCGAAGAAAATCGAGACCGGGATGTTCACCACGCTTGCCAAAATCCATGCGTACATCTGGAGCCTGATTTTCCCTGTGCCGTTCAGTACGAGGTTGAACATGTTGACCCAAGTGGTGATGGCAATGGAAACGGCGACCGATACGGTCAGCACCATTGGGATTTCGAGTTTGCCTTGCAGCCATTTTTCAAAAACAACGGGCGCAGCGGCAATCATCAGGAGGCTCAACAGCAGTGTGCCCACCCAGATTTTCATGGTGCTTCGCAACGTATTTTTCACCCATTCCAAATCGCCTTTTTGGTAAGCCTCGACGGTGGCAGCCCAAAGCTGGTTGGTCAGGATGATGAACAACAGCAGGAAAATCGAGAGGTACTTGTAGGCAGCTTCGTATTTCGGAACATCCTCCAACGAGACGTAATGGGCGATGAGCAGGTTGTTGGTTTGGTGGATGACAATCATGCCAATCCGGATGACGAAAAACTGGATGCCCAACGAAAACAAGTCCTTGAAATACGAGCTTCTGACCAACCCCCACGAGGGGCGGAAGCGCCGGAACTCCCCCCGGAAATAGTACAGCCCGGCGAAAAGGGGCACCAATGCAAAAGTCATTGCCTTCGCCGTGCCGAACAGGAGGAGCGAGCCTTCGGTGAAATAAATCAGCACGACGATGACCACGAGGAACAGCACCTTGCTCAACAGGTTGTAGAAATCCACCATCGCCATGCGCTGCAAGGCGTAGAATACCTGGAAAACGATAGCCGACACCATGTGGATGGCAAAAGCGCCGAACATGAGCGCCGCCAGGATGGCGATTTCCCAGCTCATTTGCTGCTCCGCATGAAGCCAGTCCGCCCACGGAACCACGAAACAAGCCGCCACAAACACCACGGCGATGCCTGAAAAAATGCCGCCGAGGGCGAAAATAGTGGTGCTGACGTAGCCCCTCGCTTTTTCGTCGTCGCCTGCGGCAACGGCTTCGCCCAGTTTGTTGCGCAAGCCGTTGGCGATGCCGATGTCCAATTCCGCAAACCAGTCGAGGATGGAGACGAGCGTCAGGAACACGCCGAACTTGGCGACCCCCAGGTATTCCAGCGAAAGCGGGAAATAAGCGAAGCCCGTCAGTACGCCGATGCCCTTGAAAACGACGGATAAAATGACGTTCTTCTTCGCCCGGACAGTCCGCTCGTGCCCTCGCCCGATATAGGTTTTTATTTTGGCTACAATCATCATTCTTTTTGGCGTCCGTGTTTTTCGGGGCAACCGCAAGGGCCGTCCCTACATGTGTTTCTACCACCTTGCATTCAAAATCCCCGGGTTTTGCCTCGCCGCCAGCCCCATTCCGAGGTGCATGGCAAAGACAATTGCCAGCGGTTTTGAGAAAAGGAAGGCATTGGT